>JAABRX010000115.1 GCA_011390675.1 Trueperaceae bacterium | reverse complement strand
CTGCGCGGCATCGAGCGGGCCGACTCGATCGCCTTCGACCTGCACAAGTGGATGCACGTGCCCTTCGAGGCGGGCCTGGTGCTCGTGCGCGACGCGACCGAGCAGCACGCGACCTTCGCGACCTCGCCCGCCTACCTGGCGCATGCGCCTCGCGGCCTCGCGGGCGGCGCCACGTGGCTCACCGAGTACGGCCTCGAGACCTCGCGCGACTTCAAGGCGCTCAAGGTCTGGCTGTCGTGGATGGACCGCGGCGTGGACGTCTACGGCCGGATGATGCAGCGCAACGTCGACCAGGCCCACCACCTCGCGGCGCGCGTCGAACGCGAGCCGCAGCTGGAACTGATGGCGCCCGTCGGCCTCGACATCGTCTGCTTCCGCGTCCGCCCCGAGGGCTGGAGCGAAGATCGCCTGGACGTGCTCAACCGCGAGCTGCTCATGCGCATGCACGAGAGCGGGGTCGCGGTGCCGTCGTACACCACCCTCGACGGGAAGTACTGCCTGCGGGTGGCCATCGGCAACCACCGCTCGACCCACGCGGACTTCGACCTCTTCGTCGACGCGCTGCTGGCGATGGTGCCCGACGTCGAGGCCTGAGGCGGCGGGGGACATCGGCTCCGCTTCCGGGGTGCGCGGTTCACGGGAACGCGGGGCCGAGCCGGTCGTTCTTCGGGCAGCGGCCAGTCTGGCTTCGCGACCGCCCGGGATCGACCAGTTCACGGCGCATCTGCCCTCCGGCTCCGCCGAGCTCTTCCGGTACCCAGGTGATGCGCGCCCACGCCGATCGACGCGCCGCGTGCAACGGGAGCGACCTAAGCGACGGTCGCCGTCGTCGGTCCGCCGGACGGCTCGTCGGCGCGGTCCGTGGGTCCCGGCCACGGCGCCTGCACGATCCGTCCGCGTCCTTCGGCCTTGCCCCGATACATCAGGGCGTCCGCCTCGCGCAGGGCGACGTCGACGCTCGGAGGGGGTTCGACGAACGTGACGGCACCGATCGTCGCGCCGACCGGCCACTGCGTGCCCACCTCGCGAGCGAGTGCGTCCGCGATGCGCTCGAGCGAAGTCCGTGCGGACGCCGAATCCGTGTCCGGCATGAGGACGCCGAACTCGTCCCCGCCGAGGCGTGCCACGACGTCCGTGGACCGCACGTGGTCGGAGAGGACCCCGGCGACGGTGCGCAGCAGGCGGTCGCCCTCCGAGTGGCCCAACGCGTCGTTCACCTGCTTGAACCGGTCGAGGTCGACGTAGGCGACGGTGAGCGGACGACGCGTCCGACGGCTGGTGGCGATCGCCCGTTCGGAGTGTTCGTGGAAGACCCGCGCGTTGGCGATCCCGGTGAGCGAATCTTGGCGTGCCAACGCTCGCTGCGTCGCGTGGGACCTTCGCAACCCCTCGATGAGCTCGTTGACGAGCACGAAGAAACCGAGCCGGACTCCGGCGTTCCAGTACGGGATCCAGGCGACCGAGAAGGACCCGGTCGTAACCTCGAGGTACCCCCAAGTCGCGGAGGAGAGGATGGCGACCACCAAGCCGGCGCGACGCGAGATGGAGGCCCCGGCATACGAGACCGGGGCCAGATAGAAGATGGAGAAGCTGAGTTCGTTGCCCGTCACGGTGTCGAGCAGCGCCACGATGCCCAGCAGCAACAGGCTGAGCAGAATCTTGGGACGGAGCGGCGCCGAGAAGGCCCAGTGGGCGAAGCGTGCGCCGAGGCCACGACCCTCCTGGCCAAGCCGGGCGTCCGTTCCAGGGATCGGGTCTCGGGTCCGTGCCTGCAGATCCTCAGCGCTCTCCACCGTCTGCCACCTCTCGGGCGACCCAAACCGCGGCGGGGCTCGCAACGGACGCTCACCGTCCGCTGGGCTCCGGCCCGTACACGAACCTAGCCAGGATACGGCTCCGAGCACGGTGCACGCCGTCGGGTCTGCCGCCGCGGGGCCGGCGCGGCTCGGTGGCGACGTTCGGCGGGCCCTGCAGGGCTCGGAGCCGTACGACTTCGAGGATGGTCGGTTCGATGAGAGCGAATGCGCGCCGCCTCAGGACGCCGCGCGGATCGCCTCGACCAGTTCCTGCTTGGTCATGCTGCTGCGGCCCTCGATGTCGAGCGCCTGGGCACGTTCGTAGAGCTCGCTCTTGGTGCGCTCGCCGAGGTCGGTCGTCGCTTCCTCGTCCCCCTCGTCGGCCTGCTCCAGGCTCTGCTTGAGCACCTGCATCAGGTCGACCTCGTCGGCAGGCGCCTCCGCCGAATCCGCCGCCAGCTCGACGACGTCCTCGCCGGCCTTGCGCTTGCGCGCGACCAGGTCGAGCAGGCGCTTGGTGGCGCGGTCGCGCAGGTGCGAACGGTCGAGGTCGTCGGCCGAGAGGCGCTTCATCGCGCGTTCGGCCTCCTTCCGCAGGGGGGCGTCCGCGTCGCCGAGATCGGGCAAGCCCACGTCCTCGGGCGAGCGCAGCTCGTCGTGGAAGCGCAGCGTCTGGGCGCGCAGGATGCCGTCTTCGGCGATGATCGCGACCAGGTACTCGGTGTCGCGCATCACGAAGGTCGCGATCCCGATCCGGCCGGCCTCCTCCATGGTCTTGGCGAGCAGCCGGTAGGCCTTGAGCGCTCCGCGGTCGGGCGCCAGGAAGTAGCCGCGCTCGAACAGCATCGGATCGACCTCGTCCGCGGCGACGAAGCGCGAAAGGTCGATCTCGTGCGACTTGTCCGGGTCGAGCGCCTCCAGCTCCTCGTCCTCGACGACCACGAAGCGGTCGTCGCCGATCGGGAAGCCGCGCACGATGGCGTCGGACTCGAGCGGCCGAGCGTCGTCGTCGGACGCGAAGTAGCGACGCTCCAACGGCTGCCCGTCCCCGCTGACCATGCGCAGCGAGGCGCGGGTGGTCCGGTTGGCGGGGAACAGCTGCACCGGCAGCGCCACCAGGCCGAAGGCGACCGTGCCCGACCACATCGGCCGAGCCTTGTGCGGTTTCGACCCCTTAGGCACGGCCGCCCCCCGCGCTCAGGCTACGTTCGAGCGCCCGATCGAGGTCGCGCACGGGCCGCTTGGTGCGCTTCTTGGGCGGCTTCGGGCGCTCGCCCTCGCGCTTGGCCTCGATCAGCTCCTCGACTCGCTCGCGGTAGGCGTCCCGGTAGGCGTCCGGCTCGAACGGCGCCTCGAGCATCTCGAGCAGCTGCCGCGCCATCTTCAGCTGGCGGTCGTCGAGCGGCTTCCAGGCGGGGCGTTCGACCCGTTCCACCGGCACCACCTCGTCCACGCTGCGCAGGGTGACCAGCACCGGGTAGCCGAGATGGAGCCGGAGCGCGCCCACGTACGCCTTGGTCCGCATCGTCCAGTGGGCCACGCCCTCGCGCCCCACCTTCGCCAGTGCGGCTGCCAAGGCCGTGTAGCGCGGCAGGTCGCCGTCGGGGCCCAGGTAGTAGGGGCGCACGTACCAGCGGTGGTCGATCGCCTCGGGCGGCACGAACTGCACCACGTCGATGTCGCGGGAGGCTTCGGGTTCGAGCGCCTCGAGCTCATCGGGTTCGAGCAGCACCAACTCGTCGTCGTCGGTCACGAAGCCGCGGCGCGTGTCCTCGTACGCCACGACGGTGCCCGCTACCGGGTCGACCAGCTTCTGGCTGACCGGCGTCTGCGACGCCCGCTCGAGCAGCCGGAAGCGGACGCTGCGGTCCTCTACGGCCGAGTAGAGCTTCACGGGCGTCGCGACGTCGCCCATGCGCACCACGCCCTTCCACATCGCGCGCACCGCCATCAGCCGCGCGCCTCGGCGCAAGCGTGGCAGACCACCGAGACGTCGCCGTCGCCGCGCACCTCGACCACGCACGTGGCGCACACCAACTCGTCGCAGTCCTGGCAGCGGACCATGGCTTCGGGGTGGAACGCGTCGCCGCAATCCAGGCAGATCGCGTCGCCACGCTGGAGCCACCAGGGCGTCCGCAGAGTCCGTCGACGTCGGTCATCGCAACCCCACCTCCTTGCGCATGGCGGCCGTGATCGAGCGCGCGGCGTCCGCGTAGCCCGCCCACGGATCGCTGCGGAGCGCGGCGAGCCGGCGTCGCACGTTGCCCACGTCGTACGCGTCGGCACGGAGCGATGCGTCGAGTTCGCTCCAGCGGATCGGCACCGCCACCGGCGCGCCCTCGCGCGCGCGGGTCGAGAAGCTGGCGATCGCCGTCGCGCCGCGGCCGTTGCGCAGGTAGTCGAGGAACACCTTGCCTTCGCGCTTCGCCTTCGAGATCTGGGTGGTCAGCCGCTCGGGGTCGTCGGCGGCGTGCCGCTCGCACAGCGCGCGTGCGAACGCCTTGACCTCGTCCCACCCCTGGCGCCGAGCCAGCGGGACCACCAGGTGCAGGCCCTTGCCGCCGGTGGTGCGCAGGAAGCTCGTGAGCCCGAGGCCGTCGATCCGCGCCCGCAGGTCGCGCGCCGTAGCGCGCGTCACGGCCCAGTCGACGCCGGGCGAGGGATCGAGGTCGAGGACCATCAGGTCGGGGCGTTCGACGTCGTCGACGCGCGCCCCCCACACGTGGACCTCGAGCACGCCGGCCTGCACCAGCCCCACCAGGTCGGCGAGGTCGCGCACGAAGGCGTACGCGTGCGTGCCCGATTTCTCGGTGATGTCGATGCGCGGCAGGTCGCGCGGGAAGGCGCTGCCCGGATGCTTCTGGTAGAAGCACTCCTTGGCGCGGCCCTCGGGGCAGCGCACCAGCGCCAGCGGTCGATCGACCATCCCGGGCAGCACGTGCGCCTCGATGCTCGCGTAGTACTCAGCCAGGTCGCGCTTGGTGATGCCCTGCTGCGGGTAGAGCACCCGGTCGGCGTTGGTGAGCCGGACGCCGGCGACGAGCGCCTCGCCTTGGCGCAAACGCGGTGGCTTGCGCCCCGACGAGCCACCGCCGCCGCTCGACGAGCCCTTCGCCGCGACCAACCCCTGTGCGCTGGCCGCATCCTCCGCCACCCAGGCGACCTCGCGGGCCGGCTTGTCCTCGCGCAACCCCAGGAACGTCGAGTGCCGCAGGACGCCGCTCCGGGTCCGCTCCGCGAACCCGACCTCGGCGACCAGTTCGGGCTCGGTCCAGGTGGCCCCCCGGGCATCGGGCACGTCGTCCGCGAACGGCGACGTCGGTCGCGCGAACGATTCGAGCCGCTCGGCGAGCCGCCGCAACGTGCGCTCGTCGAAGCCGGTCCCCACGCGCCCCGCGTAGCGGAGCGCGTCGCCCTCGAACGCGCCCAGCATCAGCGCGCCGAACCCGGAGCGCGAGCCCTTCGGTGGCGTGAACCCGCCGACGACGAACTCGTCGCGCCGCGTGCACTTGACCTTGCGCCAGCGCGTGCCCCGCCCCGCGCGATACGGCGCGTCGGCGCGCTTGCTGATCATCCCCTCGAGCCCCATCCGGCAGGCCTGGTCGAAGAACGCGGGGCCTTGGCCGACGACGTGGTCGGTGTAGCGCACGAGCCCATCGAGCGCGGGGCCCGCGCGCGCCACGAGCCCCGCCAAGACCTCCTTGCGCGCGAGCTGCGCCACGCCCCGCAGGTCGTGATCGTCCAGATGCAGCACGTCGAAGACCTGGAATCGCAGACGCGCGGTCTTGCCGCTCGCGAGCGCCTCCTGCAGCGCCCCGAAGCTGCTGACGCCGCCGGCGCGCAGGGCCACGACCTCGCCGTCGAGCCGCGCGAGGCGCACCGGCAAGCGCCCCAGCGCCGCCGCGATCTCGGGGAAGCGGTCGGTCCAGTCGTGCCCGTTGCGGGTGCGCAGCCGGACCTGGCCGTCCTCCACGTGCGCGAGCACGCGGTAGCCGTCGTACTTGATCTCGTGGATCCAGTCGTCGCCCGTCGGCGCCGCGTCGGCGAGGGTCGCGAGCTGCAGCGCGGGCTCGGCGGCGGGTTTCGCGCGCTTCGCTCCCTCGATGGTGCCGAGGTCGGTGCCCACGTCCTCGTGCACCGCCTCCTCGCCCCGATCGATCTGCGCCATGGTCCGACCGGTCAGGACGCTGTGGTCGTCGTCCGGCTCGAGGGGTGGCGCGCCTCGGTCGGTCCGCTTGATCAGGAGCCAGTTGGCGTCGTCACCTCCCGAGCGGCCCGTACGCGTGAGCGTCCAGGTGCCGCGGAGCTTCTCGCCCTCGAGCTCGAAGTCGATGCGGCCGTCGCGCACGCCGTCGCCCGTGGGCGCCCAATGCCCTCGGTCCCAGAGCATGACCGTGCCGCCGCCGTACGCGCCTTTGGGGATCGTCCCCTCGAACTCGCCGTACTCGAGCGGGTGGTCCTCGACCTCGACGGCCAAGCGCTTCTCACCGGGCACCAGGCTGGGGCCTTTCGGGAGCGCCCAGCTGCGCAGCACGCCGCCCTGCTCGAGGCGCAGGTCGTAGTGCAGGTGCGTCGCTCGATGCTTCTGGATCACGAAGCGCTTCCGGTCCACGACCGCCGCCTCACCCCCCGCCGGTTCCGACGTGCGCTCGAAGTCTCGTTTGCGGCGGTACGCCTGCAAGCGTTGGATGGCCCCACCTCGCGTTCGTAGCGTTCACGCTAAGCCCCAAGGCGTCGAGTGAGCCGTACGCATGAGGTACGCGTCTTGGGTCCGGTTCGCAGGGATCCGTCGTCGCCGTTGGCGGGTCGAACCGGGTGGTCGGTCGGGCAGACGCCAACGGCGAAGCCGTGCACGCTCCGAGGCACATCGGGGAACGTTCGACTATCGTGGATCGTTCTTCGGGGAGGTTCGTCGATGGCCGAGGTCGTGCTCTACCACCACATCCAGGGGCTCACCGAGGGCATTCGGTCGTTCGCCGACGAGCTGCGGCGAGCGGGCCACATCGTGCACACGCCCGACCTGTTCGATGGGCGCGTGTTCGAGACGCTCGAAGAGGGCATGACGTACGCGCGCGGCGTCGGCTTCGGTGCGCTGGCCGAGCGCGGGGTCGCCGCCGCAGAACCCATCGGGCACGACGCCGTGTTCGCCGGGTTCTCCTTCGGAGTCGCGATCGCCCAGCAGCTCGCCCAGACCAGGGTCGGTGCGCGCGGAGCGCTGCTCATGTACTCGTGCCTCCCGGTGTCGGAGTTCGGTGCAGCGTGGCCGGCGGATGTTCCGGTGCAGATCCACGGCAAGGAGGACGATCCCTACTTCGCCGAGGATCGGGAGGCCGCCGAAGCGCTCGCGGCGTCGTCCGACCAAGCCGAACTGTGGCTCTACCCAGGGGAGGAGCACCTCTTCGCCGATTCCTCGCTCGCCGCGTACGATCCCGAGGCCGCCGCGTTGCTCATGGAGCGCGTCCTGGCGTTCCTCGGCGAGGATCGGGCGACCGAAGGCTGAGATCGCTAGCCGGCAGAGGCGCCTGCCCGCATAGGGCGTACCGCCCAGCTCCCGGCGGCTCCTCGCTCGTACCTGGCTCGCCGAAGCCTCGGTGCCATACTCGCTTGATGGATGCGCGATCGATGCTTCGGTTCGCCTTCTGGCTCGCGTGCGCCGCGATCCTCGGGGCGCCGTGGGCCGCAGCGGCGGAGCCGACCCCGGCGGAGCGCATCGGCGTCGAACTCGCCTCCGACCTCGGCCCGTGGACGGACGACCTCGATCTCGCGGTCGTGCTCCGAACGCCGCGCTCCGCGCTCGAGACGTTCCTCGAAGCCGGGGCGGTCGGGCGGTTCGACCTGGCCGCCGGCGTCCTGAACCTCTCCGACCTGTCGATGGCCGACCGGCGCGACCAGGGTCCCGAGCTCGCGGAGAAGCTCTACTTCGTGCTCGACCGCCGCCTCGGCATCGAATGGAGCGAGGTTCCCGACCGCCCCGACGGTGCGCGCGACCTGGCTGCCGCGTCCGTGGAGGACGAGGTCGCCGCGGCGCCGGCGCCGCGGCACAACCTGCGGATCGGATCCATCTCGGGCGCCACCGCGCCGGTGGAGATCCGCCTGGAGCGCGTGCAGACCCCCGACCGGGCCCTCGTCTGGCTGATCGCGCGCAGCACGGTGCGCTCCATCGACGCCCTGTACGAGCGGCATGGCCCCGGCTGGATCGAACGGAACGCGCCGGGGTGGACGTTGACCCGGTACGGCGCCACGCCGGTGTGGCAGTGGTTGGGGTTCGTCTTGCTCGTCGTGCTCTCCAGCGCCATCGGGATGGGCCTCCAGCGCGTGGTGCTGCGGTCCTTGGCGAGCTCGGATCGTCGGCGCGTCCGCGACCTCGTCGGCCATGTGGCACGGCCGCTGGCGGTGCTGGCGACCGTCTCGGTCCTGTGGCTGACGAGCAGCACGCTGCTGTCGCTCTCGGGGGCGCCCGGGCGGTGGGTCTCGACGACGCTGACGGCCCTGTTCGTCATCGCGGTCACCTGGCTCGCCAAGAACGGCGCCAACTCGCTCGCGGAGTTCGTCGTCCAGAAGTGGCTCGGCGGTTGGGGGGAGTCCGACCAGAAGGGAACGCAGCGGAGCCGCACCAACCTGTCGGTCGCCCGCCGCACCATCGTGTTCGTGGTGCTGCTGGTCGGCCTCGCCATCGCGTTGGCCCAGTTCGCGGCGTTCCGGACGGTGGGGGCGTCGCTGCTCGCGTCTGCCGGGCTGGCCGGGCTGGTTCTGGGCGTGGCCGCTCAGGACTCGCTGAGCAGCATCGTGGCCGGCATCCAGATCGCCTTGACCAAGCTGGTTCGGATCGGCGACGCGGTCTACTTCGAGGAGCACTGGAGCACGGTAGAGGACATCACGTACACCTACGTCATCCTCCGCACCTGGGACGAGCGCCGGATCGCCGTGCCGAACCGCTACCTCATCACCCACCCGTTCCAGAACTGGGCGATGACCGAAACGAACATGATCCTGCCGGTGATCCTGCACGTCGACTACCGAACGCCGGTCGAGGTCCTGCGGGACCGGTACATCGAGGTGCTCGAGGCCGCCGAGGGTTGGGATCGAAGCCAGGAACCGAAGCTCCAGGTCATCGACGCCACGCAGGACACGCTGCAGGTCCGCGTGTTGTGCAGCGCCGAGGACGCGAGCACCGCCTGGGACCTCCACTGCCACGTCCGCGAGGAACTCGTCGCCTTCGTGCGCGACTGGGACGGCGGACGCTACCTTCCTCGGAGCCGCGTGCGCATCGAGGGCGAGGGCGCGCTCGCGGACGGCGGCCGGGCGGACGCGGGATAGCGGCCACCCAGGCGCTGGTGCGAATGGGGACCGCGTCCTCGCGCCAGGGCGCTACGCTCCAAGGCCATGCACGAAGTCGCCCACGTCCCCACCGACGCCGTCCTCGCTGCGACCGAGGAGGCCCTCACTGCCTCGTATCGAACGGTGTTCGATGCGCTCGACGAGGCGTTCTGCGTGATCGAGATGATCGTCGACGCCGCGGGCACCGCCGTCGACTACCGCTTCGTCGAGGTCAACCGCGCGTTCGAGGACCACACCGGCCTGGGCGAGGTCCTCGGAAGCACCGTGCGCGAGGTGTTGCCGCAGATCGAGCCGTTCTGGATCGAAACGTACGGGCAGGTGGCCCGTACCGGCGAGCCGGCCCGCTTCGTCGAGGAGATCCAGCTGCTGCGCCGGTGGTTCAAGGTGTACGCCTGGCCGTTCGGGCGACCCGAACGCATGCGGGTGGCCGTGCACTTCACCGACATCAGCGAGCGCAAGCTGGCGGAGGACGAGTTCGCCCACCGGAGCAAGCAGTTCCGCACGCTGGTCCAGAAGGCACCGATCGGCGTATACCTCCTCGACGCCGACTTCCGGATCGTGGACGTGAACCCCGCGGCGTGCACGCTGTTCGGCGACGTTCCCGATCTCCTCGGTCGCGACTACGAAGAGACCCTTCGCGGCGTCTGGCAGCAGGACCGAGCCGCCGAGATGGTCGCGGCCGCGCGCCGCACGATGGCGACCGGCGTCTCCTACGACGAGCCGGAGCTGGCGGTGGTGCACGCAGACCCCAGGGTCACGGAGTACTACGACTGGCGCATGGACCGCATCCGCCTACCCGACGGCCGCGACGGCCTCGTGTGTTACTTCGGCGACGTCTCCGAGCAGGTCCGGGCCCGGCACGAGCTGTCCATCTCCGAGCACCGGTACCGGTCCCTCTTCGAGTCCATCGACGCGGGGTTCTGCGTCCTCGAGGCGATCGCCGACGATCACGAGTGGCCGATCGACTTCCGGTGCGTCGAGGTCAATCCGGCGTTCGCGCGTCACTCCGGGCTGGACGACCCGCGGGGTCGGACGGTCGCGGAGCTGGTGCCCGACCTGGAGCCCGTCTGGTTCGACGCCTTCGGCGCCGTCGCGCTGACGGGCGAACCGACGCGGTTCGTGGCCTACGCCGATGCGCTGGGTCGCTGGTTCGACGTCTACGCCTTCCGCACCGAGGAGCACGATGAACGCAGGGTGGCCGTGCTGTTCAGCGACGTCACGGATCGGAAGCGTGCCGAGCTCGAGTTGCAGGAGAACGTCGCGATCCTGCGCCACCTCACCCACCACGATGCGCTGACGGGACTCCCGAACCGCCTTCTGTTCGAGGAGAAGCTGCGCGAGGCCATCGCCTCCGCGGACCGGCACGGACGGCCCTTCGCGGTCCTGTTCCTGGCCCTCGACGGTTTCGATTCCCTGAGCGCCGACCTCGGCCACGCGAGCGGCGACGCCATCCTGATCGAGGTGGCGCGGCGGCTTCGGCGCGCTCTTCGCGCGAGCGACATGGTGGCGCGGCTCCATGGCGACGAGTTCGTCTTCATCCTCCCCGAGATGTCGGAACCGCACGAGGCCGGCAGCCTGGCGCAGAAGCTCGTCGCGCTCGTCCGCGGACCCGTGGACGTCGCCGGCACGACGGTGCACGTTCGAGCGTCCATCGGCGTCGGCTTCTACCCGAACGATGGCGCCGATCCTCGCGCGGTCCTCCGAGCGGCCGACGACGCGATGTACCAAGCCAAGCTCGGCGGACGGGACGCGGCCGGCTACGTGGTCGCGCCGATCGACGCAGCAGCCCGCACGGGTGGGCCGGCATGACGGAACCAGGCGCGGTTCGATCGGGTAGGTAAGGTGAAGCATGTGGTGGATCCTGCTCGCGGCCGGCGTGCTCGGCGTCCTCGTCGGCCTCGTTCAGCTGGCGGCCTACTTTCGCGGTGGGCTCAGCGACCGAAGCCTCGCCCAGAGCGGACCGGCGGAGAAGCTCGTCCGCGCCGCCATGTTCGTGACCGGCGGGCTCTTCCTCAGCTTCTTCAGCACGGCGAACCTCATCGCCCAGAGCGTGGCCGGACCCTAGCGGGCGTTCCGGGACATCCCGAAAGCATCGGCATGAGGGCGGTACCGTTGCCAGACGCATGCTGACGATCTCGGTCCCCACCCTGACCCTCGCCACCGGCGTCGTCGGCCTGTCGGTCACCACCGTCATGGCGCTGCTCTACAGCCGTCATCGGGACGCGACCGGGTACGGCGCCCTGCTCCGGGCGATCGCGCTGCACGCCTTCGGCTTGACGGTGCTCGGCTTCGAGGCGTGGTTCCCCGACGGCGTCGGCATCGCGGTGGCGGACGCCGCCATGGCGATCTCGCCCGTCTTCTACGTCCAGGCGATCGCGCAACTGCTCCAGCGGCGAGCTCCCCTGCGGACGCTCGCGCTGTTGGCAGGGCTCGTGATCGCGGCCATCATGTTCGTGATCTTCGTGCAGCCCTCCGCGTCGTTGCGCCTCACGATCCTCGGGACGTACTTCCTGGTGACGCAGGCGATCGAGGTCGGCATGCTGGCGTCCGGGCTACGCCGCGAGCCGAGCGCCGCGTACCGGACGCTGTTCGGCCTCGTGGTCGCGATCACGATCACGATGATCTGGCGCACGCTCTGGTTCGCAGCGAACGCGGACGCCGAGCACACCGAAGGGACGGCCAGCGTGGTGCTGTTCATGACCAACATGGTCTTCTTCGCGACCACGGGCCTGGCGTGGGTGGGCGTGCTCGAGGACCGCTACCGCCGCGCCTCACTGCTCGCCAACCTGGAGCTGTCGCAGCTCTCCCGCACGGACGAACTGACCGGTCTCGCGAACCGCCGCCACTTCGACGACGTGGTGGCCAAAGAGGTCGCGCGCTCGGTGCGGTACGGCCGACCGCTGACGCTGATCACGCTCGACCTCGACCACTTCAAGCTGGTCAACGACACGCTCGGCCACAGCGAGGGCGACCGAGTCTTGCGCCAGGTAGCCGAGGTGTTGCGGAGCACGGGGCGCGCCAACGACCTCGCGGCTCGCCTCGGCGGCGAGGAGTTCGCGATGCTCCTCCCGGAGACCGACCTCGTCGACGGTGAACGCATCGCGGAACGTGCGCGAACCCGTGTCCGGGCGACGGGGATCCCTTCGGGGCACGCCGACGCACCGCTCACGATCAGCGCTGGCGTCGCGACCCTGGGGCCGTCGAGCGCCGCGCGCGCGGCGGCCGCCGACGAGGCGCCGACGCGACCGGAACCGAGCGAGCTCGAGCGATCGCTCGCCGCGGCGCTCGCCGACGACGCCGACCGAGCGCTGTACGCGGCGAAACGTGGGGGCCGCGACCGTACCGTCGTGTTCGAAGAGGGCGTGGCGCTCGACACGGCGGCCGAACGCTGAAGCCGGTGGTCGTGTGCCCGTTCGACAGGGCCGGATCGAAGCGGGCGTGCCCCCGCGCGTTCCGTACGCATATCGATTCACCCAGGTAGGGTCGGTCCATGCGTGCATCGTCTCGATCACGACCTGCGATGGGTTCGATGAGTCGGACGGATTCGACCTGGACCGCCCCTAATCCCTCGACGTCGCTGCGCCCAACGTGCGATCGCGTGCGGCGGTCGCGCTCCGATGAAGTAACATTATTCATGCGCCTAACGCCGATCCGCCCCCACCTCGTGCTCCGCGCCATCGCGTCCGTCTTCCTCATCTTCGCTCTGGCCGCCTGCGGTGCCTCCACGTCGTCGGGAGGCGGCGACGGCGACGGTGGGGGCGGGGGCGACCCGACCGACTTCCGCTGGACCGTGGTCGACCCCACCACCTTCGAAGAGATCAAGGGGACGACGGCGACGATCTCCGGAGATGCGATCACGGGGACCGGGAGCGTGCCGACCGGCTGGTCGCTCGTGATGTCGCGACCAGGCGGGTTCGGCGACCTGGGCACGTACGCCTCGTACGAGGATCTCGATTCCGGCGTGGAGGCCGACCTCACGGTCACGATCAGCGCCCCGGGCGGATCTAGCTGCACGGTCGGACCGGCCGAGACGTCGATCTCCGAAGACGGCCCCAACGCGGGCGACACCTACGCGCAGGCCACCTACTTCGGAACCGACGAAACGGATGGCCGTCCCCTCGTGACCTTCGCATTCCTGTCGGCCGCGTGCGACGGACTGCCCGGCGCGTCCGGCTCGGGGACGGTGGACGTCTGGCTGTTCGGCTTCGGCTCCCCCTGAGTCTTGGTCCACCGGGTGACCGGAAGCGCTCTCGCCTACGACTTCGCAGCAGACCTCGCGAATCGCCTCCTGGACGGCGTCCTCGAAGCGTTGGTGGGCCCTGCGGGGCTCGAACCCGCGACCGAGCGATTATGAGTCGCCTGCTCTGACCGACTGAGCTAAGGGCCCGCGCCACGTCGGGACGCAGCCATGGTACGTGGCCGTTCGTCGCGGGGTGTCCATCGACGGACCGTGGCCACGCGACCCCGGGCCGGAGCCCGGTCGAACCAGCGTTTGACCCTGCTACCGCGGCGCGTCGTGC
>JAABRX010000114.1 GCA_011390675.1 Trueperaceae bacterium | reverse complement strand
GCGCGTCTGCTCCCCCAGGAGCGCGGTGTGCACCTCCTCGGTGACCTGAGCGAACGGCACCTCCCACGGCACTTCGAGCAGGACCAAGCCGTGCGCCGGCGCATCCTCGCGCACCTCGTCCGGGAACGTCTCGAAGAACTGTGGGACGGCCAGCCCGACGCCGGCTACGCCAGCCGCGGCCAGATCGCGGAACAGGTCCCGCAGTCCTCGCGCCTCACGCGGCCAGGCGTACCCGGTCGTCAGCATGAACTGGCCTGGGCGGGCCCAGGCGACGGCGTCGGGGTTGTCGAGCACGTGCACCCAGTGGACGTCCCGGTCCAAGTGGGCGTGCCCTGCAACGACCCGGGCGTTGCCCAGGCAGGGGAGCGCGAGGACGTCGCGGAAGCGCATGCGGCCATGATAGTTCGGGGGTGTCGGCGGTTCGATCGATCGCGGCCACGGCCACGGCATCGAGCCACCACCGCACCGACTATCCTCCGCGCATGGCCCTCCCCACCATCCTCGACCTCGCGATGGCCTACCGGCGCGGGCGTTCCCGCCCGAGCGACGTGCTCGAGGCGCTCCTGGCCGTCCTCCACCCCGGTCCCACCTTCCGCTTCGTCACCGCCACCCGGGCCCGCGCGCAAGCGGTCGCCGCCGACGCTCGCTTCGCGCGCGGCCGGCCGCGCGGGCTCCTCGACGGCGTGCCCATCGCCCTCAAGGACCTGATCGACACCTCCGGCGACGTCACCACCGTCGGGTCGGCCGCGCTGGCGGCGATCGGGAAGGCGGCGAGCGAGGACGCCGACGTCGCGCGCGCCCTCGACGCCGCCGGTGCGGTCTTCGTCGGGAAGACGACGATGACCGAGCTCGCCTTCTCCGGCCTGGGCCTCAACCAGCACGCGCCGGTGCCCGTCAACGCGCTCGATCCCACGCGGGTGCCGGGGGGTTCCTCGTCGGGTTCCGCGGTCGCGGTCGCGCGCGGTGAGGTCTCGGTGGCGGTGGGCTCGGACACGGGCGGCTCGGTGCGGATTCCCGCCGCCTTCAACGGCCTGGTGGGGCTCAAGCCGAGCCGCGGCGCCCTGTCGATGCATGGGGTCGCGCCCGTCTCGCGCACGCTCGACACGTTGGGGCCGCTCGCGCGCGGCGTCGCCGACGCCTGGGTGCTGTGGTCGGCGATGCGCGGAGAGGGTGGGTGGCCGTTCGCGCCGCACGACCTCGAGGGTTTGCGGATCGCCGCGCCCGTCGACCTGTGGCGCGACGACCTCGATGCGGACGTGGCCGCCGGCTTCGCGTGGGGCGTCGACGCCCTCGCGCGCGCGGGCCTGGCGCCCCAGGACGTCGAGGGCGCGGTGCTCACGGAGATCGACGCCGTCTACGCGGCCGCCCCTGGGTTGGGCACGATCGAGGCGCTGGCCGGCTTCGGGTGGCTACTGGACGCGCGCGAACCCGGGATCGACCCGCGGGTCGTGCGCCGCATCCGCGCGGGCGCCGCCGCGACCGGCGCCGACCTGGCGCGGTTGCTGGCCGAGCGCGAACGCCTCGAGCGCGCGTTCTGGCGAGCCTTCGAGGGGTACGACGTGCTGGTCGCGCCCACGGTGGCGTGCCTGCCGCCGCGCCTGGAGGACGTGGCCGATCCCGATGCACCGTCCTTCGCCACCTCGAACGCGCGCGTCGTCCGCAACCCCAGGGTGGCGAACTACGTGGGTGCCCCGGCCGCCACCGTGCCGGCGCTGGTGGACGGACTGCGGGCGCCCGTCGGCTTCATGGTGATGGCGCGGCCCGGGCACGAGCGGCTGGTGATGAGCGTGGCGACCGTGCTGGAGGTCGCCGCGGCGCAAGCGGCGTGAGTGGCCCCGGCACCGCGCGCACCTGTGTACTCTTATCGAGGACCGATAAGCTCCGTCGCTAGTTGATAAGCGTTCGGCGGGCGTCTAGGGTGCGGCATGCACCCAGCCGCGCGCCGACGTCCGATCGACCTCGCCGCCACCCTCGCGGACGACGACGCCCCGGTGGTGGTGGCCGCCGTGCGGACCCCCATCGGGCGCCACCGCGGGGCGCTCGCCGACGTGCGACCCGACGATCTGGCGGCGCTCGTCGTGCGCGCCGTGCTCGCGAAGACCGGCGTCGATCCCGAGCGCGTCGACGAGGTCGTACTGGGCTGCGCGAACCAGGCCGGCGAGGACAACCGCAACGTGGCCCGCATGGCGGCGCTGCTGGCGGGCTTGCCCGAGACCGTCCCGGCGTTCACCGTCAACCGCCTGTGCGCCAGCGGTCTCACGGCCGTGAACCAAGTCGCCCGCGCGATCCGGCTCGGCGACGCCGACGTCGTGGTCGCCGGCGGCGTCGAGAGCATGACGCGCGCCCCGTACGCCTTCCCGAAGAACCCGGTGGCCTTCGGACCCGCCGGCAACGCCACCGCCTACGACACCAGCCTCGGCTGGCGCTTCCCGAACCCGGCGCTCGCCGCCCGCTTCCCCCTCGAAGCCATGGGGGAGACCGCGGAGAACGTGGTCGACCGCAGCCGCGAAGGGGCCATCCGCGGCGGCGAGATCACGCGCGCCGATCAGGACACGTTCGCCTTCGAGAGCCACCGGCGCGCGGTCGCCGCGCTGAGCGCGGGCGTCTTCGACGAGGAGGTCGTCCCCGTCCCGGTCCGCACCCGCCGCGGCTCCACCGAGGTGCGCCACGACGAGCACCCCCGGTACCAGCGCGACGGCGACGCCTTCGTGCTCGACACCTCGCCCGAGCAGCTCGCGCGCCTGAAGCCGGCGTTCCGCGAGGGCGGCAGCGTCACGGCCGGGAACTCGAGCGGCATGAACGACGGCGCGGCGGCGCTGCTGCTGATGCGGGCGGCGACGGCGCGCGCGCTCGGCCTGCGGCCGCTCGCGATCTGGGTGGGCGCTGCGGCGGTCGGCATCGACCCACGGGTGATGGGGCTCGGGCCCATCGAGGCGACGCGCGGTCTGCTCGAGCGCGTCGGCCTCGACGTCGGCGACCTCGACCGGGTCGAGCTCAACGAGGCCTTCGCCGCGCAAGCGCTCGCGGTGATCCGCGAGGTCGGCTTCGATCCCGAGCGCACGAACGTGCACGGCGGCGCGATCGCGTTGGGGCACCCGCTGGGCGCCTCCGGCGCCCGCATCCTCACGACCCTCGTCCACGAACTCCAGCGCGTGCCCGAACGCCCCGATCGCCCACGCCTGGGCCTCGCGACGCTCTGCGTCGGGGTGGGCCAAGGCGAAGCGACCCTCGTGGCGGTGCCCTCGTGAAGCCGGTCCCCGTCCTCGAGGCGGCCGCGGCCGTCGCGCGCGTGCGCTCGGGCGACACGATCCTGGTCGGTGGTTTTGGCATGACCGGCAACCCGGTGCACCTGCTGCACGCGCTCGCCGAGCGCGACGTCCGCGACCTCACGTACGTCGGCAACAACGTCGGCGAGCGCGGTTTGGGCGGCGGCCGGCTGTTGCGCAACGGGCAGCTTCGGCGCGCCATCGGCTCGTACTTCACGAGCAACCCGGAGGTCGTCGCCGCGGCGCAGTCCGGGGCGCTCGAGGTCGAGGTGCTCCCGCAAGGGACCCTGGCCGAGGCGTTGCGCGCCGGCGGTGCGGGGATCCCGGCCGTGTACACGCCGGCCGGCGCCGGCACGGTGCTCGCCGAGCGCTACGAGGTCCGCGCGTTCGATGGGGTCGACCACGTGCTGGTGCCGGCGCTGCGCGGCGACGTCGCGCTGCTGCGCGCGCACCGCGCGGATCGGGCGGGCAACCTGACGTACCGGCGCACGGAGCAGAACTTCAACCGCGCGATGGCCAGCGCGGCGACGTACGTCGTGGTCGAGGTGGAGGAGATCGTCGAGGTCGGCGCCATCGCGCCCGAGCACGTCCACACGCCGGGCACCTTCGTCGACGTCCTCGTGCAGGCCACCCTCCGACCCGAGGACCTCGGCAGTTCGGCCCACGTCGACGCCGGGGTGCGGCGAGCGCCCCCGGCGCGCATGGCGATGGCGCATCGGGTGCTCGAAGAGCTGCGCCCCGGCGACGTCGTCAACCTCGGCATCGGCATCCCGACGCTCGTCGGCGATCTGATCGGGCCCGAGCACGGCGTGGTGCTGCACACCGAGAACGGCATGCTCGGCGTCGGGCCCACGCCCGAGGACGGTGGGGCGATGGACTACCCCGTCAACGCCGGCAAGATTCCCGTGACCGCGCTTCCGGGCGCGAGCTACTTCGACAGCGCGGACTCCTTCGCGATGATCCGCGGTGGTCACGTCGACGTCGCGGTGATGGGGGGACTCCAAGTGAGCGCCGCCGGCGACCTGGCGAACTGGGCGGTGCCGGGTCGGCCGCAGCTCGGCGCGGGCGGCGCGATGGACCTGGCGGTCGGCGCTCGGCGCTTGATCGTGATGATGACGCACGTCGACCGGGACGGCGCGCCGAAGGTGGTCGAGCGCTGCTCCCTGCCCTTGACGGCGCGTGGCTGCGTCGATCTGATCGTCACCGACCGAGCGGTGTTCGAGGTCGGTGCGGCCGGGCTCACGCTGGTCGAGCTGCTCGGCGACGCGACCCTCGACGATGTGAGCGCTACGACCGCGGCCCCGTTTCGAACGCACCTTCGCGCCGATGACGGCGGTAGCTGACGTGCGAGTACACAGCGCGCGCGCCCAGGGCATGGGCGCCCACCATGCTATGTTATCAGTACGCAGTAAGGTTTATCGCACATCGATAACTCCAACGATCGGGAGGCGCATGTTCATCGAGTCGCTGAGCAAGGGGTTGGCCGTCCTCGAGGCGTTCCAGCCGGACGCGCCGACGGCCACGCTGTCGGAGATCGCGCGTCGGTCCGGTCTGTCGATGGGGTCCGCCCAACGCATCGCGTACACGCTCGTCGAGCTCGGCTACCTGGAGAAGGACCCGGCCACGAAGACCTACCGCGTCGGCCCGCGGGTGCTGCGCCTCGCGCGCTCGTACATGCAGAGCGTCGACCTTCAGCGCGCCAGCCAGCTCGCGATGCAGGAGCTCGCCCAAGGGACGGGGGAGACCGTGAACGTCTCGGTCCGCTCCGGTGGCGACATCGTGTACGTGTTGCGGATCCCGGGGCCGCACAGCATGGTGCTCCCCAACCTCTGGGTCGGGTCGAGCCTGCCGCTCCACTTCACCTCCATGGGCCGTGCCATGCTCGCGCACTCGGATCCCTTCGAGTTCGAGGCCTTCCTCGCCGAGATCGAGTTCCCCTTCGCGACGAGCGCGCGCGTCTTCGACGAGGAGACCTTCCGCGCGGACCTCGAGCGCGTGCGCGCACGCGGGTACGCCGTCAACGACCTCGACTTGCGCCCCGACCTGCGGTCGCTCGGCGCACCGATCTTCAACCACGACGGGCACGCGGTCGCCGCCATGGGCGTCGCCGTGAACGCCCACCGCTACTCGGCGGCGCTCCTCGAAGACCGCTTGGCCAGCCCGCTCGTGGCCGCCGCGGCTCGGGTCTCGCGCAACCTCGGGTTCGAGCCCGCCGACCCGGAAAGGGGGCTCGCCGCACGCGTTCGAACCTGATCCGACCCCACGCCTCCCCCCTTCGTTCGAGAGGAGACCGAATGCCCCTGCACCCTCTGCGCCGCATGCTCGTCGCGTGCCTCGCCCTCGCCGTGTTCGCCGTCCCGGCCCTGAGCTTCGCCCAGGAACCGGTGACCGGCGGCACGCTGCGCGTCGCGATCAACAGCAATCCGTCCAACCTCGACCCCCACCGCTCGACCGCGTTCATCACGCGCGTGGTCCTCGGCAGCGTCGTCGAGGGCCTCTTCACCCTCGACGCCGACTACCAGCCGATCCCTGAGCTGGCGAACGGCTTCGAGGCGTCCGACGACCGCCTGACCTACACGATCGACTTGCGCGACGACGCCGTGTTCCAGGACGGCACGGCGATGACGTCGGCGGACGTCGTGGCTTCGCTCGAGCGTTGGCTCGAGCTCTCGACCCCCGGCCGCAACTTCTCGCCCGACATCACGTCGTTCGAGGCGCTCGACGACACGACCGTCCAGTTCACCTTCAGTCGCCCCATCGGCGCCCTGCTGATCTCGGCGCTCGCGTTCTCCTACCAGGCCGCCGCCATCCTGCCGGCGAGCCAGGTCGAGGCGCTCGCCGAGGGCGACGTCATCCAGGTGCCGATCGGCACCGGCCCGTACCGCATCGAGTCGATCCAGTCCGGCAACCAGGTCCGCCTGGAGCGCCACGACGGCTTCGTCCCCCGCGACGAGCCGGCGAACGGCATGGGCGGCGGCAAGGCGGCGTACCTCGACGCGGTGGTCCTCACGGTCGCGCCCGAGGCGGCGGTCCGTGCGGCCGGCCTCGAGGCGGGCGACTTCGACTTCGCGCTCAACCTCCCCTCCGATGGCCTTCCGCGCTTCGCGGCCAACCCCGACCTCAAGCTGTACACCCCGTATCAGGGCTCGCTCGACTTCGTGTTGAACAGCAGCAACGGCATCATGGCCGACCCGCTCGTGCGCCAAGCCTTCGTCGCGGCGCTCGACATGGATTCGATGATGCTCGCGGCCTTCGGCGACCCCTCGCTCTTCCGCGTCGACGGCGGCCTCTGGCCGCAGGAGACCGCATGGTGGACCGACGCCGGCACCGAGGCGTACAACCAGAAGGACGTGGTGGGCGCGGCCGAGCTGCTGGAGCAGTCGAGCTACGACGGCGAGCCGATCCGGTGGCTCACCACCCGTGAGAACGCCGGCTACTACGAGACGGCCGTCGTCGCGGAGGCGCTCCTGGAAGAGGCCGGCTTCGTCGTCGAGCTCGAGGTCGTCGACTTCGCCACGATCCTCTCCCGGCGCTACGAGCCCGGCGTGTGGGAAGTGTTCCAGACCGGCTTCTCGATCCAGCCCGACCCGACCCAGTACCTCCCGTTCGACTGCAACTGGGCCGCGTTCTGGTGCGACGAGCAGAAGGACGCCCTGCTCGACCAGCTCTCGCTCGACCAGCCGTTCGAGGACCGCTACGCGGTGTGGGAAGAGCTGCAGAGCTACTACTGGTCGTACAACCCGGCCGTGAAGGTCGGCGACTACTTCAACCTGTACGGCTCCTCCGAGCGCGTGCACGGCTACCCGAGCCTCAACCAGATCATCTGGTACGGCGTCTGGATGGACTGACGTCATCGCTGGGGGGGGTGATCGCCGCACGAGCGGCGATCACCCCCCCACCCTCCTCGGTTCGCGTTCGTATGAAGGAGCCCTTGCTTGTTCTCTTACGTCCTCCGCCGGCTGATCGCTCTGATCCCCGTCGCCTTGGTGGTCGGCACCGTCGTGTTCGGCCTCGTGCATCTGATCCCAGGCGATCCGGTGAGCGTGATGCTCGGGGCCGGCGCCTCTCAGGACCAGGTCCGCGAGCTGCGCGACGAGCTTCGGCTCAACGATCCGTTGCCGGTCCAGTACGTGGCTTGGTTGGCGCGCACCGTAACGGGCGACCTGGGCGATTCGATCGTGCAGCAGCGCCCCGTGATCCGGGCGATCGCCGAGCGTCTGGAGCCCACCATCGTCCTGGCCGTCGCCGCCACCTTGGTCGGCGTGCTGCTCGGCGTCCCGCTCGGCATCCTCGCGGCGTCGCGGGCGGGCAGCGTCATCGATCGCCTGCTCATGGTCGTCGCGGTCGCCGGTATCTCGATCCCCTATTTCTGGCTCGGCCTCGTCGGCATCATCGTCTTCGCCGTGGAGCTGCAGTGGCTCCCGGCCACGGGGTACCGGTCCCCGTTCACGGAGGGCTTCGAATCGGTGCGTTACCTGGTGCTCCCGGTCCTCGCGCTCGGGTTCAGCCAGGCCGGATTCGTCGCCCGCCTCAGCCGGACGGCCACGCTCCAGGTGCTCCAGGAGAACTACATCCGGACGGCGCGCGCGAAGGGGATGCGACCGCGCCGCGTGCTGCTGCGGCACGCGCTGAGGAACGTGCTCATCCCGGTCGTAACCGTCGTGGGCGTCAGCTTCAGCGTGCTCCTCGGTGGTGCGATCGTCACCGAGACCGTCTTCGGCATCCCCGGCATGGGGCGCCTCATCTTGCAGGCGATCCAGCAGCGCGACTATCCGATCATCCAGGGCACGCTGCTCCTGGTCGCCATGTTCAACGTCCTCGTCAACCTGGTGGTCGACCTGACCTACGTCTTCATCGACCCGAGGATCAGCTACTCGTGAGCGCGGGAGGAGGCGCCCGATGACGACCCGTACCGGTCCCTTGCCCCGGTGGCGCCGGTTGGTCAGCGTCCTGCGCGGCTCGCCCGGCGTTCCGATCGGCGGGGGCGTGCTGCTCGCCTTCCTGCTCATCGCGCTGATCGGGCCCTCGTTCACCGCCGATCCGAGCGCCCAGAACGTGATCGAACGCTTGCGGGCGCCCAGCGGCGCGGCGTGGTTCGGCACCGACGAGTTCGGTCGCGACCTGTTCGCGCGCATGGTGGCGGGCACGAAGACGACGCTGGGCGTCGGCGCCGCGGTGGCCCTCCTCGCCGGAGCCGCTGGGGTGCTCTTCGGATTGCTCGCGGGCTACTACACTCGCCTCGACAACGTGATCATGCGGGTCATGGACGGGTTGCTCGCGTTCCCGAGCGTCGTCTTGGCGCTCGGGCTGGTCGCGGCGCTCGGGCCGCGCATCTCGAACACGATCATCGCGCTCGCGATCGTCTACACGCCGCGCATCGCGCGGCTGGTGCGCGGGGTGGTGTTGAGCGTCTCCAAACAGGAGTACGTGACGGCCGCCCACGCGCTCGGCGCCCGCGACGACCGCATCCTGGTCGGCCACGTGCTGCGCAACATCGTCGACGTGATCATCGTGCAGCTCAGCTACATCTTCGCGCTCGCGGTGATCGCCGAGAGCGCCCTGTCGTTCCTCGGCGTCACCGGCTCCGTCGGCACCCCCACGTGGGGCGGCATCCTCAGCGACGGGCGCGTCTACATCTACCAAGCCCCCAGCATGACCGTCATCCCGGGCCTGCTCATCGCGGTCCTCGTCCTGGCCCTCAACCTGCTCGGCGACGGCCTGCAGGAGCGGCTCGACCCGCGCCTGCGGGGTCAGTTCCGTGGCTGACGCAGCGCCCTTGGAGGCATCCATGAATGCTCCGCGCGTCGCCGTGGGCGGCATCGCCCAAGAGACCAACTCCTTCACCGGCATCCCGACCACCATGGCGGACTTCGTTGGCCGAGGCGGCGAGTACACCGTCGGCGGCGACGTCGTGACCGAGCACCGGGGCGTCAACAGCATCGTCGGCGGCTTCCTCGACGACCTCGAGGGGGTCGGCGCGACCGTCCTCCCGCTCATGCACGCGCGCGCGTGCCCAGGGGGACCTCTGGACCGACCGACCTACGAGGCGCTCCGCGACGACCTCCTCGCGCGCCTCGAGGCGCTCGGGGACGGGTACGACGCCGTGCTCCTCGCCCTGCACGGCGCGATGGTCGCCGAGGGGTACGACGACCCGGAAGGCGATCTGCTGGTCCGCGTGCGCGCCATGGCGGGCGACCGGCCGGTCGGCGTGGTGCTCGACCTGCACGCCAACGTCACCCCCGAGATCGTCGCCGAGGCCGACGTGCTCGTCGCCTTCAAGACCTACCCGCACGTCGACATGGCCGCGTGCGGCCGCACCGCGGCCGCCGCCACCCGTCGCGCGGTCGTCGAGGGGCGCACGAGCGTCGCCTCGGCCTTCGTGCCGCTTCCGATGATGCTCCCGAGCATCCGCATGCGCACGATCGATCCGGACGGGCCGATGACGCGCGTCGAAGCCCTGGCGGCCGAGCGCATGGCGGCCGCCCCGGAGTTGGTCGAGGTGGGCATCTACGGCGGGTTCCCGTACGCCGACGTCCCGTTCGATCGCGCCTGCGTCGTCGTCAACTCTCGCGGTGGTGCCGAGCACGCTCAGGCCGTCGCCGAAGAGGTCGCGAGCGCGTTCTGGGCGTCGCGGCGTGAGTTCCTCGCGACCCTCGAGTCGGCACCGGCGGCCGTCGAGCGCGCGCTGCGTGCGGAGCGCCACCCCGTCGTCCTCGCGGACGTCGCGGACAACCCCGGCAGCGGCGGCACCGGCGACACGCCGACGCTGTTGCGGTTGCTGGTCGACCGCGACGCCGACCGCACCTTCGTCGGCATCCTGTTCGACCCGGAGAGCGTCGACGCCGCGTTCGCGGCGGGCGAGGGCGCGCGCGCGACCTTCGCGCTAGGCGGCAAGGTGAACCCGCACCACGGCGATCCGGTCGTGGTCGAAGCCCGCGTCGAGCGCCTGTCGGACGGCCAGTACACGTGCGTCGGGCCGATGATGCACGGCAAGCGCGAGAGCCTCGGCCGCAGCGCCCTGCTGCGCGTCGGGAACGTCCTCGTCGGGATCAGCGAGGGGCGCGCCAGCGTCAACGACCCGGCGATGCTCGCCATGCTCGGCGTCGACGTCGCCGACTTCCGGGTCCTCGCCTTGAAGGTGAAGGGCCATTTCCGCGCCGCCTTCGGCCCGCTCGTGGCAGACGTGATCGACGCCGAGGCGCCCGGAGCGTCCATGACCGACTTCTCCGGGCTCCCGTACCGCCAGCGCGCCACCCCCGCGTTCCCGCTCGAGCCCGATACCTCCTGGAGGCCCTGACCGATGACCCACACGCCCGAAGTCCGCTACGCGAAGCTCACCTGGCCCGAGATCCAGTCGTACGCCCAGCGCGACGCGCTCGTCATCGTGCCGACCGCGGCCGTCGAGGAGCACGGCCACCATCTGCCGCTCGACACCGACGTGCTCATCGGCGAGACCATCGCCCTGCGCGCGGCGCGGCGAGCCGGCCACCCGACCCTGGTCATGCCGCCCCAGTGGGTCGGCTTCGAAGCCCACCACATGGACTTCCCGGGCACGATCGACGTCGACTGGGACATCTTCGTGCGCTACGCCCTGTGCGTCACCCGGAGCCTCGCGCGCCACGGGTTCAAGCGCATCCTGATCCTCAACAGCCATGGCTCCAACCGGCCGCTCATCGAGATCGTGGCGCGCCAGACGGTGATCGAGCATCCGGACGTCCTCTGCGCCGCGCTCAGCTGGTGGGAGCTCGAAGACGTGCAGAAGGCGTTCAACGCGGTCCGCGAGTCGGAGATCACCAGCCATGGCTGCGAACTCGAGACCTCGGCCTACCTGGCGATCGAGCCCGAGCGGGTGCAGATGGACAAGGCGGTGCGCGACATCGACGACGGCGGCTCGCCCCACTTCTGGAGCGATCTCGTGGGCAAGCGGCCGAACGACGACGCCAAGAACCCGGTCAAGTACATGGAGATCTGGAGCGCCCACTCGCGCACCGGGGTCCGCGGCGACGCCACCAAGGGGACCGCGGCCAAGGGGGAGGCCGTCCTCGATGCGGCCGAGCGCGAGCTCGCCGAGCTGATCGAAGAGATCGCGGTGCGCCCGATCCGCAGCGGGAAGGACCACCACGAACCGGCATGAGCGATCGACCTAGGCCGGCGCCGGCGCCGGGTGGGCGGGTGCGCGCGTTCCACCGCACGCCGGGCCGCACGTACCCCGTGGTCGTGCGGGCCGAGGGCGTCTACCTCTGGGACGCGGGAGGCAAGCGCTACCTCGACGGCGCCTCGGGGGCGCTCGTCGCGAACATCGGTCATGGCCGCGCCGACGTCGCCGAGGTCGCCGCGCGCCAGCTACGGCAGGTCGACTTCGTCCATGGCAGCCAGTTCAGCAGCGAGCCCTTCGAGCGCCTCGCCGAGCGCTTGAGCGCCTGGGTCCCGAGCGGCGCGTGGCGCTTCTTCGCGGTGGCGGGCGGGAGCGAGGCGACCGAGAGCGCGATCAAGCTCGTCCGGCAGGTCCACGTCGAGCGCGGCGAGCCGCAACGGCACGTCATCCTGTCGCGCAGCACGAGCTACCACGGAGCGTCCCTCGGCGCCTTGGCCGCGTCGGGCATGGGGGCGCGCAAAACTCTGTACGGACCGCTCCTCAACGAGGCCTCCTTCGTCAAGTTCCCGCCCCCACGCCGCGCGTTGCCTGGGCCCGAGGACGCCGCCGCCGTCGAGGCCGCGATCCTCGCGGTGGGCCCCGATCGGGCGGCCGCCGTGTTCCTGGAGCCGGTCATCGGCGCCGCGGCCCCGGCGCTCGTGCCCAACCCCGGGTACTACGAGGCCGTACGCGCGATCTGCGACCGCCATGGCGTGCTGCTCGTCTTCGACGAGGTCATGTGCGGCATGGGCCGGGTGGGCCGCCCGTTCGCCTTCGAGAACTGGGGAGCCGTGCCGGACGCGATCATCATCGGGAAGGGATTGGCTGCCGGGTACGCGCCGCTCGCCGGGGTCCTGGCGGGCGAGCACCTCGTCGCGACGATCGAGCAGGGGAGCGGGAGCTTCGTCCACGGGTTCACCTACGCCGGTCATCCGGGCACCGCGGCGGTCGGGCTCGCGGTGCTCGACGCGTTGGAGTCGGAGGGCTTGGTCGCGGCGAGCGCGCGGTTGGGCGAGCGCTTGTTGGGGGCGTTCTGCGAGCTCGCCGCAGCGACCCCCGAGATCTCGGAGGTCCGCGGGGTCGGGAGCTTGCTCGGGCTGGTGCTCGACGATCCCGAGATCGGCGCTCCGTTCGCGCGCGCGGGATACGCCTACGCCGTGGGTCGAGTCGCCATGGACCTCGGCCTGGTCGTCTACCCGGGCACGGGCGCCCACGACGGTGCGCGCGGCGACCACCTGCTCGTCGGGCCGCCGTTCTCGATGGCGGACGCCGAGGCGGACGAACTCGTGGAGAAACTCGGGCATGCGCTCGCCATGGCCCGTGGCCAGATGGGCGCCTTCCAGGAGGGCTAGCAGCGGGCGTCCTTGGCGCCAGGTGCGGGCACCACCTCGATCCGACCGCCCCCCCGCCCGGCCCATGCGTCACGGCTCGGGCGCACGCGCACGCCTATGTTGAGGGAAGGGCTTGGGCCGGCGATCGAACCCATGCCGGCCAGCCCCGACCCGTGGTCGGGTCGGAACCCTTCGCCGCCTCCATCCTCGACGGTCTCGGCCGATGCCACGCGGTCGCGAAGCGTACCGCTGCCGGGAGAACACCGGAGGTCGCGAGCGAACCCGATGACCACCTCACGCACCCGGTTCCAGCGCGTCACCGCGCAGGAGCGGAGGACGACATGCGTAGGCCCCCGTTCACCATCGTCTTGGCAGCGCTCGTCGCGATCGCAGGTACCGCGCTGGCGCAGGACGAACGTGCTGAGGCGTACATGATCCTCGACGGTCGGATCGACTCCAGCGTCATCGTCGGGCTGGTCCCTGAAGGCATTCGACTCGATATCGAGTTGAGTGGCGAGTTCGAAGAGGGCGTCTTCGCCGGTGCCACCGGGACCTGGACCAACTACCTGTTGATCCGGCGCGATGGCGTCCGCGTGATGGACGTTCGTGGCTACGCCGAAGCCCCGGATGGCACGCGGGTCGTCTGGACCATGAAGGGCTTCTTCGGCGAACCCTCGCCACCCCCGCTCGAGGCGCGGATCGAGGCGATGCTCGATCCCGAGTTCGAGTACCCGGACGTCGACCTGAGGCTCCACGGCGCCGCCTGGTTCCAGACGATGGCGCCGGAGTACGCCTTCGTGAACCACACGGTGTTCAGCTTCGACGGGATCGTGAACCCGTTCCAGGGCACGACTCGGGTCACCTTCCGGTCGTTGGCCGATCCGACGCCCTAGGTCTCGAGAGAAACACGCCCGGTCTCGCGCCGGCGCGGTCGAGGGATCGGCCGCGCCGGCGCGAGACCGTGGCGTCGTTGGCGGCGGGCTCGAGGCTGCTCCGACGCGGGTCGGTGGCGCACCGGTGCGGGCCGGATGCTCTACCGTGGGGCGTGCGAAGGAGGTACGGACCATGAAGGACCACGACGTCTCGTCGGTCTGGCGGTTCCTGCGGCCCGAGGTGATCGCTTGGGCGGTCGCCGAGCACGAGGGGCAGCGAAGCATCTGCCCG
>JAABRX010000113.1 GCA_011390675.1 Trueperaceae bacterium | reverse complement strand
CTCGAACAACACGTCCTACACGACGCCCAACGCTGGCGCCACCTGGACCGGTGACCCGAGCGCCTGGGTCTACAACTCGACCACCGACCAGGTGGAGTTCTCCCTGAACCGTCTGCGCGACGGGATCGTGAGCCCCGAGGGATTCGAGTACTTCACCTTCGAGGGCACGCTGCAGTCGACGAACATCGATGACGACTCCATTGGCCTAATCGCGGCGTTCCGGACCAACTCGGGCAGCCCGGTGTACCTGACCGCACACCGCACCGTCGGTGGCAACACGCCCCGGTCGGGATGGGGTCTGACGCTGACCACGGGGACGTCCGAGACGATCATTGCGGAACCCACCGTTCCCGGGTTCACCGTCCCCGCCGGGGGTTGGTCTACGGCGGGTGCATCGCGCGTCCGCGTTGTGCGCACCGGCGACGTCCTGCGCATCACCGCGACCCCCTGGTTCGCTCTAGGCGGAACGGCGCCGGCGTACGAGCCCCTCAGCGAGATCACCCTCGACCTGTCCACTGGCCAGGTGACCTACTTCAACGGCTCGAGCTGGGTCACCCAGACGACGTCGGTGGACGTCGCCCAGTTCCAGGGCCGTCAGCAGTACGGCTACTATGTGCAGAGCCAGGCCAACACCACGTACGTCGACATCGACTTCGTCGGTGGCGTCGCCCGCGACCGCGTCATCCTCCTCACCGACGAGTCGAACGGCGGATGGGACGGCAGCGAGGTCTACCGCTACGCCGAGGAGACCGGCTGGAGCCTTTTGCTCGGCGCGACCATCCAGAGCGAACTCGGATCGCCTCGAGTCGTGACGTCGGTCGTGGATGAGGTGTACGGCGACAGCGGTCGGAGATTCCAGATCTACGGCGACCGGGTCGAAGCGATCGTCGACTGAACGATGGCCGCCGTGCCCGGATCGGGCGCGGCTAAGATCGATGAATCTAGCGCGCGCGGCCCCCTTCAAGGGGCCGCGCGCGCTCGTCCATGGACTCCAACGCGGTGATGTCCGCCGCCCTACCCGTCCTCGTCCATCGTCTGTGCCACCCGCTCCGCCAGCCTCCCCACCAGCTCCCGATCGAACCGGAACTCGATCCCCGCCGCCGCGTACAGCTCGTCGAGCGGCCGCGTGCCGCCCAGCGCGAGGGCGCGCTTGTAGCCGGCCAGTGCGCCGACGGGGTCGTCGTCCATCCGTTCCCACAGCTGCAGCGCGCCGAGGTACGCGATCGCGTACTCGAGGTAGTAGAAGGGGAACCGGAACAGGTGGATCACGTGCCAGCCCTTGGTTCGGGCCCGATCCAGGCCGGTCCAGTCGACGCCGGTATCGAAGCGTTCGCTGATCCGGAGCCATTCGGCGTCGATGGCCTCGATCGTCACGTTCTCGGCGGGCTGGGTGTAGATCCAGTGCTGGATCGCGTCGATCTGGCAGGCCGAGACCAGCAACGCGAACACTCGGTCCAGGAGCCGTCCCTGCGAGCGGGCGGCGTCGGCGGCATCGTAGAACCCGCCGCGCTCCCTATCGAGCAGCGGCAGGGTCAGCAGTTCCATGGCCTCCGAGGCGAACTCCGCCACCTCGGGCCTCCGTACGCCGTGCTTGAGGAGCGGCCACGCGCGCTCGGTGAGCACCGAGTGGAAGGCGTGGCCCGCCTCATGGCGCATCGTGAGCAGGTCGCCGTCGGTGCCCACCGCGCTCCAGTAGACGTACGGGCGCTTGGAGACCGGGAAGTAGTTCTGGTAACCAAGGCCGGGGACCTTGTTCGCTCGCGGCTCCAGGTCCATCCAACCGTCCACGAGCAGGTCGAAGGCGCTGCCGAGCTCCGGGTCGAGGGCGTGGAAGAGGCGCTGCAGCCCGGTCTCCAGCTCCGCGACGCTCGCGAACGGCCTCAGCGGCGGCCGGCCGTCCGGGTCGGCGGCCAGGTCCCAGGGGCGCAGCGAGGGAACCTCCATGCGCTCGCGGCGGCGCGCGCGCTGCGCGCGCAACCTGGGTACCACTTCCTGCGCGACCGCCTCGTGCAAGGCGAGCGCGTCCTCCGGGGCATACTCGCGCCGGTGGCGATCGCGCCAGGCGTACGCACGGTAGTCGGGCAGATCGGCGTTGCGCGCGACCTGCTGCCGCAGCGCGACGAACTCCAGGAAGAGCGCGTCGAGGTCGGCGCGCTGCGCCTCGGTGCCGTCCTCGATCGCGCGCCAGGCACGTTCGCGCAGGTCGCGGTCCGGCTCTTCGAGGGTGGCGCGGGCGGCCGCGACCGTCACCTCGGCGCCGTCGAGCACCACCCGCGTGCGCCCGGCGATCGCGCCGTAGCGCTGCTGCAGTGCCTGCTCCTGGGCGTTCAGCGGCACGTTCGCCTCGCGGTAGAGGTCGACGGTCTCGCGCAGGTCGGCCCAGGCGGGCTCGAGCTCCGCAGGTGGCGCGTACCCGGGCACGTCGAGCAGTTTGTGGTTGAGCGCGTCGCTCACCGGTTCCAAGCGCGGCATCACGTCCTGGACGAAGGCGAGGAAGGCGGCCGCGGCAGCTTGGTCGGCGGTGTCCTCGTCCTTGGCGCGCATGAGGCCGGCGTACGTCTCCCGGACCTCGCGCTCGACCGCGTCGACGTCGAGCAGGTAGTCGGCGACGTCGGTGGCGGTGAGCGGACGGTCGCGGAGCGCGTGCAGGCGTGGTTCGAGGGCTTCCCACGTGAGGGGCGTCATGGGGGCAGGATACCGAGCACCGGCGCTGCGAGCCTCCCGCGCCCTGCGCGCGTCAGGTCGAGAAGGGGTCGCGGACGACGACGCCGTCGAACCGCTGCCCGGCGTTCAGGTCCTCGGACAAGAGGACGCTGCAGCCGGCGCTCTGAGCGGCAACGACGACGCCCGCGTCCCAGAGTGCCAGTCCATGGGTTCGCGACAACTCGATCGAGCGATCGACCAACTCGGCGTCCACCGGTATCACGCGGCCCAGAGACAGCTCGCGCACGACCTCGTGCGCGACCTCGGGCGGGAGCGGCGGGGTCAGTTCGCGGGTGGCGACCCAGTAGAACTCGTTCAGCACTTGGGCGCTGACGACGAAGTCGACGTCCTCATCGGCAAGGAGCGCGAGTGCGCGAGCCCGCTTGGCGGGTTCGTTGGCGTCGAAGGCGTACACCAGGACGTTGGTGTCGACGAAGGCGAGGCGCGCGCTTGGGTCAGCCGGCACGGCCGCGGTCTTCGTAGATGCCTTCGCGGGTCCATGCGCGGCCCGGTCCGGCGCTGCCGGAAGCAGCGGCGCGGGCAAGCGCCACGACCCGGCGGCGGCCGGCGATCGCCCGGTCGTCGGCATAGGCAGCGAGTAGGTCGCGCACCACCGCGTTGACCGACGTGCCCTGCTCCAGCGCGCGAATGCGCGCGCGGCGCAGCAGCGCGTCGTCGATGGCGAGGGTCAGGTTGGCCACGGAACCAGTGAAGCACGGATCCCGTGGACCGTGTCGGGTGCGTCCGCAGAAGTCGCCCGCCCCCACCGGCGGTACCCTGCCCCATGACCTCCGACCTGCGCACCCCCGACTGGGTCAAGCACGCCGTCTTCTACCAGGTATTCCCCGATCGCTTCGCCCGCAGCGGCACCGTGCCGCTGCAGCCCAGCGGGCTCGAAGCCTGGGACGCGCCGCCGACCGTGTACGGATACAAGGGGGGCGACCTCTACGGGGTCGCCGACCACCTGGACCACCTGCAGGATCTGGGGATCACCGCGCTCTACCTCAACCCGATCTTCGCTTCGGGGAGCAACCACCGGTACCACACCCAGGACTACTTCTCGGTCGACCCCATGCTCGGCGGGGACGCCGCGCTGCGCCACCTGCTCGACGCCGCCCACGCACGCGGGATCAAGGTGATCCTCGACGGGGTGTTCAACCACGCGAGCCGCGGCTTCCTGCCGTTCCACGACCTGCTCGAGAACGGCGAGGCGAGCCCCTACCGCGACTGGTTCCATGTCCACGGCTTTCCGCTCGGCGCCTACGGGGAGGATCCCGGGACGCCGCAGTACGAGTGCTGGTGGAACCTCCCGGCCCTCCCGAAGCTCAACACCGACACCCCGCAGGTGCGTGCCTACCTGCTCTCGGTCGCCGAGCATTGGCTGCGCTTCGGCATCGACGGTTGGCGCCTCGACGTGCCCAACGAGATCGACGACGACGCCTTCTGGCGTGAGTTCCGGCTCCGCTGCCGCGCGGTGAACCCCGATGCCTACCTCGTCGGCGAGATCTGGGACGACGCCAGCCGCTGGCTGCAGGGCGATCAGTTCGATGCGGTGATGAACTACCCGATCACCCGGGCGGTCCTCGGTTTCGCGGCGCGCGAGGTGGACGCCGTCGAGGTCGCCAAGTGCGGCTACCGGGAGCTCGAGCGGCTGAGCGCCGAGCGCTTCGCCAAGGCGCTCCGCGTGGAGGTCGAGCGCCACCCGCGCCCGATCACCGAGGCGCAGCTCAACCTGCTCGGCTCGCACGACACGCCGCGGGTCGCAGCGGTCGTGAAGGGCGACGCGAGCGCCGTGCACCTGGCTGCGCTGCTGCTCTTCACGCTGCCTGGCGCGCCGTGCGTCTACTACGGCGACGAGATCGGCCTCGACGGGGGCCACGACCCGGAGTGCCGCGAGGCCATGCCCTGGGATCGACCGGATCTCTGGGATCGCGAGCGGCTCGCCCAGTTCCGCGACCTGATCGCGCTGCGCCACGCCCACCCCGCGCTGCGCACCGGCGACGTCGACGTGGCGTACGCGCGCCGCGGCGTGGTGGCGGTGCGCCGCCGGTCGGCGGACGAGGACCTGCTGGTCGTCGTCAACCAGCGCGAAGACGAGGCGCACGTGCGCGTGCCGATCGCAGGGCTCGCGCCAGGGGTGCGGGCGCCGCTGTTCGGCGCCGCGGCCGTCGAGGTCGTCGATGGGACGCTCCACGCGCGCCTGCCCGGGCGCACCGGGGTCGTCGTTGGGCTCTGAGCCCGAGCTTCGGGCTCCGAACCACCGCGCGGTGGGGGTGGCGGTGGCGTCGCGCGCCGCCGCCTGTAGGATGAGTCGCATGAAGCCCGTCCGGGACGGACCGACCGGTGTCGGTGCGGCGGCGGCGCCCCGCGAGGGGTCCGCTTCGGCACGCACGGACGGACGTCCGGCGTGACCGGGACGCGCGGCCGCCTGCTGGTGCTGGACGACGACGAAGCCGTCGCGGCCACGATCGCGCTGGTCGCGGAGACGTCCGGGTTCACCGTCGCGACCGCCTCCGGTTTCGACGCCTTCTGGGCGGCGCTCCATACGTTCGCTCCGACGCACGTGACGCTGGACCTGAGCATGCCCGAGGTCGACGGCATCGAGGTCCTTCAGCGCTTGGGGGAGCACGGGTACGACGGCACCGTGATCGTCTGCAGCGGCCTCGACCGACGGGTGCTCGAAGCCGCCCAGCGTTCGGCGGTCGAGCATGGGCTCGAGGGCGTCGGCCTGCTGCCCAAGCCGTTCCTCCCGACCGACCTGCGGGCGCTCCTCGACGCCCCCGTCGAGCGCCGCGCACGCGCCCGAGCGGGCGCGGCCTCGGTACGGGAGTCGGCGCTGCGCGCCGTGCTGGACGAGCGGCGGCTCGAGGTCGCCTACCAACCGAAGGTGGCGTGCGCGACCGGCGACGTCGTGGGCTACGAGGCGCTCGCCCGCTGGAACGAACCCGGGATCGGCCCGGTGCCGCCCGACGTGTTCGTGCCCATGGCGGAGCGGCTGGGGCTCGTCGACGCCCTGACCGAGCAGGTCCTGAACGAGGCGCTCGCCTGGTTCGCCCGCGCGGAGACCGACACCCGCACGCACTTGGCAGTCAACCTCTCGGCGCGGTCGCTCGACGACGTCGGCCTCGCCGACCGGATCGAGCGGGCCTGCGCCGCGCACGGGGTCGCGCCGCAGCGCGTGGTGCTCGAGTTGACGGAGACCGCCTCCTCGTCCGATCCGATCGCGGCGCACGACGTGCTCACCCGGTTCCGCATCAAGGGACTGGCGCTGTCGATCGACGACTTCGGGACCGGGCACTCGACGCTGGTGCAGTTGGCGCGCCGCCCGTTCTCGGAGCTCAAGATCGACCGCCAGTTCGTCGGCGACGCCGCCACCTCCCGGGAGTCGCGCGTCATCGTCCGCGCGATGGTGGGTTTGGCCCACGGCTTGGGGCTGGTCGCCACCGCCGAGGGCGTGGAAGACGCGGCGACGCTCGCGTTCCTCGCCGACGTCGGCTGCGACCGGGCGCAGGGGTACTACGTCGGGCGACCGATGGCGGCCGAGGCGCTGACCTCGTGGGCGTCGGCGTGGGCCCAGCGCCCACGGACGGGCATCCCCACGGAGCCGGGCGCATGACCGCCCTTACCCCGTTGAGCGCGGGGCGCGAGCGCATCCTGGACCTGATGGTGCGCGCGACCGCGGTGCTCGGGGCGATCGCGTACGTGCCGAACGTCTACGCCGCGTACGTGGACGGCGCCATGATCGTCGTGATCATGGACACCGTGGTCCTCGGCGTGGCCGTCGGCTTGGTGCTGGCGCGGCGCGCGCCGTTCCAGTTGCGCGCGTCGATCTTCGTGGGGGTCTGGTACGTCTTCGCCGGCCTGCTGATCTGGGTCGTCGGACCGATCGGCTCCGGCATCGCCTGGTGGTTGGGTGCTCCGGTGCTGGCGACGCTCTTCTTCGGTACCCCCGGCGCCTGGTGGGGGGTGGCGCTCTCCGGGGTGCTCGGGCTGCTCGGGGGCCTCGGCTACGCGATCGATGCGGCGCAGGGCGTCGTGCGCTTCGCGCCGACCGGGTACTCCCTCCCCGACTGGATCGGCACGATCGTCTCGGTCACCGTGCTGTCTGCGCTGCTGACGCTGTTGATCGTGCGGCTGCTGGCGGGTCTGAGCGAGGCGAACCGCACCCTCGTCGATGCCAACGACAAGCTGCGGGCCGAGGCCGAGGCGCGTCGGCACCTGGAGCAGGCGCTCGTGGAGGCCGCGGAGTCGCGCGCGCTGGCGTCGCTGGCCGGCTCGGTCGCGCACGACCTGAACAACCTGCTCGTGCCGCTGCTGGCGGCGGGGACCGACGCGCGCGACGCCACGCAGCCCGGCAGCCTCGACCGCCGTCGCCTGGACCTGGTGGTCGCCTCCGCCGAGCGGGCGCGCGCGTTGGCGCACCGGGTGCTCGTGTTCCGTCCCGACGCGAGCCCCGATCGTGCGCCCGTGGCGCTCGCGGAGGTGGCGCGCGACGCGGTCGCGCTCCTGGAGGCCGCAGCAGCCCCGGGGGTCGCGGTCCACGCCGAGGTCGAGGACGACGTCCAGGTCGTCGCCACCGGTGGCGAGCTCCACCAGATCGTGATGAACCTCGGCACCAACGCGCTGCGGGCGGTCGCCACCCGCTCGGGGCGGGTGACCGTGCGGGTGGCGCGCGACGGCGCGGAGGCGCTCCTCGAGGTCGTGGACGACGGCGTCGGGATCCCACCCGAGCTGGTCGACCGCGTGTTCGACCCGTCGTACACCAGCCACGCCGACATCGGCGGGAGCGGCATGGGCCTTCCGATCGTCCGGCACGTGGCCCGTTCGCTGGGGGGCCGAGTGGACGTGCGCTCGGAGGTCGGTCGCGGGAGCACGTTCACGGTGTGGTTGCCGATCGCGGCCGACCCGACCGAGCGCCAGCCGAACCACGAAGCGGACGCACCCCGGTAGGGGCGCGCCCGCTTCGGCGCTCGGATGACCGAGCCTCAGACGGCCTCGACGGGCGTCAGCGCCTCGGTGTCCTCCTCGCCGGTGCGGATGCGCACGACCTGGTCGAGCGGCTGCACGAAGATCTTGCCGTCGCCGACGTTGCCGGTGCGGGCGGCTCGGACGATCGCGTCGATGGCGGTCTGCACGAACGGCTCGGAGACGGCGATCCTGACCTCGATCTTCTCGTGGAACTCCACGACGAAGGGGATGCCGCGGTACTGCTCGGTGATGCCGGCCTGGCCGCCATGGCCGCTGACGCGACTGATGGTGATCCCGCGCACGCCGGCCTTGAAGAGGGACTCCTTGACCTCGGGCAGGCGGTCGGGGCGGATGATCGCGGTGATGAGCTTCATGTCGGTACCTCAGTCGCCCGCGCCCATGAGGACGGGGTTGTTGAGCGAATCGGCGTTGCGGTAGGCCTCGGCGCCGTGTTCGGCGATGTCGAGCCCACCGACCTCGTGGTGGGCGGTGACGCGGATCCCCATGACGGCCTTGAGCGCCATGAACAGCGCGTACGTGGCGACGAAGGCGACCCCGGCGTACGCCAACGTCCCCAGGACCTGTACGCCCAGGTTCGCGCCGCCGAAGATGCCGACCGCCACGGTGCCCCAGATGCCGACCGTCCCGTGCGCGGAGATCGCCCCGACCGGGTCGTCGACCTTGAGCTTGTCGAAGAACAGGATCGAGTAGGTGACGACGACGCCGCCGATCGCGCCGGCGAGCACCGCCCAGATGCCGTTGATCACGTCGGGACCGGCGGTGATCGAGACCAGGCCGGCGATCACGCCGTTGAGCGTCATCGAGAAGTCGGGCTTCTTGAAGATGCCCCAGCTGAGGAAGAGGGCGGCGACGGCGCCGCCGACGGCGGCGAGGTTGGTGTTCAGCATGACCGTCGCGATCGCGCGCGCGTCGCCCTCGCTGCTGAAGGCGAGCTGCGAGCCGCCGTTGAAGCCGAACCAGCCGATCCACAACAGGAACACGCCCATGCCGGCGAGCGGCAGGTTGTGGCCGGGCATGGCGACGACCCGGTTGCCCACGTAGCGACCGAGGCGTGGGCCGACGGCGAGCGCACCGCCGAGCGCCGCGAAGCCGCCGACCGCGTGCACGACCGACGAACCGGCGAAGTCGTAGAAGCCCATCTCGGAGAGCCAGCCGCCGCCCCAGTGCCAGCTGCCGAGGAACGGGTAGATGAGCGCCGTCATCACGACCGCGAAGATCAGGTAGGCGGGGAACTTCATGCGACCGCCGATGGTGCCCGAGACGATCGTCGCGGCGGTGGCGGCGAACACCATCTGGAACAGGAAGTCGGCCGCGCCCGGGTAGGCCTCGGCCTCGTACCCGGCGACGAACAGCGGCGCGCCGTACATGATCGAGAAGCCGACCGCCCAGAAGGCGAGCCCCGCGATCGCGAGGGTGGCGTAGTTCTTCATGAAGATGTTGATCGCGTTCTTGGAGCCGTGCAGACCAGCCTCGAGGAGCGCGAAGCCGGGCTTCATGTGCAGCACCAGGACGGCGCACATCAGCAGCGCGAAGGTGTCGAACGCGTAGGCGAGCTCGGCGAGCTCGGCGCTCTCGACGCCCTGTGCGAGCGCGACGCCGAACGCCAGAGGTAGCAGGGTGACCGTGGTGCGAAGCCACGGGGCCAGGGGTGCGCGCATGTCGTTCCTCCTCGGGGGGCCGAGCGCCGCGTCGGGGCTCGGGATGCGCGCAACGGTACGCATAAATGTGCAGGGTGTCAATAGCGACGCAGCCATCCGGCAAAATCTTGAGGTACGCCATGCGCCAATCAGCGATCAAGCGGTACGAGCGTCACGCCGATCCGGTCGATTTGGCATGAGGAGCCGTTCGCCGTGCACGAAGCGCGCCCGCATCGCTCGATGGGCGACGCGGGCGCGAGGTCGATCGCGGTCGGGCGTTACTGCGGCAACAGGATCGAGCTCTTGTCGCCGACGATCATGCGGTGCGTGCTCGGGCGCCGGGTCGCGCCTTCGATCACCACGTCCTCGCCGATCAGGCTCGATTGGATGCGCACGTCGACGTTCCGGATGGTCGAACGGGCGCCGACCGCGGCGTACTCGATCTCGGCGTTCGCGAACGTCACGTCGGCGCCCAGGGTGGTGAACGGTCCGATGTACGCGTCCTCGACCGTGGTGCCGGCGCGCACGAGCGCGGGGCCGAAGATGGTCGAGCGGCGCACCGTCGCGCCTTCCTCGATGACGACGTCGCCGACGAGCTGCGAATCCTCGACGGTGCCACGCACGTCGCGGCGGCGCTCGAGGAGCAGCAGTCGGTTGGCGTCGAGGATGTCGTCGGGCTTGCCCGTGTCCTTCCACCAGCCGGTCACCTCGACCGGGGCGACGCGCCCACCGCGTTCGATCAGCCGCGCGATGGCGTCGGTGATCTGGTACTCCCCTTTGGCGCCGGGTTCGAGCCCTTCGATCGCGTCGTGGATCGAGGCGTCGAACACGTAGACGCCCGCGACGGCGAGGTCGGAGGGTGGGTCGGCCGGCTTCTCGACGAGCCGGGTGATGCGGCCGTCCTCGACCACCGCGACGCCGAAGGCCCGTGGGTCCTCGACGCGCACCAGCGCCAGCACCGCGTTGACGCCCTCGTCGGGCTTGAACGCGTCGACGAAGGGGCGGATGCCGTGCTCGAACAGGTTGTCGCCCAGGTACATCACGAACGAATCGTCCGCGAGGAACTCGTGCGCCACCGAGACGGCGTGCGCGAGGCCCTTGGGCGGGGTCTGCAGCAGGTACGTGCAGCGTGCGTCGCGGTAGCCCTCGAGCGCGTCCTTGAGGTGGTCGATGGTGTCGTGGCTGACGACGATGCCGATGTCGCGGATGCCCGCGTCCAGCAGGTCGTCGACGGCGTAGTGGATGAGCGGTTTGCCGGCCACGTGGATGGTGGGCTTGGGCCGCAGGCTGGTGATCGGGCGCAGCCGCGTGCCGAGGCCCGCGGCGAGGATGAGTCCTTTCAACGGGAACCTCCGGTTCCGACGCTACCGCGCGGGGCGAACCGGCGACGTGGCGCGCTTCGCGCGTAGGAAACGGCGTCCGTCGTCAACGGCGCGAGGTCAGCATCATGATCGCGCCGACCACCACGCTGCCGCCGGCCACCCAGGGGAGCCACGGCAGATCGCGCTCCGCCTCGACCCCGAGCTCCACGCCGGCGATATCGATCCCGGCGCGTTCGACGAACACGCCCGAGGCCTGCAGGACGAACAACACGACGCCCACGAGCACGAGCACGAGCCCGACGATCATCGCTGTCTTCATAGGGGCCTCCTACATGACGGTACGCCGAACGGCCGAGGCGCGCGGCTTAGGATGCACACCTATGAGTCAGACCTCCGAGATCCGCGTGACCGTCACGAGCGGCGACGACGGCGTAACCGACCTGCGCTGGCAGGCCGACGACGCACCCGACCCGGGCCCTCAGGTTGCCGAGGCGATGATCCTGGCGCTGTGGGACGGCGAACACCGCAACGCCATGCGCATCGACCTGTGGACGCCGCGCCTGACCGTCGACGACATGAACGACTTCGTCTACCAGACGCTGCTGTCGTTGGCCGATACGTACCGCCGGGCGACCAACGACGACGACCTGATGGTGGAGATGAAGGCCTTCGCCCGCGCGTTCGCCGAGCGGGCCTCCGCGCGCGAACGGCGGCGCGCCGGCGGCTGAATCGCGGCCGCCCCGGCCGGCGTTCGAGCAAGCGTGGGCGCGCACCCCCCCGCAAGCGGCCGCCGTGCCCTAGGCTCCGGCATGGAACCCCATCGTTCGCGAAACGCTCGAGTGCGGGTCGCGGTCCGCGTCCCCACCGCGTCGTCCGCCCACAAGAGCGCCGTGTGGGTGTTGCTCGTCGCCCTCGCGGTCGTCGCCGCCCTCCCGCAGGCGCGCGCCCAGCTCGCCCCCAACGCCGCTGCGGGCCTGATCGCCTTCGTCGACCTCGACGGCGGCTTGGCGTTGGTCGACCCCGAGACCGGCACGACGGCGTCCGTCGGCGCGGTCGGCGTCCGCAGCGCCTTCCCGGTGTGGTCGAGCGACGGCAACCGGGTCGCGGCGATCGTCGCGGACCAGGCCGGCGTGCGCGTCGACGTGGTGGACGTGGCGAACGGCTCCGAAGTCGCCACCGTGCACCAGGAGGCCGGGCGGAGCCCGATCTACCTCGGGTGGTCGCCCGACGACCGCCTGCTCGCCGTCCTCGTCGGCCTCCCCACCGGCGGGCTCGCGCTCGATCTCGTGGCGACCGACGCCACCGGTGGGGACGTCGGCGTGCGCACGCTCGCCGAAGGGGCCCCGTTCTACTGGTCGTGGTCGCGGACGGGGCGCTCCCTGCTCGTGCACGTGGACGTGGGCAGCCCTCGCGCGCTCGCCGGGGTGACGTCGGTCGCCGCGTTCGACGTGCGCGAACCGCTGCCCGATCCGGTCGGGTTCCAGTCGCCGGCGCTCTCGAGCGACGACCGCTTCGTGGCGTACGCACGCCGCGAGCCGGTCGGCCGCAGCGCGGTCGTGCGGCCGAACCCCGAGCGCCCCGACGTTGCGTTCGACCCGGTGGTGCTCGCGTTCCGCGGCAGCGCGGCATTGGCGTGGCGCCCGGGACGCGCGCAGCTCGCGGTGCAGCGCTCCACCGATCCATCACCGCACCCCTACGGCCCCATCGACCTGATCGACGCCGAGACCGGCGCGGTGCGCCGCCTCACCGACGAGTTCGTGATCGCGTCGTTCTGGTCGCCCGACGGGCGTCGCCTGGCGACGCTCACGCTCGTCGGCGCGGGTGGCGAGCGCACCATCCAGGCGGCCGGGGACCTGGCGCTCCCGGTCGCGCTGCCGGTGCAGGCGCAGCGCACGACGCTCGCGCTCAAGGTGATCGACGTCGACGCCGGCACCGCGCAGCCGCTCGGGGTCTTCACCCCGTCGCCGCTCTTCGTAGCGCAGTACCTGCCGTTCTTCGATCAGTACGCGCGCTCGCACCGGCTGTGGTCGCCGGACTCGGACGCGCTGGTGGTGCCGGCGCTCGACGACGACGGCGTCCCGACGCTCGTGCGTTTCGGGATCGACGGCGACGTGCGGCCACTGGTGCCGGGCGACCTGCCGGCGTGGAACGTGCGCTAGCGCCCGTCGAACCCCATGAGCGACCCGTAGAGCTCCGGCCGCCGATCGCGGAAGAACCCGAACCCGGCCCGGAAGCGCCGCGCCGCGCCCAGGTGCAGGTCGGCCAGGACGAGCGATTCGGACGCGCGGTCGGCCTCGGCCACCTTGGCGCCGGTGGGGTCGGCGACGAACGAGGAGCCATAGAAGGTCGCCTCGGTGCGGTCGTCCAGCGAGCGCTCGGTGCCGACGCGGTTGACGCCGGCGACGTACATCGCGTTGCTGACGGCGTGCCCCTGCATCGCGCGCTGCCACATGTCCTTGGTGTCGAGCCCGCCCGACGCCTCCGGCTCGCTGCCGATCGCGGTGGGGTAGAGCAGCAGCTCGGCCCCCTGCAGCGCCATCGCGCGCGCGCACTCCGGGTACCATTGGTCCCAGCAGATGCCCACGCCGACCGTGCCGACCGCCGTGCGCCAGGCCTTGAAGCCGGTGTCGCCGGGGTTGAAGTAGTACTTCTCCTCGTACCCGGGGCCGTCGGGGATGTGGCTCTTGCGGTAGACGCCGAGCGCGGTGCCGTCCGCGTCGATCATCTGCAGGCTGTTGAAGTGCGCCTGGCCGGCCTTCTCGAAGAACGACACCGGAAGCACGACGCCCAGCTCGGCCGCGAGCGCCTGGAAGCGGCCGAGGAACGGGTGCCCGTCGACGGCATGGGCCAGGGCGAACCAGCGCTCGTCCTCGACCTGCGGCCAGTAGAGGAACTCGAACAGCTCGGGGAGCAGCACCAGCCGCGCCCCCTGGGCGGCGGCGGCCCGCACGTGGCGCTCGGCTTCGGCCACGTTGCGCGCCAGGTCGTCGGTGCACGCCATCTGCGCCAGCGCGATGCGCACGGTTGCGTCCGCCTGGCCGGCGGGTGCTTCGGACGCCCAGACCGGTCGCTCAGGCATCGGGCGCCACCTCCTCCGCCGCGACTTGGCCGGCCGGCTGCTGCTGCGTCACGCAGTGCCAGGCGCCGCCACCGGTGATCAGGGCGCGGGCGCGCACGCCGACCACCTTCCGCTCGGGGAAGAGCGGGCGCAGGATCTCGAGCGCGCGCGCGTCGTTGGGGTCGCCGTACACGGGCACGACCACGACGCCGTTCGCCACGTACCAGTTGGCGTAGCTCGGCGCCAGCCGGTGGCCGTCCAGTTCCAAACGCTCGCGCGGGAGCGGCAGTTCGACCAGGTGGTAGGGGTCGCCCTCGGGCGTGCGCAGCGCGCGGAGCGTGGCGAGGTTGCGCTGCATCGGGTCGAAGTTGGCGTCGCGCGGGTCCTCGGCCACCGCGCAGACGATCGTGCGGTCGCC
>JAABRX010000112.1 GCA_011390675.1 Trueperaceae bacterium | reverse complement strand
CTGCGCCTCGGTGAGGGCGGTCCGCAGCCGCTTGGCCGTGGCCTGCGCCGCTGCGAGCGCGGCGGCGAAGGCCTCGGGCGCGCGCGCTTCGGCCGGGAGCTTCGAGAGCGTGGCGTCGGCTTGGGTCGCCGCCCGCTCGGCCTCCGTCCGGGCTGCGGCCGCGTTCGCGAGCGCCTCGCTGCGGCGCTCGGCGCGTCCGCGCTCCTCGCCGTCCAGCACGGCCAGGCGCGCGTCGATCTCGTTCAGGCGCGCCTGCGCGGCGGTGGTGGCCTCGACGGCTTCCTTGGCCGACGCGGTCTCGGCCGCGAGCGCGTCGGCGTCGGGGCGGTCGTCGGCCGTCCAGCCGGCGGCCTCGAGCTCGGTCGCGAGGCGGGCCAACGCGTCCTCGTGGGCGCTGCGTTGGACGGCGGCGGCGGCTTCGCGCTCCTGCACGGTGGCGAGCGTGGCGAGCAGCGCCTCGCGGTCGCCGGGCGGGTGGGGGAGGGGGTGCTTGGTGCTCCCGCACACGGGGCACGGCGCGCCCGGCTCCAGGTCGGGCGCGAGCAGGGCCGCGGCGTGGCCGTGCAGCACGCTCAGCAGCGAGGCGCCGGGGGTGGACGCCAGCTCCTCGGGGGCGCGCTCGAGTCCGGCGAGGGCCGTGGAGGCCTTGGCGACGGCCGATTCCTCGCGCGCCACGCGCGCCAGCGCGCGGCGCCGTTCCTCGAGGCCCGCGAGCTGGTGCGCGAGCGCGCCCGCGCGCGCGGCGTGCGCCGCGACGTCCGGGCGCTCCTTCGCGAGCTCGGTGCGCTCGGCCGCGAGTGCCGCCAGTTCCGTCGAGAGGGCCTCCGTGGCGGCGGTGGCCGTGTCCGCTGCTGCCCGTTGGGCGTCGCGGCGTTCGATCTGCTCGGCCAGCGCGGCGACGTCGCCCTCCAGCAGCTCGAGCTGGTGGCGGGCCGCTTCGGCCGCCTCGCGCTCAGGGGCGAGGGCCTCCTGCTTCTCGAGCGCGGCGACGGCTTGGGCGCGGACGTCGGCCGCCTCGTCGCGCGTTCGGAGGCTCTCGCCGTGCAGGCGTTCGGCTTCCGCGAGCAGCTTCTGGGCGCGCTCCCGCACGCCATGCTCCGAGGCCACCCGCGCGGAGCGCTGCGCGGCCTCGAGGCGCGCGCGGTCCGGAGCGCGCGCCTTGGCCGTGGCCACGAGCGTCCGGAGGCGCTCGGCCAGCGCGTCGCGCTCGGCCAGCCGCTTCGCCAGCGCGGCGCCGGCGCTCTGCGCGGTCCGCGCCGCGTCGCGTTCGTCGGCGCGGGCGGTGCGGGCCGCGTCGGCGAGGTCGCGCGCCGCCTTGGCCTCGGCCGCTGCGCCCGCGAGCGCGTCGCCGTCGGCGACCCCGGCGGCCTCGAGCAGCCGCTGGCGCTGATCGCGGAACCCGGCGGCGCGGGCGTCCAGCGCGCTCTTGATGCGCTTGAGGCGACCGGTCAGGTCGGCGAAGCGGCCGGTCTCGAACACGCGCGCGAGCACCTCGCGGCGGGTCTTGTCGTCGGTGACGACCTCGCGGAACTGCCCCTGGGGCAGCACCACCGTCTGGCGGAACTGGTCGACGGTGCAGCCGAGCAACTCCTCGACGCGGCGGGTGGCCTCGGTCGCCTTGTCGGCGAGCACGCGAATCGGCGCACCCGACGCGTCGATCGCCTCGAGCCGCGCGTCGGCCTGCACGGCGACCAGATCGCCGGCGCCGCTCTTGCGGGCGCGGTGCTGGGCAGGGCTGCGCAGCACGCGGTACCGTTCCCCGCGCACCGCGAACTCGAACACCGCGCTCGTCACCGCGCCCGGCTCGAGGACGCTGACGAACTCGCCGCCGCCGCGCTCCACCGTCTTCGAGTCGAACAGCGCGTACGTGATCGCGTCGAGCAGCGTGCTCTTGCCGCTGCCGGTGGGGCCGTGGATCAGGAACAGCCCGTGCGCCGCCAGCCGTTCGAAGTCCACCTCCTGCGTGCCCGGGTAGGGACCGAACGCGTTCAGGATCAAGCGCAGCGGCTTCATGCGGCGTCCTCGGCGTCGGCGGCGAGCGCCTCGCGCAGCACGTCGAGCTCGAGCGCGTCGGGTTCGGCGCCGAAGGTCGAGCGGTAGAAGTCGCGGAACAGGTCCTCGAGGCTCAGCGTGCGCACGTCGCCAGGCAGCGGGCGGCCGCTCGCCTGCACGTCGGTGACGGGCTGCTCGAGGAGCGCGAACGGGTGCACCTCGCGGAGGCGGTCGTGCGCATGGGCGATCGGTCCGCGGTCGTTCACGACCAGCATCAGGTAGTCGTCGACGCGCGGGTCGCCGGCGCGGCGCGCGTCGATGCCGGCGGCGATCGCGTCGTCGAACGCCACGTCCGCCACCACCCGCACCTGGCGCGTCGCGGGCAACGGCACGGGTCGGACCGCGACGGCCCCGCCGGGCCGGTCGGGCAGATCGACGAGGGCGACCCCTTTTGCGCCGTCCTCGCCGAACGCGTAGGGGTAGGGGCTGCCGGCGTAGCGCACGCGCTCGAACCCCGGCAGGGCGCGCGGCGCGTGCAGGTGGCCGAGCGCCGCGTAGTCGAAGCCGATGAGCGTGCCGGGCAGCACCGCGCCCGCGCCGCCCACCATCACCGCATCCTCGCCCTCAGGCTCCTCGCCGCCGCCGGCGACGAAGGCGTGGGCGAGGAGCACGGAGGGGACGTCGCGGTCGCGGTGCGCGCGGCGGAGGAGCCACGCCATCGCGGCGTCGTAGTCGTAGTCGTCCACCTCGAGCGGGGTGCCGGCGCGCTGCGCGAGCGCCCGCACGTGCGCGGGTTTGTGGAAGGGGACGCCGAAGACGTCGACGCCCGCGATCCGCACCGGTTCGTGGGCTTGCTCGAGGTCGTGAAGCACGTGCAAGCCCGCGCCGCGCGCCACCCGCGCGTTCACCGCGAGGCGGACCGCGTGGTCGTGGTTGCCGGGGATGGCGACGAGCGGGATGCTGCGCGCGTCGACGATCTCGCCGACCACCCAGTCCCAGAGCTCGAGTGCCTCCAGCGGTGGGATCGGCGCGTCGAACACGTCGCCGGCCACGAGCACCGCGGCCGGTTGCTCGGCGTCCACGACGTCGAGCAGGCGCTCGAGCGCCTCGCGCTGCTGCTCGATCAGCCGGAAGGCGTGCAGGCGTTTGCCCAGGTGCCAGTCGGCGGTGTGGAGGAACGTGGGCATGATGGCGCGAGGGTACCTCAGGGGCGAACGGGATCGGGGTCGGGCCAGGGCGCCAGCCCAGGACCAAGGCTCGGTGGGTAGATTCCACCAAATGCGGGGTACGGTAGAATGCGTCCGGAGGTCGCGCGATGGCCCTGAACCTGAAGTCCCGCGAGGCGCACGAGCTCGCCAAACGACTGGCCGAGCTGACCGGCCAGTCCATGACCCAGTCGGTCGTGGACGCGCTCCGGGAGGCCGTGGCGCGCCGGACGCCACGAGCGACGGCGAAGCGCGAGCTGCTCGAGCGGATCGCCGCGCACTGCGCGGCGCTACCCGTCCTGGACGACCGTACGCCCGATCAGATCCTCGGGTACGACGAGCACGGGGTGCCGCGTTGACGGTCCTCGACACGTCGGCGCTCGTGGCCGTGCTCACGGGTGCGGAAGCGGCGCCGGAGCTCCTCGAACGCATCGCGGTCGAGGACGACCTGCTCGTCTCGGCGGGCACGCTGCTCGAGGCGCTCGTCGTGCTGCAGGCGCGCTACGGCGACGAGGGGGTGCGCGACCTGCGGCTTCTGCTGCATGCCGCCACGGCTCGGGTGGTGCCGTTCGACGCGGACCAGGTCGAGCTCGCGCACGCAGGGTTCGTGCGCTACGGGAAGGGCCGGCACCCGGCGGGGCTCAACCTCGGCGACCTGTACGCGTACGCCCTCGCGAAGGCGCACGGTGCGCCGCTGCTGTACGTGGGCGACGACTTCGCACGGACGGACGTGGCGTCGGCTCCGCGGGCGTGACGACGGCAGGCACGACCCGAACCGATCCAGGTCCAACGCCGGTCGTCCGGACGCCGCTCGCCACGCCGTCGACCAGCCGCGCACGATGTCCGCAAGGACTCCGCGGCGCGGTGCGCCAGAGCAGCGCGTCACGCCACGGACCACGCCCCCAGCGCGGCCAGCGCGGCCCCCGCCGCCAGCGTTCCGATCGCCTCGAACGCGACCCCCGCGCGCTCCCCGCTGCGCCAGCGCCCGTGCAACTCCACCATCCACGTCGAGAACGTCGTGAACGCGCCCAGGAAGCCGACCGCGGCGATGGTCGCGACGCCCGACGCGGCTCCGCTTCCGGCCACGACGCCCGCGAGGAACGCACCGACCAGGTTGATCACGAACGTGCCTGCGCCCGCTCGAGCGACCACGCGCGCCACCGCCCACGAGGCCCACGCGCGGGCTACGCCCCCAGCGGCACCGGCGGCGAGCACCGCGACGAACGTCGCAAGCGTCACGGTCGCCCGCTTCCGGCGCGCCAGCCGAGGGCCGCCGCGAGCAGGCCACCAGCGAGGGAGGCCGCTGCATAGCCGATCCCGACCCAGACCGCGAGGCCGCCGGTCTCGACCGCGAGCGCCGAGAAGGTCGTGAACGACCCCACGACGCCCGTGGTGAAGCCGGGTCCGCGCAACCAAGCTGGGGCGCGCCCGCGGTCGGACCAGCCCAACACGGCGCCGAGCGCGAAGCTGCCGAGGAGGTTGATGGCAAGCGTCGACCAGGGCCAGCTGCCGGCCGCGCCCGGGAGGGCGAGGCCGACGAGCGCACGGGCGCCGGTGCCGAGGGCGGAGCCCAACGCGACCGCGAGGGTGGCGGGGCGACCCGCCACGACCGGCGGATGCATTACGCGGTGCTAGCGCCCACCGTCGCGCGCCCGGTGCTCCCCTCGAGCGGCACCGCGACGCCGTCGAGGGCGACCGGCACGACGTCGCCGACGCGCACGGGGCAGTCGGCGGTGGTCTGCACGACCAGCCGCAGCGCCGTGTCGACGGCCGATTGGCAGGTGTAGGTCAGGTCGTGGCCCTTGAACTCGCGCTGCAGCACGGTCACGGGCAGCCCCTCGCCGCCCGGTCGGAACGCGAGCGCCTCGGGCCGAACCGACAGCATCACCTGCCCCTTGGCCGGCTTGGACAGCACGACGTCGCCCAGTCCGGTCCGCGCACGAGCGCCGAAGGCCTCACCGCGCAGCAGGTTGGTGCGCCCCAGGAAGCTGGCGACGAACGCGGTGCGCGGGCGCAGGTACACGGCCTCGGGCGCGCCCTCCTGCTCGAGCCGGCCCGAACGCATCACCGCGATCCGATCGGCGAAGGTCAGGGCCTCCTCCTGGTCGTGCGTCACGAGCACGGCGGTCGTGCCGGTGCGCTTGAGGATGGCGCGCACCTCGTCGCGGGTGCTCCCACGCAGCGCGGCGTCGAGGTTGCTGAAGGGCTCGTCCATCAGCAGCACGGTCGGCGCGGGCGCCAGCGCCCGGGCGAGCGCGACGCGCTGCTGCTGCCCGCCCGACAACTGGTGCGGGAAGCGGCCCGCGAAGATCGTCAAGCCGACCAGATCGAGCACCTCGGCGGCGCGCGCCTCGCGGTCGGCCCGCGATCCGCCGCGGAGGCCGAACGCGACGTTGTGCAGCACGTTGAGGTGCGGGAAGAGGGCGTAGTCCTGGAAGACGAAGCCGATGCGGCGCCGGTCCGGCGCGACCCAGGTGGTCGGCCCGGCGACCTCGCGCCCCGCGAGCAGCACGCGACCCTCGTCGGGGGTCTCGAAGCCGGCGATCAGGCGCAGGAGCGTGGTCTTGCCGCAGCCGGACGGGCCGAGCAGGCAGACGATCTCGCCGTCGCGGACGTCGAGCGTCAGGTCCTCGACCGCAAGGTGAAGCGGGCTCCGGTAGCGCTTCGTGAGGCCCTCGAGGGCGACGACGGGAGGTGCGGACGCGGCGTCCATGCGAGACCGAGTGTACCGGGCAATCCCGAGTGCGGGTGTCCAGATCGGCCGCCGGTGCGGGCGGTGCGCGGCTGGCCCTTCGGCGCGTCAGGGTGCCTGGCCTAAGATGGGGCATGACGCGCCTCACGCCCGACCGCTACCTGCGCGCCCGCGCCTTCCTCCACGATCGCGCCCGGCCGCTCGAGCGCGCCGCCTTCGAGCACGAGTTCGAGGGCGGTCCCGCATGGCCGGTGTTCGACGCGTTGGATGCCTTCCAGAACCCCGATGGCGGCTTCGGTCACGGTCTCGAGCCGGACGCCAGGACGGGCGCGAGCGGCGCGCTTGCGACGAGCGTCGCGCTGCATCGCCTGGCCGAGGTGCGCGCGCCGAGCGATCACCCGATGGTGCGCGCCGCCGTCGAGTACCTCAAGAGCACCATCGACCCCGTCGCGGGCACGTGGCGCATCGTGCCCGAGGCGACCGCAGAGGCTCCGCATGCCCCCTGGTGGCGGCAAGAGGGGCTCGCAGAGCGCTTCCAGGACTTCGTGCTCAACCCGAAGGCCGACCTCGTGGCGCAGCTCTACGCGCTGTGCCCGGGTACCGACGAACCCTGGCTCGACGGCCTGGCGACGGACGTCTTGCGTGAGGTCGACGCTCGAACGGCGGCGGGCATGGAGATGCACGACCTGATCGGCGTCGCGCACCTGCTGGACGCGCCCCACGTGGCGCCCGGCGTGCGCAGCCGCTTGCTGACGCTCGCCGTCCCGCTCGCGGAGGCGTCGGTAGGGCGCGATGCCGAAGCGTGGTCGGGGTACGGCCTCAAGCCGCTGGCGCTCGCGCCTCGGCCCGAATCGGCGCTGGCCGGCGCGCTCGACGGCCCGCTGCGCGCGCAGCTCGATCACCTCGTCGCCACGCAGAGCGAAGACGGGGCGTGGTGGCCGGTCTGGACGTGGGGCGAGGATGCCGACGCGGACGCCTGGGCGGTGAGTCAGGTCGCGTGGGCGGGCATGCTCACGCTGGACGCGCTGCGGCAACTGCGGGCGTTCGGGCGCCTCGACCGGAGCTGATCGGTCCCGTCAGCGCTCCGCGGCGCGCTCCAGCCGCACGACCTCGAAGGCCGTGCGCCACGGCACCACCTGGTTCGCGAAGCGCGTGCGGTAGCGCCTGGCCACTTCGGCGACCTCATCGGGCGTGAGCGCGGCGGCGAGGGCACCGGCGTAGCGTCCCGGCGCCTCGCTCGTCCCGAACCAGCGCTCGACGGCCTCGGCGGCGATGCGTTGATCGCCGTGGACGACCAGGTCCCGCACGCTTGCGACGCTCAGGCCCGCGGCGGCTGCGAGTGGGCGCAGGCGCTCGGCGGCGTGCTCCGCCGCCGCGTTCGCGTAGAGCTGCTCTTCGGCCGCTTGGACGCGGTCGCCCAGGTCGGCGGCGTCGGACCAGTCCACGAGGGCTGCGAGCCGCTGCGCGCGGCGCGGGTCGGTCTCGGCGAGCACGAGGGCGCCCTCCGGCGTCAGCAGGGGGGCGACACCGGCGAGCCAGGCGCCGGGGTCGGCCACGGCGCCGAGGATCCCCCGGCCGACGACGCGGTCGAAGCGCACCGCGGCGTCGTGTGCGGCGACGGCCGCGGCGACCTCCGCGGGCGCGGCGTCGATCACCTCGGGGCGTTCCAGGGCGTCGAGCCGCCCCGCCTGCTGGCGCAGCGCGGCCGCGTGGCGAGGGTCGTCGGTCGCGGCCCACACCTGGCCCTCGGGCGTACGCCGCACCGCCTCCCAGACGAGCAGACCGCTGCCCGCGGCGACGTCGAGCACCAGGTGGTGGCGCTGCGGCGCGGCCACCTCGAAGAGCGCGTCGCGAAGCCGTCCGAGGCGGGCGCCGGCGCTCGAGACCGTGCGCTCGAGCCAGCGCTCGCGGGCGCGGTCGGTGGGGGAGGTGGTGAGCACCTCGACCGGGGCCCGCGCTTCGCCCTCGAGCATCGCGGCCAGTTGCGCCTCCCGGCGGCGCGCGACCTCGTCCTTGACCGCCGCCTCGTACCCCTGGCCGGACGGTTGGTAGAAGACCTTCGCCTGCAGCGCGTCGGGCAGGTACTGCTGCGCCACCCAGTGCTCTCGGTACGCGTGCGGGTAGGCGTAGCCCGCGCCGTGGCCGAAGCCCTCGGCGTCGCGGTTGCCGTCGCGAAGGTGGTTTGGCACCTCGCCCTCGCGCTCCTTGCCGACCGCGTCGAGCGCGTCGAAGAAGCCGAGCGTCGAGTTGGACTTGGGCGCCGTCGCCAGGTACAGGGTGGCCTGGGCCAGATGATAGCGACCCTCCGGCAGGCCCACGTAGTCGTACGCCTGCGCGGCGGCGGCCACCACGCCGAGCGCCTGTGGATCGGCGAGGCCGACGTCCTCGCTCGCCAGGATCAGCAGCCGGCGCAGGATGAAGCGCGGGTCCTCGCCGGCGTAGACCATCTTCGCGAGCCAGTAGAGCGCCGCGTCTGGATCGCTGCCACGCACGCTCTTGATGAACGCACTGATGGTGTCGAAGTGGACGTCGCCCTCTTTGTCGTACAGCACCGCGCGCTGCTGGATGGACTCCTCGGCCACGGGCCGTGTGATGACGATGACGCCGTCATCGTTTGGTGACGTCGTCTCGACCGCCAGCTCCATCGCGTTCAGGAGCGAACGAGCGTCGCCGTTCGCGACGCCCACCAGATGGTCGAGCGCGTCGTCTTCGAGACGAACCTTCTTGGCGCCGTAGCCGCGCTCCGAGTCCGCGAGCGCCTGTGCCGCCACCCGGCGCAGGTCGTCCTCCGTGAGCGGCTTGAGCTGGAAGACCCGCGAGCGCGATACCAGCGCCTTGTTCACCTCGAAGTAGGGGTTCTCGGTGGTGGCGCCGATCAGCACCACGGTGCCGTTCTCCACCCACGGCAGCAGCGCGTCCTGCTGCGCCTTGTTGAAGCGGTGCACCTCGTCCACGAAGAGGATCGTGCGGCGCCCGGCGCGCGCGTGCTCCTGTGCCTCGGCCACCGCCTCGCGGATGTCCTTGACGCCGCCGAGCACGGCGTTCAGCGCGGTGAAGCGCGCGCGCGTCGAGTTGGCGATCACGCGCGCGAGCGTGGTCTTGCCGGTGCCGGGCGGCCCGTACAGCAGCACCGACGAGAGCTGATCGGCCTGGATCGCGCGGCGCAGGAGCCGACCGGGCCCGAGCACGTGGTCCTGCCCCACGTACTCGTCGAGCGTCCGTGGGCGCATGCGCGCCGCGAGCGGTTGGTCGGCGTCGCGCTGGAACAGGGTGGGTCGGTCCATGCGACCCAGTGCCTCAGGCATCGCGCAGCGCGGCGGCGAGGACCTGATCGAGCGGCGCGGGGCGGCTGAACAGGTAGCCCTGGAACGCGTCGATGCCCAGGTCGAGAAGCGTGGCCGCGTCCTCCTCGGTCTCGACGTGTTCGGCCACCACGCGCATCCCCGACAACGAGGCGATCTCGATGGTGGCGCGGATGATCGCCTTGGAGACCGGATCGTGGGTGCAGCCGTCGACGAACTGACCGTCGATCTTCACGATCTCGGGCTTGAGCGAGCGGAGGTGCTCGAAGGAGCTGGCACCGCGCCCGAAGTCGTCGAGCGCGAGCTTGGCGCCCAGCACCCGGACCCCGGTGACGAAGGTGGCGACGGCCGCCAGGTCGGTGACCGTGGCGGACTCGGTCACCTCGAACACCAGCGATTCCAGCGGCGCTTCGGTGTCGCCGGCCTCCTCGCGCACGAACGAGAGGAAATCGAGGTCGCTGATCGTGAGCGCGCTGACGTTCACGTGGAGATCGAGGTCCCGCACGCGCGGGTCGGCGGCCGCGGCGACCTCGAGGTGGGCGAGCGCGCTGGAGATCACCGCGCGGTCCAGGCGGCGCACGATCCCGAAGCGCTCGGCGGCCGGGAGGAACTCGGCGGGCTGCATGATGCGGCCGTTCGGAGCCCGCAGACGAGCGAGGACCTCGACGCCCATGGGTTTGCGGTCGCTCGCGGACGTGATCAACTGGCCGTACAGCACCAGCCGGTCGTCGTGGAGCGCGGCGGTGAGGTCGTTGACGGCCGAGAAGTCCTTGCGGGTGGCGCGCGTCGCGTCGTCGCTCTGGAACACGTACACGCCGTTGCCGCCGCGCGCCTTGACCTCGTAGAGCGCGATGTCGGCGTTGGTCATGGCCGCGACGAGCGTGTCGCAGGCGTCGCGCTCCAGCAGCACGGCGCCCACCGACAGCGCCACCGTGTAGCGGCGGCCGCCCCACGTGAGCGCGTAGTCCTGCATGGTGCGCACCAAGCGGGCGGCGAAGGCCTCGCCTTCGGCGAGCGTGCAGTTGCGGACCAGGACACCGAACTCGTCGCCACCCAGGCGGCCGAACACGTCCCGCGACCGCACCACGCGCTTCACCCCGCGCGCCATGTCGCGCAGCACTTGGTCGCCGGCCGCATGCCCCGAAGTGTCGTTGACGATCTTGAACCGGTCGAGGTCGAGGTACAGGAGCACGTGGCTCTCGCCGTGCGCCCGGACGCCTTCGAGCGCGACCTCGAGCTCGCGCTCGAAGGCGCCGCGGTTGAGCGTCTCGGTGAGCTCGTCGTAGTTGCCGCGCCGCTCGACCTCGGCAACCAGGCGCTCGCGTTCGCTCACATCACGGAGCACCACGACCACGCCCTCCGGGGTGCCGCCGGCGTCCGCCAACACGTGCGTGGCGTAATCGACGACCCGCCGCACGTCGCCCGCGGTCGCGATCAGCGGCGCCACCGAGCGCATCGGCTCGCCGGAGCGCAGGGTGTCGATCGCGAGGTTCGGCAGCCGGGTGCGACCGCCGTCGGCGCTCAGCTGTAAGGCCTCGTCGAGCGAGCGGCCGACGAGGTCCGCGGCCGTCCGGCCGGTGAGCTCGGCCGCAGCCGCGTTGGCGTACTCGATGACGCCGTGCACGTCGGTCGTGAGCACCGCTTCACCCAACGCCGCCAACGTCGCCCAGGCGAGCTGGCGCTCCTCGAGCACGCGTTGCAGGCCGCGGGCGCGCTCGCTGACGTCGAAGAAGGACATCACGGCCCCGATGCGCTCGCCCTCGTGGGTGGCGTACGCCGCCACCCGCGCCTCGAAGGTCGCGTCGCCGAGCGCCACGACCACCCGTTGGGTCCGTCCGTTCGCGATCGCCACGCGCGCGGCGCTCGCCAGTTCGGTGCCGACCGCACCGCGCCACGCGACCGAAGCGAGCGGGTCGCCGGGCAGCAAGGTATCGATGTCGGCGATCTGCGCGAGGGTGGCGCTCGCCCGCCGCACCCGGAGGTCGGAGTCGAGGACGAGCATCGGCAGGTCGACGCCGCGCTCGATGTTCTGCACGTCGAGCGACAGCCGCTGGAGCTCGACGTTGCGGGTCTCGAGCTCGTCGTTGAGGGTGCGGAGCTCCTCGCTCGCCGACTGCAGCTCCTCGTTGGTCGTCTGCAGCTCCTCGTTGGTCGCGAGCATCTCTTCGTTCGCGCTCTGCATCTCCTCGTTCGCCGCCTGGAGCTCTTCGTTCGTGTCCTCGAGCTCTTCGACCAGCGTCTGCAGGCTCGCGCGGGTATCGGCCAGCTCGGTCTCGAGGGCGCGGAAGACGGCGTCGTCGGACGGCACCGCTGCACGCTCGGTGGATTCCGGTGCGGGTTCGACCGGAATGCGATCGATCGTGACGAGGAGCTCGCCGTCCGTTCCGTCGCCCACGGTATGAACCTCGAGGCTCACCCGTTCGCGCGGGGCGCCATCGAGTTCCGCGGCGCGAAGCGACACGAACGACGCCGAGCCCTCGTGGCGCGCCTTGTAGATCAGCGTGCGCAGCGGTGCGCGCAGGTCCTCGTCGATGATCTCGAGCAGATCGAGGCTCGCTCCGCCGGCGGGCAGGCGGGTGAGCTCGGCGGCCCGGCCCACCGTGTGCACCACCTCGTTGCGGTCGTTGAGGAGCATCGCAGCGTCGACGCGCAGGTCGAGGAGTCGGGCCCAGATCGCGCGCTCGCGCCGGTCGGCTGCGGTGGCGACGTTCGCTGGGCGCTTGGTGGCCGCGAGGAGCGGAGGGGGGCGGTACGGGTTCGGATGGGCGCGCGCGACCCCGGCGATCCGGTGGTACACCGGTGCCTTCTGGGCGTCCGGAGCGAACCAGGTCGGGTAGCGCGCCGCCGATTCGGACGTCCCCAGGAAGAGCAGGCCGTCGTCCACGAGCGCGTACTGGAACGCCGCGATCGTGCGGTCCTGGAGCACCTGCTCGAAGTAGATGAGCACGTTGCGGCATGAAATGAGGTGCAGCCGCGCGAACGGGGAGTCCTTGGCCAGGTCGTGGACCGAGAACAGGATCCGATCGCGGATCTGTGGCTTCACCTGGAACCGGTCCCCATCGCGGAAGAAGTAGCGGTCGATCAGCTCCGCGGGCACCTGCTCGGACACCTCGGCGCCATAGGTCCCGCGCCGGGCGACGTCGATCGCGCGCGCCGAGATGTCCGAAGCGAACACCTGGTACGGCACCGGCTTGCCCAACTCGGTGCACAGGTCGTCGCAGACGATCGCGATCGAGTACGCCTCCTGGCCGGTGGAACAGCCCGCGACCCAGATGCGCACGCCGCCTTCGGGCGGATCGGCGAAGCGTTCACGCAGCCGTTCCCGCAGCACCTCGTAGGCATCCAGGTCCCGGAAGAACTCGGTCACGGGGATGAACACGTCCTTGGCGAGCTCCTGCGCCTCGTCCGGGTCGTCCTGCACCAGGCGCAGGTAGGCCTCGTAGGTCGGCACGCGGCGCAGGCGCATCCGGCGGTCGACGCGCCGCCCGATGGTGCCGGTCTTGTACTGCGTTAGGCGGATGCCCGTCGCCAACTCGACCGCCGCGACGACCGCATCGAGGTCGGTCGCCGACGCCTCGCCGTCGCCGTGGTCGCCGAGCTCGATCGCGCTGCGAAGCGCGTCACCGATGGCCTCGGCCGGCAATACCAGGTCGGTAGCGCCTGCCTCGATCGCCGATCGCGGCATCCCGTCGTACTGGCAGGTCGCGGGGTCCTGCGCCAACGTCAGCCCTCCCACGCGCCGAACCTCGAGGAGCCCCGCGGTGCCGTCGGTACCGGTGCCCGAGAGCACGACGGCGATGGACCGGGTGCCCTGCGCTTCGGCGAGGCTGGCGAACAACCGGTCGATGCTCGGCTTGGGGCCGATGGTGGCTTGCGGAGGGCTCAACTCGAGGCGACGGTCGGCGTAGCGAACGTCGTGGTCCGGTGGCGTGACGTAGACCACGCCCCGCGCGAGCTGGATTCCGTGCAGGGCCGCGACGACGGGGAGCGGGCTCCCCTTGGCGAGCAGTTCGACGAGCGCGCTCGCGTGCACGGGGGAGAGGTGCTGGGCGATCACGATCGCCGCGTCGAGGTCGCTGGCGAGCCCCGACAAGAAGCGGCGCAGCGCGTCGAGACCGCCGGCCGATGCGCCGACGCCGACCACGGCCTTCGGCGTCGCGTCCACCGGATCGACCGCGCGCGCCGTGGGCTCCGGGCGGGGGATCGCCATGACGCGTTCAGTCTACTGCCCGCTGCTTTCGGAACCTTGACCGGTGGGCACCGCGAAGAGCGCGCCTTGTGTGCCGCGTCCCGGCACCCGGAAGTGCTCGGTCGCCAGCTGCGGCCAGCGTCGATCGAGGCCCGCGCGGCGCCTCTGGACGTCGAACAGCTGACCGAGCTGCTGCGCGTACACCCCCTCGCCCCGGTGGCGGTGCCCGAAGCGGGCGTCGGAGAGCGCGCCGCCGCGCGTCTCGCGCACGCGCGCGAGGATGCGCTCGGCGCGCAGCGGCACCTGCGCGTGCACCCAGTCCACGAAGATCGGCTCGACCGCCCCAGGCAGCCGCAGCAGCGTCCAGGCCGCGCCCTGGGCGCCGTGGTCGGCGGCCGCCTCGAGGATGGCGGGGACCTCGCGGTCGTTGAGCCCGGGGATCACGGGGGCGACGTTGACCCCGACGGGCACGCCGGCGCCGGCCAGGGTGCGGATGGCTTCGAGGCGGGCGCGGGCGGTGCTGGTGCGCGGTTCGAGCTTCCGGCGCAGCTCCTCGTCGAGGGTCGTGATCGACACGGCCACGCGCACCGCGCCCCAGCGCGCCAGCTCGGCGAGCAGGTCGAGGTCGCGCACCACCAGCGCGTTCTTGGTGATCACCCCCACCGGGTGGCGGTGCGCTGCGAGCACCTCCAGGCAGCCGCGCGTGATCCCGAGCAGGCGCTCGACCGGTTGGTATGGGTCGGTCACGCCCGACATCGCGAGGTGGCGCGGGCGCCAAGACGGCTTCGCGAGCTCGGCCGCCAGCAAGGCCGGGGCGTCGGGTTTGGCGAAGATCCGGCGCTCGAAGTCGAGGCCGGCGGAGAGGCCGAGGTACTCGTGGGTGGGTCGGGCGTAGCA
>JAABRX010000111.1 GCA_011390675.1 Trueperaceae bacterium | reverse complement strand
CGAGCGCCGGGCGCGGTGTTCCTGCACATGGTGCTGTGGTACTCGGTCCTACGGGCCGTGATCGAGGAGCCCTTCCGCGACAACCCGCTGTTCTGGTCGGCCTACCTCGACCCGGTCGGCGGCGTCGGCCTGTTCACCTTGACCCAACTCGTGAGCGTCCCCATCGTGCTCGTCGCGGCGTACCTGCTCTGGACCCGCGGGGCGAAGGCGTGACGGACGATCGACCGCGCCCCGCCGTCGTCGTCCTGGCCGCCGGCCAGGGGACCCGCATGCGTTCGCGGCTCCCCAAGGTGCTGCACGAGGCCGCCGGCGCCCCGTTGCTCGCGCACGTGCTCGACGCCGCGCGCGAGCTCGACCCGGACCCGCTGCTCGTCGTCGTCGGCCACGGGGCCGAGGCGGTCCGTGCGCGCTTCGCGGACGCCGGCGTCGGCTTCGTGCTGCAGGAGCGGCAGCGCGGCACCGGCGACGCCGTCGCGGCGTGCGCCGAGGCGCTCGCCGGCCACCCGGGACCGATCGTGGTGCTCAACGGCGACGGGCCGCTGGTCGAGGGGGCGTCGCTCGCCCGTCTGATCGACGCGCACGCGGTCGCCGGGGGCGAAGGGATGACGCTCCTCACCGTCGACGCGGACGACCCGACCGGCCTCGGCCGCGTGGTGCGGGGCCGCGACGGCAGCGTGCGCGCGATCGTCGAGGAGCGCGACGCCGACGAGCCGACGCGGGCGCTTCGGGAGATCAACCCGGGCACCTACGCGTTCGACGCGCGCCTCTGGGACCTGTTGCCGACGCTCGGGGACGCCAACGCCGCCGGCGAGGTCTACTTGACCGATCTGGTGGTCGCCTACCTGCAGGACGGCCAGCGGGTCCGCGCGGTCCGCGCCGACGACGAGACCCGCCGCCTGGTCGGCGTCAACGACCGGCTCCAGCTCGCGCTCGCGGACCGCTTGCTGCGCGACCGGCTGCGGCGCCGCTGGATGGCGTCCGGCGTGACGATGGTCGAGCCCGGGAGCGTCTTCCTCGACGCCGACGTGGCCCTGTCGATCGACGTGACGCTGGAGCCGGGCGTCGTGCTGGCGGCCGGCACCCGCGTCGGCGAAGGGGCGCGCATCGGCGCGTACGCGCACCTCAGCGGCTGCGACGTGCTCGAGGGGGCCGTCGTCCCGCCGCACACGGTCGCGCACGGACGGACCTTCGGCGCGCCGACCGCCGACTGAAGGGCGGCCCGAGGCGGCGTCAGCCGTCCAACAGCCCCCAGGCGCGCAACCCCTCGCGCACCCCGGCCGCGTAGGCCGCTTCGGAGACGTGCACGCCGCGCCGGCCGCGCAGCGCGTCGAGCTCCGGCGCGTGGTTGCCGACGACGATCCCCCGGAACGGGCCCGTGAGCATCTCCAGGTCGTTGCCCGAGTCGCCGGCGACCGCCACCCGTTCGGCGGGGGCGCCCCACAGCCGCGTCAGCCACTTGATGGCCTTGCCCTTGGAGGCCTTGGGCGGCAGGACGTCGAGGAGGTGGCCGCGCGAGCCGACCACGGTCGCCTTGATGCCGGCCTCGCGCAGCGTCCCGCGCACGTGGTCGGCCATCGCCAGCGCGTCCTCCGCCAGGTAGCTGAGCTTGACGTCGGTGCGCGCCTCGTCCGGTTGCGGCTCGAGGCCGCGGACGCGGGCGAGCGCTTCGGCGACCGCTTCGACGTCCCAGCCGCTGCGGACGTGGGCGGCCCAACCGCGCTCCACGATCCACCTCGGCCCAGCGCCGTCGCCGTCGTGGCGTGCGTAATGGATCGCGGTCCCGACGTCGGTGATCGCGACGTCGGGGGGCGGCAGCGCGTGGTCGCGCAGGGCGCGATCGAGGAGCGCCAGCGAGCGCCCGGTGGCCACCCCGAAGACCAGGTCGTGGGTGCGCAGCTCGCGGCCGAGCGCGGCGAGCGCGTCCGGATCGCCGTCGGCCTCGTCGTCCACGAGCGTGTGGTCGACGTCGCTGATCAGCCACGGTCGGTCGGGGCGCAGCCGCGCGGCGACGTCGGTGCGCCACGGCGCCGGGGGCGTGGCGTCCAGGAAGGGATCGATCGCCGCCAGGTAGCGCTCCGCGTGGGCGCTCCACGAGAACGTGCGCCGCACCCCCTCGACGCCGGCGGCCGAATGGCGCTCCCACGCCTCGCGGTCGACGAGCAGCGTGCGGAGCGCCGTCTGGATCTGCTCGGTGTCGCGCGCGTCGACGAGGAGGCCGGCGTCGGTCGCGGCCACGATGTCCTTGGGGCCGCCGTGGTCGGTGGAGACGATGGGCAGGCCCGACGACGCGGCTTCGATGAGCGTGATGCCGAAGTTCTCCACCAGCGCCGGGTTGATGAAGACGCCGCCGCTGGCCGCCGCGAGGCGGTACAGAACGGGGATGTCGACGTCGGGCTCGTGCCGCTTGGGCAGCGCCATCTTCCCGTACAGGTCGTAGCGGTCCATCAGGAGCAGGAGTTCGGTCAGCACCTCGCGCTCGTTGTCGCTCATGTCGCGGATGTCCTTGCGGACGCCGGCGAAGATCGCCAGGTTCGCGATCTGCTGCAGCTCGGGGTCCTCGCCATACGCGGTGACGAGCCCCTCGATGTTCTTGCGCTTGTCCGGCCGGCTGACCGCCAGGATGAGCGGCTTCTCGGGTCGGTTGAGGAAGCGCGCGATCTCGCGCCGCATCCGAACCCGCGCGCGCCGCACCGCTTCGCCGGGGTCGAAGCCCTCGTCGAGGTCGTGGTAGTAGGGGTAGAAGCGGTCGACGTCGATGCCGGGCGCGAGCACCTCGAAGGTCGCGTGCTTCGAAGCGTCGTACAGCTCGTACCCGCGCTCCACCTCGTGGCTGGTGCTGGCGATGACCAGGTCGGCGTCGCGGAGCAGGCGCTCCTCGACGTCGATGCGGTGGCCGAGCCGGTAGCGCTGCTCCATGGCCGCCGCCTCGACGCCGGCGCGTTCGAGCACCTGCCGCTTGTTGCGGCCGAGGCTGTGGCCGGTGACGATCAGGGGGGTGCCGAGCCGCGCGGCGAGCTCGCGCGCCACGTCCCCGGCGTCGGCGTAGTGGCCGTGGATCAGGTCGGGCCAGCGGTCCTGCGCCCGGAAGAAGCGCAACGATTCGGCGACCAGCTCGTCGAGGTACGGCCAGAGCGTCTCCTTCTGGCGGTAGCGACCGCCACCGAAGCGCAGCCGCACGATCCGTGCGCCGTCGCCGAGGTCCTCGAGCTCCTCGGCGTAGTCGTCGGACACCTTGGGGTCTTCGATGCGCCGGGTGACGAGGTCGACCGCGTCGATCTCGGGGCGTTGCGCGAGCGCGCGCGCCAGCTCGACGACGTACTTGGTCTGGCCACCGGTGTCGGCGTCGCGGCCGAGCTCCAGGTCGTGGCCACGGATCAGCCCGTGGACGCTGTACATCACCACGTAGAGGCCCGATCGGGCCGGGGGTTCGGATTCTTCGGGGGTCGTCATGCGGTCCTCCCTGATGGGAAGCGTACCAGCGTGGCGCGCGCGGTTCCCCCCGAGCGCCGGTCGCACGGCCGCGTGCTACGCTCTGCGGCCGGAGGGACGTGCCTTGGCCCTGCTCCGCAAACCGCCCGCCGTGCTCGCTCTGGAGGACGGCACCGTCTACTACGGTTACGCGTTCGGTCACCCCGGCCGCACCGTGGGCGAGATCGTCTTCAACACCTCGATGACCGGGTACCAAGAGATCCTGACGGACCCCTCGTACCACGGGCAGATCGTGACCATGACCTACCCCCACATCGGCAACTACGGGGTGTCGGTCTACGACATGGAGTCGAACAAGCCGTACGCGCGCGGCTTCATCGTGCGCGAGTTCGCCCGCGCCGCCTCGAACCACCGCGCCAACCAGGACCTGCGTTCGTTCATGACCCAGCACGGCATCGTGGGCATCGAAGGCATCGACACCCGCGCCCTCACGCGCCGGCTCCGCACCGGTGGGGTCATCAAGGGCGTCATCCACCACGGCGCCGCCGACGACGCGCTCGAGGCCGAACTGGTCGCCGAGGCGCGCGCGCACGCCGACATCGATGGCCGCGACATGACCCCCGAGGTCACCACCCCGCTGCCGTACGCACGGCCGACCTTCCGCGAGAACCCGCGCGTGGTGGTCGTCGACTTCGGCATCAAGCACTCGATCGTGTACAAGCTCGAGCAGGCGGGGGCCGAGGTGATCGTCGTGCCCGCGCAGACGACGCCGGCGCAGATCATGGCGCTCGATCCCTACGGACTGGTGCTCTCGAACGGCCCCGGCGACCCGGATGGCCCCAAGTACGCCCACGACACCGTCTGGCAGCTGCTCGGGCTGCTGCCCACGTACGGCATCTGCATGGGCCATCAGCTCCTGGGCTTGGCCGTCGGGGGCCGCACGTACAAGCTCACCCACGGCCACCACGGCGCGAACACGCCGGTCAAGAACGTCATCACGGGCGAGGTCGAGATCACGAGCCAGAACCACAACTACGCGGTGGACATCGATTCGATCCCGGGTCGGCAGTTCGTGGCCACCCACGTGAACCTGAACGACGGCACGCTCGAGGGCATGGCGCACCAGCGTTACCCGGTCTTCAGCGTGCAGTACCACCCCGAAGCGAGCCCGGGGCCGCACGACGCGAGCTACCTGTTCCGGCGCTTCATCGACGAGGTGAACGCGTTCGAAGGGGCCGCGGCGCTGCCGGCGGCCGCGCGCGCCGGCGCCTGAGCGACGCGGACCCGGTCCGGTCGACGCCGTTCAGCGCGCGTCGGTATCGAGCCACAGGGTCACGGGTCCGTCGTTGACGGACTCGACGTGCATGGCGCGCCCGAACGCCCCCGTCGCCACCTCCAACCCGTGCCCGCGCAGCCGCTCGACGACCTCGAGGTAGCGCGGCTCCGCGACGTCCGGGCGCGCCGCTGCCGCGAACCCCGGCCGGCGCCCGCTGCGGACGTCGCCGTAGAGCGTGAACTGCGAGACCACGAGCACCGCGCCGGCCACGTCGGGCAGCGCCCGGTTCATCTTGCCGTCGTCGTCTTCGAACACGCGCAGGTGCGCGATCTTGTCGGCCACCCAGGCCACCTCGGCGGCGCCGTCGCCGGGCGCGACCCCGAGGAGCACCAGGAAGCCGCGGCCGATCGCGCCGACGGCGACGCCCTCGTCGACGAGCCGCACCTCGGCGCGGGCGACGCGCTGGACGAGGGCGCGCATTCAGTTCACCGGGCGGGAGGGGTCCGTGGCGACGTCGTCGGCGCTCGGGGCGTCGGCGTCGGGGCCCACGGTCGCGGCGAGCGCCGCCCGGACCGCCTCGCGCGCGCGCACGAGCGCGTCGCGCTCGGTGGCATCGAGGTTGCCGCGGGTCTTGTCGAAGAGCAGATCGAGCAGGTCGAGGCTGCGCGTGGCGGTGGTGCGCGCCAGCACGCCGTCGCGCGCGAGCCGCGTGACCATCGGCGAGGCCAGGTCGCCCAACGCCGCTTCGGCGGAACTGCGAAGCGAGTGGATGAGGCCGATGAAGCGGGGGTCGGGCACGGGGGATCCTTCCGGGGTCAGAAGAGCGGGGTCAGAAGAGCGGGGTCGGGGCCGCGGTGTCGACGACGAGCGCCCCCTGTTTGGGACCCAGGTCGTCGAGCACCGCCTTGAGCAGGCGCATGTCCTGCCAGGTGAGCCATTTGGGACCGCCCGCCTCGCGCGACGGGTTCCGCAGCAGGTACGCCGGGTGGTACATCGGCAGCACCCGCACGCCGTGCCAATCGGCCCACCGTCCCCGCAGCTTGGTGATGCCCTCCTTGGTGTCGAGGAACCACTGCGTGGGCACGTTCCCGAGCGGCACGATCACTTGCGGCCGCACCAGCTTGATCTGCTCGAGGAGCAGCGGCACGCTCGCGGCGATCTCCTCCGGGCGCGGGTTGCGGTTGGCCGGCGGGCGGTGCTTGACCAGGTTCGTGACGTAGACGTCGTCGCGCTCGATCTCCACCGAGGCCAGCACCTTGTCGAGCAGTTGGCCGGCCCGACCGACGAACGGGCGACCGCTCAGGTCCTCGTCTTCGCCGGGCGCCTCGCCGACGATCATCAGATCGGCATCGGGGGCGCCCTCGCCGAACACCAGGTGGTCCGACAGCTCGGCCAGCGCCGGCGGTTTGTGCGCCGCCTGGCGCTCCAGGTCGACGAGCGTCACGAAGCGTCGGCGCCCGGTTCCGGGGCGGTCGCGGCGCCGTTGGTCGCCGCGCGATCGTTCGCGGCGCTCCCGAGCGGGGGCCGCTTGCTCCGCGCCTCGCGCCGCACCTTGGGTTCGAGGCCGATCATCAGGAAGAAGTTCTCGAGCGCGTTCTCGTGCGCGCGGATCTCCACGTGCTCCGGCGCGGTGCTGCCGGTGACGAACGGCAGCTTCTCGTACTTGACCAGGGCGGTGCGCACGACCGCCTGGGGGCCGTCGCGTTCGGCCACCTCGGCGAGGTCGGCGTACACGACCCGACGCGCCTCGGCGTGGCGCCGCGACGCGTCGGGGTCGGGGGTTTCGGACGCGCGCAGCACGTCCTGCTTGGCGATTCGGCGGTAGTGCTTGAGGCCGCGGACGATCTCATCCGAGCTCAACACGACTCGTACCTCCATGCGCACGCTCCTCCTTCCGGCTTCGGCCGCACGCGGCCTTGGAGATCCACCCACGCCGCCGGATGCGCGGGGGTCGAACGATGTCAGGCACGAAGCGGTCGCCCGAGCGGCGGTGCGCTCGGCGCGCCGTCCCCCTCGAGGAGGTCCCCCGCGGCGCGGCGCAGATCGGCGAGCGCTTGCTCGTCGCTGCGCCACCCGCAGCGCGGGCACTCGTGTTCTTCGAACCCCTCCGCGTACGCGTAGCGCCGGCTCGGTTCGAAGCCGCATTCCGGGCAGGGGGGACCGTCGTCGAAGCCTTCCGCGTCGTACATGACCCCAGCCTAACGCTCCCGAGCGCGCGGTACGCTCGGGCATGGAACCGTTCCCGGTCGCGTCGATCCGTGCCCGCTTCCCGGCGCTGCGCCGCGCCGAGCTCGTGTACCTCGACAACGCGTCCGGCGCGCAACTCCCCGACCGCGTCGTCGAAGCGGTCGCCGAGGCGCTCGTCTCGCTCCAGGTGAACAAGGGGGGCGCGTACGCGCCGAGCCGCCGCGTGACCGCCCGCAAGGAGGCCGTCCGGGCGCGCACCGCCTCCTTCCTCGGTGCGTCGGCCCCCGAGCACGTCGCCTTCGGACCCAACGCCACGACGCTCGTGACGCTCCTCGCGCGCTCGGTCGGCGATGCGCTGGCGGTCGGCGACGAGGTGGTGGTCACGTCGCTGGACCACCACGCGAACGTCGACCCCTGGCGGCAGCTGGCCGCGCGCGGCGTGGTCGTCCGGACCTGGCGGCCGCGGCCGCCCTTCGGGGTGCTCGACCTGGACGACCTGCGCGCGTTGCTCGGGCCGCGCACCCGGCTCGTGGCCTTCACCGCGGCATCGAACGCCCTGGGGACGCTGGTGCCCGTTCCCGAGGTGGTCGACGTGGTGCGCGCGGCGGGGGCATGGTCCTTCGCGGACCTGGTCCACCTGGCGCCGCACGCGCTCCCCGACGTCGAGGCGTGGGGGCTCGACGGAGCGGTGTTCAGTCCGTACAAGACGTTCGCGCCCCACCTGGGCGCGCTGTATCTGGGGCCGGCGCTGCGCGCGCGGCTCGCGCCGCCGCGGCTTTCGTTCCACGATCCGCTCGATCCGATCGCATGGGAGCCGGGCACGCAGTCGCACGAGGCGATCCTCGGCTGGGGGGCGGCGCTCGACCACCTCGGCGACGTGGCCGACGCGCTCGACGTCCCGGCCGGCTCCGAGCGCACGCGCTGGCGCTCGGTGTACGCGGCGGTGGCGACCCACGAGGCGGCACTGACCGACCGGTTGCTGCGCGGTTTGGACCGCTTGGGGGCCGACCGCTACGGGCTGCCGGGGGTGGACGGCCGAACGGCGACCGTGGCCTTCAACCATCCGCAGCGCGCCCCAGCGGACGTCGCTCGAGGCCTCGCCGACGCCGGGGTCGCGGTCGCGGCCGGCCATTCGTACGCGTACGACCTGATGTACCGGGAGCTGGGGCTCGAGGCGCGCGGCGGCTCCGTGCGCGCCAGCGCCGTGCACTACACGGACGCGAGCGACGTCGACGCTCTCCTCGACGCGTTCGCCCGACTGTAGGGCCGCTCGTCAACCGGCGTCCGCGCCGGGATCGGCGAGCAGCGTGCGCGCGTGCTCGAGCGCGGCCGCTCCGTCGTCGCCCGCGAGCATGCGGGCGAGTTCGCGCACGCGCTCGTCGCCCGCGAGCGCGTCGACCCGCGTGACCGTACGCCCGTCGCGCTCGACCTTGTCCACCCGCAGGTGGCGGTCGGCGAAGGCGGCGACCTGCGCCAAGTGGGTGACGACGACCACCTGGCGGCCGGCGGCGAGCCCGGCCAGCACGCGGCCCACCGCGCGGCCGGTGCGGCCGCCGAGGCCGGCGTCCACCTCGTCGAACACGAGCGTCGGCACCGAGCTCCCGGCGGCCGCGTGCAGGGCGAGCATCACGCGCGACAGCTCGCCGCCGGACGCGACGTCGGCGAGCGGAGCGGTCGGCTCGCCGCGGTTCGCGCCGAACCGGAAGCGGACCCGCTCTGCGCCGTACGGGCCCAGGGCGTCGCGCGGCGCCAGCTCGACCTCGAAGCGCGCGTGCGGCAGCGCCAACGTGCGCAGCACGTCGGTCGCGCGGGGCTCCAAGCGCTGCGCCGCGACGTGGCGGCCCTCGCCGACGCGGCGCGCGTCGCTGGCGAGGGCTGCGTCGAGCTCCGCGATGCGCGCCTCGAGGGCGGCGTCGTCGGCGTCGGCGCGCTCGAGCGCGGCGTGCTCGTCGGCGCGCGCGGTGCGGAACGCGAGCACCGCCGCGGCGTCCGCGCCGTACTTGCGGCACAGGCCGTCGAGCACGTGCCGGCGCGCCTCGAGCCGCTCGAGCTCGACGGGGTCGGCGTCGAGCCCCTCGAGGGCCGCCTCGACCTCGCCGGCGACCGCCTGCACGGCCACCTGAGCGGCGCCGAGGTCGCTCGCGAGCCCTTCGAGCCCGACGTCGAAGCGCGCGGCGCCCGACAGGGCGCGCTCGCCGTCGGCGAGGCGGTCGGCCGCGCCGACGTCGTCGGCCGCGAGCGCTTCCAGGGTGGCCACGAGGCCCTCGCGCACCTTCTCGACGTGCCGCGCCGCGCGCAACCGCGCGTCGAGCGCTTGGTCCTCGCCCGGCACCAGGCCCGCGGCGTCGATCTCGTCGATCTGGTAGCGCAACAGGTCGAGGCGCCGCTCGCGGTCGCGCGCGGCGCTCTGCGACGCGGACAGCGCCGCACGGGCGCCCTCGCGCGCCGCCCACGCGGCCCGGTACCGCTCCAGCGCCGCGCCGGCGTCGGGCGCCAAACCGCGGTCGAGCAGCGCGCGCTGCTCCCCGCCTTCGAGCAGGGTGCGGAAGGCGTGCTGCCCGAAGATGCCGACGCGCGGCGCGAGCGCCTGGCGCAACTCGGCGACGGCGACGACCTCGCCGTCGATGCGGGCGACGTTGCGCTCCTCGTGCGCCACCCGCCGGGCGAAGGCGCGCTCCTCGTCGGTTTCGCGCCACGTCGCCTGCACGAGCGCGTGCGGGCGACCGGCGCGCACCATGCCGGCGTCGGCCCGTCCGCCCGCGAGGAGCGCGAGCGCGTCGACGACCAGCGACTTGCCGGCGCCGGTCTCGCCGGTGAGGACGTTCAGACCGGGGCCCAGCTCGACGACCACGTCGTCGGCGATCGCGAAGTCCCGGAGCTCGATCGTGCGCAGCACGGAGCGCATCGTAGCGCGGTGGCCGCAACGCGACGGTGCCGGCCCGGCCCGTACCGGTCTGGAACCGGCACGGACCCCGGCCGACGGTGCGGTCGGGTCGTCAGCCGGCCGCGACCTCGGCGAGCTCAGCGGCGATCGCGGCGAGGAGCCGCTCCTCGGCGGCCGCGAGGTCGAGGCCGGTCAGGGTGGCGCCCGCGGCCGCTACGTGCCCACCGCCCCCCAACGCCACGCAGATCCGCTGGGCCGACGCGCCCGCCCGCGAGCGGACGCTCACCTTGACCCCCTCGGGGCGCTCCTTGAGGATCGCCGCGACGACCGTGCCCTCGGCGTAGCGCACCTGCTGCACGAAGTCGTCCGCGTCGTCGCCGTCGGCGGCGGCGTCCGCGCGCATCTCGAGGGTCAGATCGATCAGCACCGCGCGGCCGTCGAGGCGGTACCGGACGGTGCTCATGACGCGCGCGAGCAACCCGTAGTAGGCGGGGTGGCGCCACTGCAGACGATCGGAGAGCTCGCCGTACGCGACCCCGGCATCGATCAGGCGACCCGCGCGCTCGAGCGCGCGGCGGTCGGTGTTGCCGAAGCGGAAGTGGCCGGTGTCGGTCATCAGACCCGCGAGGCACGGCTTCGCGAGGTGCGCGTCCCACGGCACGCCGAGCGCGTCGACGACCTCCGCGACCATCATCGTGGCCGAGGCGTAGGCCGCATCGACCCACAGCACGTCGGCCCCGCCGGGGTTGGTCCCGTGGTGGTCGACGTTCACCACGAGCGCCGCGGCCTCGTGCGGTGCACCGATCGCCCGCCGCAGTTCGGTGTCGAGGACGGCGAGCAGGGTGCCCGGCGCGAGCTCGGTGACCGGGGCGGCGAGCTCGTCCTCCTCGGCGAGGAACCGCAGGAAGCGCGGTGGTTCGGGCATCACCGCGCGCGCGTCGCGGCCGAGCCGTCGGAGCGCCCGGGTCAGCGTGAGCACGCTCCCGAGGGCGTCGCCGTCCGGGTCGACGTGGGCGACGACGGCGATCGGTCCGTCGTGGTCCAGGAGCGCCTGAGCGACGCGGGTGGCGGGTTCGTGGTGGGGCATGGGCGGACGATACCAGCCGACGCCGCCCGGTAGCCGACGGGCGAGGGGTCGGCGGCGGGGTCCGCACGGCTCGCGGTGTCGGGGATCGCGGTTCCGCCCGCCGCCGGCGTTTATGGTGCGCCATGACCGATCCATGGCGTGAAGAAGGTGCAGCCCAGGCGTTCGCGACGCGGGCCCGGCGACCGCGGGTGCGGGCGTTCACGTTCGTGCTCCTGGGCGTCCTCATGTGGGTGGCGAGCCCGTGGCTGCAGCGGCCCGAACCCCAGCTGCAACTGGCCCAGGCGCGGCCACCGGAGGTCGTCGCGCCCATCGGCAACCTCCTCGAGGCGTACGACCTGGCGCGCCCGGCCACGCTGCGGCTCGAAGCGCGCTGCGCGACGCCCTTCGGGGGCCGGCAGGTGTTGGGCGTCGGCACGGGCTTCTTCTTCTCGGCCGACGGCGCCGTGCTGACCGCCTACCACGTCGTGGACGCCTCCGGGTCCGCGGCGCCGTGCCCGGTCCGCTACGTGGGCATCGATGCCGAGCGACGCGAGTTCGCGCTCGAGCTCGTCGGGTTCGACGCCTACATGGACCTCGCCGTGCTCCAGGCGGACGTCGACGGGGCGGTGCCCTTCATCCCCTTGGCCGCTCGGGCGCCCGCGCCCGGGACGTCGGTCGTCGCGATCGGCAACTCGCGCGGCGATTTCCTCGAGGCGCGCGCCGGGCGGGTGACCCGCCTGGGGGTCCGCGCCGGTCGTGCGGACTTCGCGGACGGCACCATCGAGCTCACGAACGCGCTCGCGCCGGGCGATTCCGGGGGCCCCGTGGTCACCGAGCGCGGCGAAGCGGTCGGGGTCGTCTCGTACATCAGCTTCAACCCGAGCGGCATGAGCTCGGACACCTACGTCCCGCCGTTCTTGATGGGGTTGCCCTTGCCGCGCGAGTTCGCGGCGTACGCGGTGCCGGTCGCGACCGACTCCGAGCTCGTGGCGGCGGTCGCGGGCGGTGCGGCGCGCGACGTTCCGGTGATCGGCTTCAGCTGGCGCCCCGGGTTCGATTACGACCCGAGCTCCGGCGTGGACGACCTGGGGCGGCGCCCGGGTCCGATCGTGCAAGCGGTGACGCCCGGCGGTCCGGGCGAGCGCGCCGGACTGCAATCGTACGCCGAGCGGCCGGTGCTCGACGACGAGGGGCGGCGGATCGGCACGCTGCGCGAGGCGGACGTGATCGTGGCGATCGACGGTCGTCCGACGCCCACGTTCGCGTCGTTGCTCGCGGAGGTGCGGGGCAAGGAGATCGGCCAAGTCGTCGAGCTCACCGTGCAGCGCGGGTCGGCGACGTTCCGCCTGCCGCTCGAACTCGGCGCGCGCCGCTCGGTGTTCGCCGGCGCCCCCTGACCTCCGTCCCGACCCGCGCTCAGCGCTCGCAGGCCGCGCGCCCCGACCCTACGGGGCGCGCGGCGTACGCATGGACCGGTCGAGGGGGCCAAAGGTGGCGCCCCCCGACGGGGGGTCGGGGGGCGCGCGGGGGTGCCGCGGGTGGGGGGACCCGCGGCGGACCTCGGGGGGTGAATCCCGAGGCGGGGCCCCGGGTGGGGGACCCGGGGTGGTGGGCGATGGTGGATTCGAACCACCGACCTCGTCGTTATCAGCGACGCGCTCTAACCGACTGAGCTAATCGCCCAAGACCGGACGGAAGTGTACCTGCGGCGATCAACGGGTGTCAATTCGCCGGGTACCATGCGCACCATGGTCCAGGTCCTGCACCTCGCCAAGCCCCGCGGCTTCTGCGCCGGCGTCGTCATGGCCATCGACGCCGTCCGCGAGGCCGCGGCCGAGAACGCTCACCGCGGCGAGGGCGACCTCGCCGTCTACCACGCGATCGTCCACAACCGAACGGTGGTCGAACGGCTCGAGCACGAGGCGGGCGTCCACTTCGTCGAAGACCTCGCCGATCTCGAAGCGGTGCGCGCTGCCGCCGCCGAGGCCGGGCGGACGCTGTCGGACACGGTCGTGTTCAGCGCCCATGGGGTCAGCCCCGCGGTGCGCGCCGAGGCGTCGCGGCGCGGGCTCACGACGCTCGACGCGACCTGTCCGTTGGTCACCAAGGTCCATTCGGAGGCGAAGAAGTACGCCCGCGACGGCTACCACATCCTCCTGATCGGCGATTCGACGCGCCACCAGGAGGTCGTGGGCACGTTCGGCGAGGCTCCCGAGGCGACCACCGTCGTGAGCGTGATCGGCAACCGCCATCCCGACCCCGGGCTCGCCGACCCCCACACCGTCGAGGTCCCGGACCCCGAACGCGTGGTGGTGCTGACGCAGACGACGCTCTCGGTCGACGACACGATGCGCACGATCGACATCCTGCGCGCTCGGTATCCGCGCCTCGTCGTCCCAGCGCGCGACGACCTGTGCTACGCGACCAAGAACCGCCAGGACGCGGTCAAGACGATCGCCGCGCACGTCGACGCCTTCGTCGTGGTCACCAGCACCACGTCCTCGAACGGCATGCGCCTGCTCGAGCTCGCCGAGGCGCTGACGGGCCGCGCGCTGCGCGTCGAGGGCCCGGACGATCTCGACCCCGCCTGGTTCGAGGGCGTCGCGCGCGTGGGCGTCACGTCCGCCGCGTCCACGCCGGACGACCTCGTCCAGGGCATCGTCGCTTGGTTCCGGGACCGCAACCCGGACCTGACGGTGATCGAGGAGGGCGAGTGGGAGGACGTCGAGTTCCGCAAGCCGAAGCGGATGCCGCCCACCGCCTCACCCACGTGAGTTCGCCCCGCGGTCCGACGCGTCCGTTCTCGGTGGCGCCGATGATGGACTGGACCGATCGCCACTACCGCCGCTTCGTGCGTGGCCTGACGCGACGGGCGTTGCTCTACACCGAGATGGTGACCGCCGCGGCGATCCTCCACGGCGATCGCGAGCGGCTCCTGGGCTTCGACGCGCTCGAGCATCCGGTGGCGCTGCAGTTGGGCGGCGACGACCCACAAGCGCTCGCCGAGGCTGCCCGCGCGGGCGTCGCCTGGGGGTACGACGAGGTCGGCCTCAACGTCGGTTGCCCCAGCGATCGCGTCCAGCGCGGCCGCTTCGGAGCGTGCCTGATGGCGGAGCCACACGTGGTGGCCGACGCGGTGCGCGCGATGCGTGCAGCGGTCGACGTGCCGGTGACGGTCAAGCACCGGCTCGGCATCGACGAACTGGACTCCGACGCGCACCTCCACGGGTTCGTCGCGGCGCTCGTGGACGCCGGCGTGGACCGCATCGTCGTCCACGCGCGCAAGGCGTGGCTCTCGGGGCTGTCGCCCAAGGAGAACCGCACGGTGCCGCCGCTCCAGCACGAGCGGGTGGTCGCCCTCAAGCGGGCCTTCCCGGCGCTGCGGATCGAGACCAACGGCGGCGTCCGCGACCTGGAGGCGGTGGTGGCGCTGCTTCGGGACGTCGACGGCGTGATGGTCGGCCGGGTGGCGTACGAGGACCCGTTCGTGCTCGCCGGGGTCGATGCGGTCGTGTTCGGGGACGCGGCCGAGGCGCCGAGCCGGGCGGAGGCGGTGGCGGGCTACCTGCCGTACGTCGAGGCGCGCCGCGCCGAGGGCGCGCCGCTGCCCCCGTTGGTCAAGCCGCTGATCGGGCTCGTGCGCGGCGCGCGCGGTGGGCGTGCGTGGCGTCGGGCGCTGTCCGAAGGGAGCGTGCGCGCGGGGGCCGGGCCGGAGCTGATCGCGGTTGCGTTGGCGGCCCTGCCCGAGGAGGTGCGCCACGCGCGCCCGGACCGAGCCCCGGATCGGTCGGACGGCGCCGGGTCCTCAGTGCCCGTCGGCGCCGCCGGAGGCGAGCGACGGCGGCTGGTAGACTCGCGCGCATGACCCAAGCCACCGTCGTGCGCGGCATCCGTGGAGCC
>JAABRX010000110.1 GCA_011390675.1 Trueperaceae bacterium | reverse complement strand
GACAAGCGCGGCTACCTGAACTTCGTGGCGATGGCCAAGAAGATCTTCGACAAGGGCTTCGTCGAACTCGCCGACAAGCCGTTCCTGACGATCGCCGACATGCTGCGGGTCGCCCCCGACCTCATCCGGCTCCAGTCGCAGAAGAGCGTGTACGGCCTCGTCTCGCAGTACGTCAAGGACCCGTTCCTGCGCCAGGTGTTCAGCTTCCACCCGCTGCTCGTGGGCGGCAACCCGTTCGACACCACGTCGATCTACGCGATGATCCACTACCTGGAGCGCGAGTGGGGCGTCTGGTACGCGATGGGCGGCACCGGTGCGCTCATCGACGGTTTCCGGCGGTTGATGGAGGAGGAGGGCGTCGAGATCCACCTGAACGCCGAGGTCGAGCGCATCTTGGTGGCCGACGGCCCCGACGGCAAGCCGCGCGCCACGGGCGTCGTGCTCGCCGACGGCCGTTCGATCGACGCCGACGTGGTCGTGTCCAACGCCGACGTCCACCACACCTACACCAAGATGATCGACCCCCGGTTCCGCAAGACCATGACCGACGCGAAGCTCGAACGGATCCGCTACGCGATGAGCCTGGTCGTCATCTACTTCGGCACCAAGAAGCGCTACGTCCAGGACGGCAAGCTCGCGCACCACAACATCCTGCTCGGACCACGCTACAAGGGGTTGCTCGACGACATCTTCCACAACAAGGGGAAGCTGGCCGACGACTTCAGCCTCTACCTGCACATGCCCACGATCACCGACCCGACGATCGCCCCCGCGGGGCACGAGTCGTTCTACGTGCTCTCCCCCGTCCCCAACCTCAAGAGCGGGATCTCGTGGGAAGCGCACGCGCAGTCCTACCGCGACGCGATCATGCAGCACCTCGAGGACCACTACCTGCCCGACCTGCAGGCGAACCTGGTCACCGAGCGCTTCGTCGACCCGCGCTACTTCGCCGGGCGGCTGCACGCCGCCCAGGGCTCGGCGTTCTCGGTCGAGCCGATCCTCACCCAGTCGGCCTGGTTCCGCCCGCACAACCGCTCCGAGGACATCCCCAACCTGTACCTGGTGGGCGCCGGCACCCATCCGGGCGCCGGGCTCCCGGGCGTGCTGTCCTCGTCGACGATCGCGGAGAACCTGATCAACGCGGCGAGCTGACGGTTCGCGGCACGGTCGGGCCGTCGCGCCCCGACAGGGGCGCGCCTCGTCCGGGGGCGCGCCCCGTAGACTGTGGGCATGGTCCAACTCCTGGAAAGCCGGTACCTGACCGACGGCTGGCACGAAGCGCAACGCACCTACGGGATCGTCGAACCCGCGAGCGGCGACGCCTTGGGGGTCGCCGCCGACACCGACGCCGACGTCGCCCGCGCCGCGATCGACGTCGCCTGGAGCGCCTTCGAGCGCTGGCGCGCCGTGAGCCCGTTCGACCGTTCGGCGACGCTGCGCCGCTGGCACGGCCTGCTCGTCGAGCACAAAGACGAGCTCGCCGAGACGATGACGCGCGAGATGGGCAAGCCGCTCGCCGAAGCGCGCGGCGAAGCCCTGTACGCCGCCAGTTTCGTCGAGTGGTACGCCGAGGAGGCGAAGCGCGCGTACGGCGAGTGGGTGCCCACGCACGTCGCGCACAAGCGGATCGTCGCGATGCGGCAACCGGTCGGTCCGGCGTTCGCGATCACGCCATGGAACTTCCCGGCGGCGATGATCACCCGCAAGGCGGCGCCCGCCCTGGCCGCCGGTTGCACGATGATCCTCAAGCCCGCCGAGCAGACCCCGTTCACCGCCCTGCGGCTCGCCGAGCTGTGGCTCGAGGCCGGCGGGCCCGCGGGCACCCTGCAGGTGCTGCCCACGTCCGACCCGGTGCCCGTGACCGAGGCGATGATGGCCGATCCGCGGATCCGCAAGATCACCTTCACCGGGTCCACCGAGGTCGGCCGCATCCTCTACCGGCAGTCGGCGCAGACGATCAAGAAGCTGTCGCTGGAGCTGGGCGGCCACGCTCCGTACCTGGTGTTCGACGACGCCGATCTGACCGCCGCCGTACGCGAGGTCCTCGCCTGCAAGTTCCGCAACGCCGGTCAGACCTGCGTGTGCACCAACCGCATCTACGTCCAAGACGGCATCCACGACGCGTTCGTGGCCGCCTTCGCGGACGCCGTGCGCGGTCTGAAGATGGGCGACCCCCTCGTCGACGGCACCGAAGTGGGGCCGCTCGTCGACGCCCAGGGGATGGCGAAGGTCGAGGCGCACGTCGCGGACGCCGTCGCCAAGGGCGCCACCGTCGTCACTGGTGGCGCGCGCCGCGACGGACTCTTCTTCGAGCCGACGCTCCTGACCGGCGTCGAACCGGGCATGAAGCTGCTCGAGGAGGAGACCTTCGGTCCGGTCGCGCCGGTGCTGCGCTTCTCAACGGAAGCCGAAGCGATCGAGCGCGCCAACGCCACCCCGTTCGGGTTGGCCTCCTACGTCTACACCCGCGATCTCGCCCGCGCGATCCGCGTCGCCGAAGCGCTCGAGTACGGCATCGTCGGGGTGAACGACGGGGTGCCGTCGGTGGCGTACGCGCCGTTCGGCGGCGTCAAGCAGTCGGGCATCGGGCGCGAGGGAGGCCCGTGGGGCCTCGAGGAGTACCTCGAGACCAAGTTCGTCTCGCTGGGCATCGGTTGAGCGACGGCGCGGGTCCCGAGACCCTGCTCGAGGCGGTGCTGGCCAACTTGCGCGCAGGCGCCGACACGGGCGCGACCGCCCTCTACGCCGCGCTGACGCCCCGCGCCCGCGGGCCGCTCGGCGGCGAGGCCGGGCTGCGCCGAGCGCTCGACAACGCGCTGCTGGCGCCCCTCGTCGGCGCGACGCGCGTCGCCGTGGAGCCATGGGACCGCCGCGACGGCGCCGCGCGCACGACCGTCGCGGTGGACGGCCCGAACGGGGCCGCCCGCTACCTGGTGTCGGCGCGGCGGGGCGAGGACGGTTGGGAGCTCACCGGCGTGCGGCGCGACGACCTGCCCCCGGTCTGAGGGAGCCCCGGCGGGGCGAGGCGTTCAGCGCACCACTTGGACCACGAACACGACCGGCCTCGACACCCCGGTTCGCGCGACCATCCGCGCGCGCAGTTGGGTCCCACCCAGGCGCGCGTCCGCGGGTACGTCGAGGCGCAGGCGCACGTCGACGTTCGTGGCGAAGCGCGGCCGGCGCACCGCGTCGGCACGATCGACGCGCCACGTCCATCCCTCGGGCGCGGCGACGTCGACGAGCTCGAAGCGGCTCGTGACGACCGCGCACGAGGCGTCGCCACCACAGGGCACGAACAGGCTCGCGAAATCGGCGTCGTCGAAGCCGAACTCGCGGGCCGGCACGACCAGTTGGGCGTACACGACGCCGCCCGGGGCGACCTGGGCGGTCTCGCCGCGGCGCAGGTCGTAGGGGGTGCCGCGGGAGCCGAGGACCGCTGGGGCGCAGCCGGCGAGGACGAGCACGAGGAGCGCGAAGAGCGCGAGGGCGTGGGCGGGCGTCCGTCGGTTCATGCGCCGAGCCTACCGGTCCGACGCGACCGCACGGGTCGCGACCGCACCGCTCCGGCCACCACGACGACCGCCACCCCCACGAGCACGGCCGCCACCCCCGCCCACTGCCAGGGCGACGGCCGCTCCGCGAACAGCAGCGCCCCCCAGACGACGGTCAACACGGGTTGCACCAGCAGCACCACCGACGTGTCGAGCGCCGGGAGGCGGGGGAGCACCGCCACGATCGCGCCCCAGGCGAGCGTCTGGGACAGCACCGCCAGCGCGAGCAGCCAGCCGTGGGCGGGCCACACCGGGCGCAGGTCGAACGCGGGGTCGGTCGTCACCCCCAGCGCGAAGGTCACGAGCGCCGCGCCGAGCGAGGCATCGAGCAGCGGCCCCCACGGGCGCACCAGCCCTCGCCCCACGCGGCGGAACAACAGCAGGAACGACGCGTACGCCAGCGCGTTGCCGAGGCCGTAGAGCACGCCGAGGACCGGCGCAGCCCCGTACGCGTCGGGGCGACCGACGCCGGTGGCGAGCACCACGCCGCCCAACACCAACGGCACCGCCAGCGCGGAGGCGGCCGGCGGACGCTCGCGGAACACCCACCAGGCGAACAGCCCGACGAACACCACCTGGGTGTTGCCGAGCACGGTGGCGAGTCCGGCCCCGACGTACGCGATCGAGTAGTTCCACAGGGTGAAGGCGACGCCCATCAGGCCGCCGGCGAACAGCGTGACCCAGCGCTCGCGCGGGGTGCGCGTGTCGAAGCGGCGCACCCCCCAGTGCAGCAAGAGGATGAACGGCAGGGCGTAGGCAGGTCGGAAGAAGGCCGCGGTGGAGACCGACACGTCGGCCAGGCGGATGAAGATCGCGGAGAAGGAGATCGCGACCGCGGCCGCGACGCCGATCAGGTGCAGCATCGATGCCGAGCGTACGCCGAGGCCGCAACGGGTACGGACGCGCGAAGCGACCGGCCGTAGGCTGAGGCTGATCGACCACCCCGTGGGCCGCCACCCGTGGGGTGAGAGAGGACCCGTGGTTCCATGGCTTGCCTGCATCTGGGCGACGTCGCCCCCGACTTCGCCGCCGACACCAGCGAAGGCCCGATCTCGTTCCTGGAGTGGAAGAAGGGCGCTTGGACGGTGTTCTTCAGCCATCCGGGCGACTTCACGCCCGTGTGCACCACCGAGTTGGGCCGCGTCGCTCAGCTGGCCGACGAATGGGCGAAGCGCGACACCAAGGTGATCGCGCTGTCGGTCGACCCCGTCGCCGAGCACCACCGCTGGATCCCGGACGTCGAGGAGGTCTCGAACACCAGCGTGGGGTACCCGATCATCGCGGACCCCGACAAGAAGGTCGCCGAGCTCTACGACATGATCCATCCCGGCGAGGGCGACGCGAGCTCGGTCCGATCGGTGTTCATCATCGGCCCGGACGACAGGATCAAGCTGATCCTCATCTACCCCAAGAGCACCGGCCGCAACTTCGACGAGATCCTGCGCGCCCTCGACGCGCTGCAGCTCGCCGAGACCGGACCGTACGCGACGCCGGTCGACTGGCGCCCGGGTGAGCGCGTCATCATCAGCACCGACGTCCCGACCGACCAAGCCCGCGAGCGCTTCGCCGACCTCGACGTCGTGAAGCCGTACCTGCGCACCGCGACGCCGAAGACCTGACCCGAGCGACCCGCGCCGTGCCTGCGCCGACCTGCGTCACCAACGGTAGTGCCGGATGTGCTCCCCGCGCGCCGCGATCTGGCTCATCGCCTCGATCCCGACCTCGATGTGCAGGTCGGTGTACTGCCGAAAGACCGCCCGAGCGCTCTCGCGGGTCTTGACCCCGCCCTCGCGCAGCGGCAGGTCGGACACGAGCAGCAGAGCACCGATCGGCACCTTGCTCGCGAACCCGACGGAGAAGAGCGTGGCGGACTCCATGTCGATCGCCAGCGCGCGCTCCTCGTACAGGTGCGCCTTGAAGCGCTCGTCGAACTCCCAGAAGCGGTAATCCGTCGTGTGCACCACCCCGGTGCGGTAATCGAGCCCCTTCTCGACGACGATCTGCGAGACGAACTTCTGGATCTTGAAGGTGGGCAGCGCCGGCACCTGCGGCGGCATGAAGTGCTTGCTCGCTCCCTCGTCGCGGATCGCGGCGGTCGGCAGCACGAAGTCGCCGACCTGAAGCGACCGATGCAAGCCGCCGCAGATGCCGAGGAACAGCGTCGCCTTGGGGTCGGCCGTGGCGAGGACCTCGATGATCAGCGCCGCCACCGGCGAGCCGATCGAGAAGTCGATGATCGACACGCCGAGCCGCTCCGAATGGGCGGCCGTCATCGCCGATCCCTGCGTGAGCGTGGCGTCGCCGGCGATCGCCTGGAAGCGCTCCAGGTAGTGGTGGAAGTTCGTCAGGACGATCTGCTTCTGGAACGCCTCCGGCTCGGTACCGGTGTAGCGCGCCAGGAACTCGCGCCCGATCCGCCACTTCTCGGGGTTGGCGTAGATCTGGTTGCTCGAGGTGGGTGGCGTCGGCGCCGGGCCCACGTGCGGTACGCCGGGACGGTCGAGCGCGCCGTGCTCGTCGGGCCCGTGCGCGCGCGGGGCGTCGACGGGATCGGGGCGGTCGGGCTTCATGCGGCATGGTACCGCGGCCGCCCGCGCCCCCTGGCCCTGGGTGCGCGCGGCTAGTCGACGACCTTGGTGACGATGTCGGCGCCCGCCTCGAGCAGGCGGTGCACCGGGCAGCGGCCGGCGATGCGACCGAGCTCGGCGCGCATCGCGTCGTCGAGGGGGCCGACGAGCTTCACCCCGACGTCGAAACGGGTGCGCGGTCGCCCCCCCTCGACCGGCACCTGGCTGCGCTCGACCTGCACGTCCATGCCTTCGAGCGGCCACCCCTTGCGCTCGGCCACCATCCGCACGGTGATCGCGATGCAGCTGCCGAGCGCCGCGCTCACCATCTCGACGGGCGTCGGACCGGTGTCGGTGCCGCCGACGTCGATCGGTTCGTCCGCGACCAGCCGGTGGGCGCCCACCTGGGCGACCGCCCGGTAGCCGCTCGGCCCCAGGTGGACGCGGGCGTCGCGACCCTGGCTCATCGCACGACCTCCGCGATGCGCTCCAGCGCGGTCCGCACCCGCTCGATGCTGCACGCGTAGCTCAGGCGCACGAAGCCCGGGGCGAGGAAGTCGGTGCCCGGCACGACCGCCACCCGCGCTCGCTCCAGCAGCATGGTCGCGGCGGCGGTCTCGTCGGGATCGATGCTGCGGACGTCGGTCATCGCGTAGAAGGCGCCGTGCGGCATCGGGGTGGGCAGGCCGAGGTCGTTGAGGCCGGCGACCAACACGTCGCGGCGCTCGCGGTAGGCCGCGCGCGTCATCGCCTGGAACGCCGCGGTGGCGTCGACCTCGTTGAGCGCGACCTGGGTGGCGTACTGGGCGATCGCGTTGGCGTTGCTGGTGACCTGACCCTGGAGCGTGTTCATGGCCTTCGCGACCGCGATCGGCGCGCAGGCCCAGCCGATGCGCCAGCCGGTGAGCGCGTAGCCCTTGCTGGCCCCGTGCACCAAGATGGTGCGCTCGGGGTACCACTGCGCCACCGGCGTGAACGTCCCCTCGTAGATCAGGTGTTCGTAGAGCTCGTCGGTGATCAGCCACAGGTCGTGCTTCTCGGCCACGTCGGCGATCGCCTTCAGCACCGCCTCGGGGACGACCGCCCCGGTCGGGTTGCTCGGGGAGGTCAGGACGATCGCCTTCGTGCGCGGGGTGATCGCCGCCTCGATCGCCGCCGGGTCGGGCACGAAGCCGTCCTCGGCGCGGCACGCCACCGGTACGGTCACGCCGCCGGCGATCTGCACTTGGGCCGGGTAGCTCACCCAATAGGGCGCCGGGATCACGACCTCGTCACCGGGATCGAGGATCGCCATGAAGGCGTTGAACAGCGACTGCTTGCCGCCGGTCGAGACGACCACCTGCTCGACCGCGTAGCTGAGGCCGTTCTCGCGCGCGTGCTTGGCGACGATCGCCTCGCGCAGCTCGCGCGTCCCCTCCGATGCCGTGTACTTGGTCATGCCGCGGTCGATCGCCTCGTGCGCGGCGGCGATCACGTGCGCCGGCGGCTGGAAGTCGGGCTCGCCCGCGGTCATCGGGATCACGTCGACGCCGGCGCGCTTGAGCTCGAGCGCCTTGGCGTTGAAGGCCACGGTGGACGAGGCCTTGAGGGCGCGGATGGCGTTGGAGAGCTGGGGCATGATCACCTCGGGGTCGCGCGAGCGGTCGCGCAAGGGGTCGCCTCGACGGGCGGCACGAGTACACGGTACACGTGCGGCCGAGGGCGAACGCCCTCGGCCGCAGCGCGTTCGAGCGTGGTGCGCGTCAGTCGAGCAGGTCGTCGGCCGCGAAGAAGATGCCGATCTCGCGCTCGGCGGTGGCCGGCGCGTCGGACCCGTGCGCCACGTTGTGGTCGATGGTGGTCGCGAAGTCGCCGCGGATGGTGCCGGGGGCGGCGTCCTTGGGGTTGGTGGCGCCCATCATGCCGCGCCAGCCGAGGATCGCGTTCTCGCCTTCGAGCACCATCGCCACCACGGGACCGCTGGTGATGAAGGTCACGAGGCCGTCGAAGAAGGGTTTGCCCGCGTGCTCGCCGTAGTGCTTCTCGGCGGTGGCGCGCGGGATCTGCATGAGCTTCATGCCGACGATGCGGTAGCCCTTGGTCTCGATGCGGCGCACGATCTCGCCGACCAAGCCGCGCTGGACGCCGTCGGGTTTCACCATCGCGTACGTTCGTTCGATCGCCATAGGCCGACAAGGTACCACGGTGCGACCGGGCGCCGGTGCGCTCCGGCGGTCAGCCGGCCAGCAGCGCGTCGAGCCCGTCGAGGTGCCGCAGGTCGTGGCCGGCGAGCGCGCGCACGACCTCGTCCACGCTCTCGGGTCCGCGCTCGGGATGCTCGACGGTCGCGAGCCAATCGTCGAGGTCGAACGTGGCCAAGAGCGCCAGGTTCCACGCCCGCAGCGCGCGGAAGGCCTCGACGGCGAGGGCGGGGTCGAGGCGCGCGTAGCGGCGCGCCCAGGCATCCTGATCGAAGTCCTGCGCCTCGCGGACGCCGGCTACCGCCTGCCGAAGGCGGAAGCCCATCCCGAGCTCGACGTCGGCGAGGTGCGCGACGACCTCCCCGGCGTTCCAGGCGTCGGGGCGCGGACGCGCCGCCCACGCCTCGGGGTCCAGGATCTCGGCGAGGGCGAGCAGACGCGCCGGCGTCGCGCCGAGCACCTCGATGGGATCGGCATCCGCCAGCCGGTCGGCCAGCTGCTGTTGGTACGGGTCCATACCGCCAGGCTAACCCCGCGCGCCTTCGCGGCGTTCTACCCCAACGGGCCGTCGCCGGCGAGCTCGCCGGCTTCGAACAGCCCCACGAAGGCGTCGACCACCGCGGGGTCGAACTGCGAGCCCCGGCCGCGCTCGATCTCCGCGACGGCCGCCTCGGGCGAGACGGCGCGCGCGTGGGCGCGGTCGTGGGTCAGGGCGTCGAAGGCGTCGGCGACCGACAGCACCCGGGCCGCCAACGGGATCGCGCGGCCCGAGAGGGCGCGCGGATAGCCCTGACCATCCCAGCGCTCGTGGTGCGCGAGGGCGATCTCGGCCGCGAGTTGCACGAGCGGCGAGCGGCTTCCGGAGAGCAGGTCGTAGCCCACCTGGCAGTGCCCTTTGACCACGTCGAACTCCGCCGCGGTCAAGCGCCCAGGCTTGAGGAGGATGCCATCGGGGATCCCGATCTTGCCGACGTCGTGCAAGCGTGCGGCGCGCAGCAACGCTTCGACGCGGTTCGGCGGTTCGCCGAGCGCGGTGGCGATGAGCGCGCACGTGCGCGCGACGCGCCACACGTGCTCACCGGTAGCGTCGTCGCGGTACTCGGCAGCGCGCGCCAGGCGCACCAGCATCTCGACCTGCGTGCGCTCGAGGTCGGCGGTGCGGGCGCGCACGTGCGCCTCGAGCACCTCGTTCTCGTCGAGCAACCCACGGCGCGCCACCCACGCCTCCAGCAGGTTGCGCACCCGCAGCAACACCTCGACCGCCTGGAACGGCTTGCCGACGAAGTCCCGAGCCCCGCGGGCGAGGGCCGCGTGGCGCACCTCGGGGCGATCGTCGGCGGTGACCATCACCACCGGGAAGCCTTCGGGCAGAAGGGGCCCGAGCGCCTCGAGGACCTCGAGGCCGCTGCGGTACGGCATGCGGTAGTCGAGCAGCAGCAGGTCGGGCGGCGCCGCGCGGAACCGCTCTTCGATCCGCCGCGGGTCGTCGAGGACGTCGACGTGGCGGTACCCACCGCGCACCAGCATCCCGCGCAACAGAGCCAAGTTCGCCTCCTCGTCGTCGACGACGAGGAGGCGCATGCTCGTGAGCTCGGGAGGCACTGGCACGGCCGGCGCGCCCGCGGGGTCGTGCATCGCTCAGGCGCCGCCCAGGACCATCGGCGCGCGCGCGAGCAGATCGAGCCACCAACCCGGGAAGAGCCCGAGCAGCACGACGCCGAGCGCCGCGAGGACGAGCGCCGCCGTCGAGCCGACCGTCCGGTGCTGCTTCACGACGCCGTGGTCCGGGTCGTGCAGGTACAGCAGGACGACGACGCGGCCGTAGTAGACGACCGCGATGATCGCCGAGGCGATCCCGATCGCGGCGAGCCCGACGAACCCGCCGGCGATGGCCGCCTGGAACACGACCACCTTGCCCAAGAACCCCGCGAACGGGGGGAACCCGGCGAGGCTGAGCAGGGCGAGCGCGAGGCCCGCGGCCAGCCACGGCTGCCGCCGACCGAGCCCGGCGAGGCGCTCGAGGCGGTCGCCCTGGTCGTCGTCGCCCATCACGGCGTTCAGCACGCCGAGGGCGAGCAGGTTGGTCACCGTGTACATGAGCAGGTAGGTGGCCGCCGCGCGCATGCCGTCCGGACCGCCGGCCAGCACCGCCAGTCCGACGTAGCCGGCGTGGGCGATCGCGGAGTAGGCGAGCAGGCGCTTGAGTCCGCTCTGCAACAGCGCCGCGGTGTTGCCGACCAGGAGCGTGGCGCCCACCACCGCGGCCAGCAGCATCGTGAAGGTCTCACCGAGGGCGCCCGCTCCGAGCGCCTCCGTCGCCGCACCGGTGACGCGCAGAAGCGCACCGAACGCGGCGGTCTTGACGACGACGCTCATGAACGCGGTCACCGGCGTCGGCGAGCCCGTGTACACGTCGGGCATCCACTGGTGGAAGGGGACGAACCCGACCTTGAAGGCCAGTCCGACGAGCAGGAAGCCGGACCCCAGGAGCAGCAGTCCGCCCGAGGCGAAGTCCGGCGCGGCGCCCGCGGCGGCGATGCCCGCGAGGTCGAAGCGGCCGGTGGCCCCGTAGGTGAGCGCGATCCCGTAGGCGAGGATGGCCGAGCCGAAGGCACCGAGCAGGAAGTACTTGAGGCCGGCTTCCTCACCGGAGCGCGAGCCCTCGCGCCAGGCAGCGAGCACGTAGACGGCCAGCGACAGCACCTCGAGACCGAGCAGCAAGACGATCAGGTCGCCCGCCGAGACGAGCACGAGCCCGCCCGTGGTGGCGAGGAGGAGCAGCGGGAAGAACTCGGGATGGTCGAGCTGCATGCGCCGCACGTGCGCGCCGGCGCTGAGCATCGTCGCTCCGGCGCCGAGCAGGATCACGATCGAGAGCGCGCCTGCCAACCCGTCGCCGAGGAACGAGCCCCCGAGCGTGCGGGGCAGCGGCTCGCCGCCGGCGATGGCCAGGAACCGGACGACGGTGATGCCGAGCGCGACCGCGACGCCCGCGACCGCGAGCGGCCCGAGCGGCGCGGACCGGCCCGCGAAGACCCCGATCAGGAGGGTCGCGGCCGCGGTGACGAGCACCACGATCACCGGGAGGAGCGGCGCCAAGTCGCCGTAGATGGGCGGCAGCGTCATCGCGCACCCCCGTCGGCGAGGTCGAGCACGACCGGTGGCGGCGTCGCCGCCGCCGTGGCCGCGACCACGTCGGCCTCGAACTTCGTGAGGTTGGCGGCGGGGGCGATCCCCAGCCACAGCGTGGCAGCGACGATCGGGGCGAACACGGCGACCTCGAGCGGGCTCAGGTCGCGCGTCGGCGCGCCCTTCGCCTCACCCTGGAACAGCCGCTGGTAGAGGTTGACGCCCAGCGCGCCGGATGCGATCGCCGCCAGGACCGCGAGCGTCGCCGCCAGCGGGCTGACCGTGAAGGCGCCGAGGACCGAGAGGAACTCACCCGGGAAGTTCGCCAACCCAGGCACCCCGATGCCCCCGAGCAGCACCACGAGCGACAGCGTGGCGAACGCCGGGGCCGCCTTGGCCAAACCGCCGTACGCATCGAGGTCGAAGGTGCCGCGACGGGCGTGGAGCATGCCGGACACGAGGAACAGACCCGACGTCGTCACCATCTGCGCGGCCTGCAGCGCCATCGCGCCGCTCTGCCCCGCGAGGTGGAGCGAGAACAAGCCGACCGCGACGATCCCCATGTGCGAGATCGAGAAGTAGGCCAGCACCCGCTTGAGGTGGGTGTGGCGCGTGGCGATCGCCATGCCGTAGACCGCCGTGAAGGCGCCGAGCGCGAGCCCGAACGGCGCGAGCATGGTGGCGCCGTCGGGGAGGAGCGGGAGCGCCCACGCGAAGAGCCCGAAGCCCCCGAGCTTGTACAGGGTGCCCGCGACGTCCGCGGCCCCCGAGGCGTGGTTCTGCTCGTTGACGTCGACGAGCCAGGCGTGCACCGGGAAGATCGGCAGCTTGACCGCGAACGCGAACATGAAGGTGCCGAACAGCCACGCCTGCGTGAGCGGATCGAGGCTCGGCGTGGCGGCGAGCAGCTCCTCGAACCGGTACCCGGCGGCGCCCGAGAGCGGCGGCAGCGCGAGGATCCCGAGGAGCATGACGAACGAGCCCGCGACCGCGTACATCAGGTACTTCACCAGAGCGGCGCGGCGATGCACCAAGCCCCAACCCCCGAGCATCGCGAGGCCGGGCAGGAGCGTGAGGTCCCAGAAGACGTAGAACAGGACGAGGTCGCGGGCGAGGAAGATCCCGGCGACCCCGGCGAGCGTCGCGAGCAGCGCGGCCAGGAAGCGATGGGTGTGGCGCTCGACGCGCATCGCAGCCCACAGGACCGTGGGCAGCATCACCAGCGCGGCGACCCAGAGCAGGACGCCACCGGCGCCGGTGCCATCGAGCGCGATCCAGGCGCCGATCGACGGGATCCACGGCACGTCGAGGCGGCCCCCAGGGCCGTCCGCGAAGAGCGCCAGCACGAGGGTCGTGGCGACGCCGAGCACCGACAGCGGCAGGTAGACGGCGCGGCGCGGCGCCAGGAGCAGCGCGACCGCGACCGCGAGCGGTACGAGAATGGCGGCGGCTGCGATCACGCGCGACCTCCCATGTTGGCGATGGCGGCGGCGACCGCGACGACGATGGCCACCAGGCCCACGAGCATGGCGAGGGCGTAGAGACGGACGTGGCCCGACTGCCAGGCGGCGGCGAGGCGCCCGAGCCAGGTGGCGCTGGCGACGCCGGCGCCGATGCCCCGGTCGAGCAGGTCGCGGTCGCCGATGGCGAGGCCCGAGGCCACCCCTTCGACGGGACCGACGACGGTCGCGCGGTACAGCGCGTCGAAGCCGAGCCCGGCGCGGGCGGCACGGCCCATCTGGCCGCGTCCGACGCGCGCCCCGAGCGCCCCCTTGCCGCGCTCGTACACCCACCAGCCGGCGGCGAGCCCGAGGCCCGCGGCGAGCACCGAGGCGGCGACGAGGAGCCACTCGACCCACAGCGCCGGGTGCTCGAGGCCCCCCGAGGCCAGCGCGGGGGCGAGCCATGGGTCGATGGCGTTCGGGAACGCGAACGCCGGGAGCCCGACGTACCCACCGACGGCGGCCAGCACGGCCAGGACGACGAGCGGCAGCGTCATCGTCGCCGGGCTCTCGTGGACCTTGGCGTGCACGCGGGCGTCGCCGCGCGCTTCACCGGCGAACACCAGGTAGTACCAGCGGAACATGTAGAAGGCGGTCAGCGCGGCGGTGACCAAGAGCACCGCGAACAGCGCCTTGCCGCCGTAGTCGGCGAGCAGCGTCGAGCTCCAGGCGCCCGCCAAGATCGCGTCCTTGCTGAAGAAGCCCGACAGCAGCGGCACGCCCGCGATCGCGAGGGTCCCGACCAGAGCGGTCGTACCCGTCGTCCGCATGCGCTTGCCCAGCCCCCCCATGCGGCGGATGTCCTGCTCGCCGCCCATCGCGTGGATCACGGAGCCGGATCCGAGGAACAGCAGACCCTTGAAGAACGCGTGGGTGACGACGTGAAAGACCGCCGCACCGTACGCGCCCGAGCCGACCGCCACGAACATGAAGCCGAGCTGGCTGATCGTCGAGTACGCGAGCACGCGCTTGACGTCGGTCTGCCCCATCGCGGCGATCGCGGCGACGAGCGCGGTCAGAGCGCCCACCCAGGCGACGACCGCGGACGCCTCCGGCGTCATCGCGTAGAGCGGGCTCAGGCGGGCGATCAGGTAGATGCCTGCGGTGACCATGGTCGCGGCGTGGATGAGCGCCGACACCGGCGTCGGGCCCGCCATGGCGTCGGGCAACCAGACGTGGAGCGGCAGCTGCGCGCTCTTGCCGGTCGCGGCCACCAGGTACAGCAGCCCGATCGACCCGAGCACCCCGGCCCCGAAGGCGTAGGTGCCCGCCGCGGCGTTGACCTCCGCGATCGTCAGCGTGCCGAAGGTCGCCGCGACGAGGAACGTGGCCAGCAGGAAGCCGGCGTCGCCGATGCGGTTGACGATGAAGGCCTTGCGCCCGGCGTCGGCGTTGGCCGTCTGCCGGTACCAGAATCCGATCAGGAGGTACGAGCAGACGCCCACGCCCTCCCAGCCGATGAACAGCAGCACCAGCGAGTCCGCGAGCACGAGCACGAGCATCGCGGCGACGAAGAGGTTGAGCAGCGCGAAGTAGCGCGCGTACCCGTCGTCGGCGTGCATGTAGCCGATCGAGTAGACGTGGATGGCCAACCCGACGCCGGTGATGACGAGCATGAAGGTGGCCGAGAGGGCGTCGACGACGAAGCCGACCGACAGGTCGAGGCCGGCGACGGGCAGGAAGGGCCAGAGCTCGACGGACACGCCCGCCTCACGGCCGACGAGCCCGAAGAAGGCGATCAAGGCGAGCACGAAGGCGCCACCGACCGCGAGGCTGGCGAGCACGCCGGGCAGCGGCTCGCGCAGCCGCCGACCGAACAGGCCGTTGACGAGCGCGCCGAGCAGCGCGAGCGCGGGGGCGAAGACCGCCCACGCGACGGGGTCGTTCCA
>JAABRX010000109.1 GCA_011390675.1 Trueperaceae bacterium | reverse complement strand
GCGCGACGGCGACCGCCCAGACCACCATCACCTTCTGGCACTCGATGGAGGGCATCGAGGACGCGGTCGACGCCCTGATCGAGCGCTTCCACGCCGGCCAGGACGACGTGCGCGTCGAGGCGCGCTACGTCGGCGCCTACGCCGAGGCGCAGACGCGGCTGGTCGCCGCCTTCGGCACCGCCGACGCTCCCGTGCTGTTCCAGGCCGAGATCGGCTTCTTCCCGCGCCTGGTCGGCGACGGCGCGCTGCTCGACCTGAGCGACCTGGTCAACGAGCTGCCGGTCGAGGTGACCAGCGACTTCTACCCCGGGATCTGGAGCTACGGAGAGCTGGCGGGGGGCCGGTACGGCCTGCCGTGGAACACGTCGACGCCGGTGATGTACTACAACGCCGACGCGCTCCGGCAAGCGGACCTCGACGTGCCCACCACGTGGGACGCGTTCGCGGACGCCGCGCGCGCCCTGACCTCGCGGACGGCGCAGGGCGCGATGTTCGTCGGCGACTCGTGGTTGTTCGAGATGATGGTGCTGAGCCGCGGCGGCACGCTCGCGCACTCGGACGGCACGCCCAACTTGGACGGCCCCGAGGCGATCGCCGCGCTGACGATGCTCCGCGAGCTCGTCCGCGGACGCCAGATGGCCTTCTACGGCGCGAGCGAGAGCACGCCCGCGATCCTCACCTTCGTCCGCACCCGCAGCCTGATGACCTTCGCCAGCATCGCCAACTGGCCCGACGTGCGGCGCTTCTCGGTCGGCTTCGACCTCGCCGCCGCACCCGTGCCGATCGCCGAGGGCGGTCGCGTGCCGCTCGGTGGTGCCCAGCTGACCGTCCTGCGCGGCGCCAGCGACGCCGAACGCCGCGCGGCCTTCGCCTTCTGGCGCTTCCTGGTCGAGCCGCAGAACCTCGCCGACTGGGTCGAAGCCTCGTACTACATCCCGGTGCGGCGCGCCGCGCTACCGCTGCTCGACGCCTTCTACGCCGAGGATCCCAACCGCGCCGCCGCGCTCGAACAGCTCGAGTTGGCCGTGCCGCGGCCGCGCGTCGCCTCGTTCGACGCCTGGCGCGGGCTGATCGACGACGCGCTCGAACGCGCCTTGCGCGGCAACCAGAGCCCCGAGGCGGCGCTCGCCGAGGCGCAGCGCCGCGCGCTCGACCTGGAGGCACGCTGATGCGCCTCGGCTTCTCCCCCATGACCGCGCGGATGCTCGACGTCGAGGCGGCCTTCCGGCTGGCGAGCGAGCTGCACCTCGACTTCGTCGAGCTCTCCTTCGACCTGCACGAGGTGCTCCCCACCCTGCAAGCCGTGGAGCGCATCACGGACCTCACCCGCGCCACGGGCGTCGGGACCACGCTGCACCTGAGCTACGTCGACCTCAACTTGGCGTCGCTGATGCCGGTCGCGCGCGCCGCCGCGGTCGACCGCACGATCCAGGGCCTCGAGTACGCCGAGCGCGTCGGGGCCACCTGCGGCGTGCTCCACACCGGCCAGCACTACCTGCGCCATCCGCAGGCCGACGCGCTCGCCACCGGCGCCCTCGACGCATCGCTGCAGGCGCTCGCCGGTGTGGGGGTCCCGATCGCGCTCGAGAACCTGGTGCTCGGCGCCGAGGACTTCCTGCGCACGCCCACCGAGCTGCGCGACCTGGCCGACCGACACGGTCTGGGCACCTGCCTCGACTTCGGGCACGCGCACGTCCAAGGCACCCGCGAGGGCAGCGACGCCGTCGCCGGCTACTTGGCGGCGCTCGGTCCGACCCTCGCGCACCTGCACGTGCACGGCAACCACGGCGCCTCCGACGAGCACCTCGCAAGCGACCAGGGGACGCTCGAGTACGCCCCGTTCGCGACGTTCCTGCGCGACTTCCCGGGCACGATCTGCCTCGAGATCGGCACCGGCGCCGATGGCGTGCGCGCCAGCACGACGCATCTGCGCCGGCTCGTCGAGGGCGTGGCGTGAACGCCCGGCTCGCGCTGCTCGCCGTCGCTCTGGGCCTCGCCGGGTTCGCCCTCGTCGAGATCACCGGTCGGTCCCGCGGGGTCCTCACCGCCCTCACGCCCTCGCTCGCGGCGGACGCCGCCGTGTACGCGCTGGCGACGCTGCTGCTCGCATGGGCGTTCGCACCCTGGTTCCGTCGCGTGAAGCGCTGGGCGCTCCCGTTCGCGGTGCTCGTCTTCGTGCTCGCCTTCGCGCCGGTCGCCGCGGTATTGGGCGCCGCGGTCGGGTTGACCCTCGACGGCGCCTGGGGCGTGGGCGCCCTGGTGCGCGGCGCGCTCATCAACACGCCCCTCAACCTGATCTACGCGCTCACGCTCGACCTCGGCCTCTTCGCGCTGCCCGCGGGGCTGCTGGCCGCCGCGCTGCTCGCCTTCGCGGCACGCCGCCCGCGGGACGCGGTGCTACGCTGACGCCGTGCCCGACGTCTCTTCCCGCGTGTCCTCCCCGATCGGCGTCTTCGACTCCGGCGTCGGCGGCCTGACCGTGCTGCGCGCCTTGGTGCGCGCCCTCCCGAACGAGGACTTCGTGTACGTGGGCGACACCGCCCGCTTGCCGTACGGAGGCAAGCCCCAGGCCATGGTGCGCGGCTTCGCCTTCGAGTGGACCGGAGAGCTGGTCGCACGCGGCGTCAAGGCGGTCGTCGTCGCCTGCAACACGGCCTCGGCCGCCGCCCTGCCCGACCTCGCCGCCGCCGCACCCGTGCCGGTGTGGGGCGTGGTGGAACCCGGCGTCGCCGCCGCCGTCGCTGCCCACGCCGCCCACGGTCCCGACGCCATCGTCGGCGTGCTCGGCACCGCGGGCACGATCGGCGCCGGAACCTACCAACGCGCGCTGGCCGCTCAGGGGCTTCCCGCCTGGGGTCGCGCCTGCCCGCTCTTCGTCCCGATCGTCGAGGAGGGCGTCTCGGACGGCACCATCGCGCGGCTCGTGGCCGAGCACTACCTGGCGGACCGACCGACCGAGCTGCGCACGCTCATCCTCGGATGCACGCACTACCCGCCGCTCGCCGCCACGCTTCGCGCGGTGCTCGGCCCCGACGTCGCCCTGGTCGACTCCGCGACGGCGACGGCGGCCGCGGTGGCCGCCGCGCTGACCGGGCTCGGGCTCGCTCGCTGCGATGGGGGCGGCGGCGTGCACCATCTGGTCACGGGCGACCTGCCGAGCTACGCGCACGTGGCGCAGGTGCTCGACGGGCCCGAGGGCCCGATCGAGCCGCTGCCGTTGCCGCTGCCCGTGCGGCCCGGGTGGTCCACGGCGCCGCGCACGGCCGACCTCGTGGCCGGTCCCGCAGCGGTGGCCGGGTGAGCGCTCCGGTGCGCGAAGGCCGTGCTGCGGACGGCCTCCGGCCGCTGGCCATCGAGGTCGGCGGCCACCCGCACGCCGAAGGGGCGGCACGGGTGGTCTGGGGCCGCACCGAGGTGCTCGCGACCGTGAGCGCCTCGCCCACCCTGCCGCCGCACCTGCGCGGCCGCGGGTACCGCGGCGGGTGGCTCACGGCCGAGTACGCGATGCTGCCGCGCGCCACCCGCGAGCGCACGGCGCGCGAACGCGGCTCCGTGCGCGGCCGCACGCAGGAGATCCAGCGCTTCTTGGGGCGGGCGCTGCGCGCCACGGTCGACCTCACGGCCTTCCCGAACACCACCTTGACCGTCGATTGCGACGTCGTTCGCGCCGACGGCGGCACCCGCTGCGCGGCGCTGCTGGCCGCCTACGCGGCGCTGCACGAGCACGCCGACCGGCGCGTGTTCGCCGGCGCGCTCGACGCCTGGCCGCTGCGGCACGAACTCGCGGCCGTATCGGTGGGCCTCGTCGATGGCGAACCGCGCCTCGACCTCGACTACGAGGAAGACGCGGCGGCCGAGGTCGACCTCGCCGTGGTCGCCACCGCGGACGGGCGCGTCGTCGAGGTGCACGGCGGCGCCGAGGGCGAACCGGTCGACGCCGAGGCGTACGTGCAGCTGATCGCGCTCGGCATCGCCGGGGTGGCGCGGGTGCTCGCGGCGGCGCGCCCGGCGTGGGCGCGCCCGGTGCCGTCCGGTGCACCGCGGTGACCGCCCCGGCCCGCCACCGCTGGGTGCTCGCGACGGGCAACCCGGGCAAGCTCCGCGAGTTCGCCGCGGCGCTCGGGCCGGCCGGCATCGACCTGGACGCGGCCGGCGACCTCGGGCTGCGCAGCTTTCCGCCCGAGACCGGCGCGACGTACGAGGAGAACGCGCTCCTGAAGGCCGGCTTCGCGGCCGCCAAGCTGAGCCGCGTGGCCGTCGCCGACGACTCCGGCCTCGAGGTGGACGCGCTCGGTGGCGCGCCCGGCGTCTGGTCGGCGCGCTTCGGCGGCCCCGGCCTGGGCGACGGCGAGCGGATGGCGCACCTGCTGCAACGGCTCAAGCACGTGCCGGTCGGGCAGCGCCAGGCGCGGTTCGTGTCGGTCGTGGTCGTCGCCGCGCCCGACGGCGCCGTCGCCACGTTCACCGGCACGTGCGAGGGCACGATCCTCTTCGGCCCGCGCGGCGACGACGGCTTCGGCTACGACCCGGCGTTCCTGTCGGACGACCTCGGCATGACCTTCGCGGAGGCGAGCGTCGCCGAGAAGGAGCGCGTGAGCCACCGAGGCCGTGCGCTCGCGGAACTGCGCGGCTGGCTCGGCTCACAGGCAGCCGTACCCTTTCTCACCCGATAATCCACGATAGTGGAGGAACGACCGCCGGCACCAGCGGCTCCGTCGTTCTCCGATCGGGAGGCCCCATGTTCCGCACCTTGACCACCACCCTCGCGGCGCTGGCGATCGCCTTCGCCGCCCCCGCGCTCGCCCAACCCGCGCTCCCGCAAGCCGCGGCCGACGCCCTCGCCGAGGGCGAGGCGCGGATGGCCGAAGCGCTCGCGACGTACGAGGCCCAGTACCCCGACCGGCCGCTCTGGCAGGACGCCTTCGCCGCCGGACGCCGGGCGATGACCCTCGCGCCCGACGACCTCGAGCCCGTGCGCTTCCTCGCCGAGGCGTACAGCCGCAGCCAATGGACCGGGCCGGCGTGGACCACCTGGCAGGACTTCATCCGCCGCGGCGGCGTGCTGGACGCAGAGGATCGTGCGTACGCGGCCGACGTCGGCAAGCGCCTCGCGTACGGGGCCTACGAAGCCGGGAACCCGGACGCGGCGCTGGAGCGCTACGTCGCGGTCGCCGAGCTCGCCCCCGACGACGCCGAGGCGCACGTGTGGGCCGGTCGGATCCTCGTCGAGACCGAGCGCCCCGAGCAAGCCATCGCCTACTGGCGCCGGGCGCTGGAGCTCGACCCCGACGACGCGCGCGCCGCGTACTTCCTCGAGTTGGCGCAAGAACAGGCGGTGTGGGGCAGCGCGGCGGTGAACGCCTTCCGCGCCGGAGTCGCCCTCTACGAAGAGGACCGTCTGCCCGAGGCCGCCGAGCGCTTCGCCCGTGCGAGCACCCTCAACGGGGGCTACGTCGACGCCTGGGCGTGGCTCGGTCGGGTCGCCTTCGAGCAGAGCCAGTTCGCGGACGCCGCCACCTACTACGGCTCGGCCGCGCGGCTCGCGCCGGACGACGACGACATCGCCTACTGGGTGAACGAAGCGCGGCGCCTCGCTGCGAGCGGCGACTGAACGACGGATCCGACCACCCGTGCGCGCGGCCACCCTCCGGGGTGGCCGCGCGCCGTTAGGCTGCGGCGTGCGCCACGTTCTGGTGTTGGGCGACCAATTGACCCGCGACCACGGCCTGCTCGCCGACGCCGACCCGGCCGCCACCGTCGTCCTGACGGTGGAGTCCATCGGCCTGGTGCGTGCGACCCGCGCGCACGTGCAGAAGGCGGCGCTCTTCTTCGGCGCGCTCCGGCGCTTCGCGGCAGACCTGGAAGCCGAGGGCTTCGCCGTCGACCACCACCGGCTGGCACCGTCGTTCGAGGCGGCGATCGAAGCCCACCTCGAGCGCTGGCCCGGTGCCACCCTCGAACTGATGCGCCCCAACGACCGCGGCGTCGCCGAGGCGCTCACCGTGGCCGCACGCGCCGCCGGCGGCGACGTCCGCGTGCGGCCCAACACGCTGCGGCTCGTCGACGACGCCACGTTCGACACGTGGGCGCACGGCCGCAAGCGCTGGGTGATGGAGGGGTTCTACCGGACCGTGCGCGAAGCGCAGGGCTGGCTGATGGACCCGGACGATCCGAAGCGCCCCGAGGGGGGCACGTGGAACCTGGACGCTTCGAACCGGCAGGTCCCCGAGAAGGGCCACCGCTTCGCACAGCCGCCGACGTTCGAACCCGACGCGATGCAAGAAGAGGTGCTCGACGACGTCGCCCGCACGTTCCCCGACCATCCCGGTCGCCTCCGCCCGTTCGCGTGGCCGGTCTCCCGCGCGCAGGCGCTCGTGGCGCTCGAGCGCTTCGTCGCCGAGCGGCTGCCGGAGTTCGGTCCCTTCGAGGACGCCCTCGTCCACGGCGAGCGCGCGCTCGCGCACAGCCAGCTGTCGGTGCCGATCAACCTGGGCCTGCTGCACCCCCGCGAGGTGCTCGAGGCGGTCGAGCGGGCGTACCGGACGGGCGACGACGGTCGCGTCCCCCTGCAGAGCGCCGAAGGCTTCGTGCGCCAGGTCCTGGGATGGCGCGAGTACGTGTTCCACGTCGACCGGGTGCGGGGCGAGGCGCTCGCGAGCGCCAACGAGCTCGACCACCGCGCGCCGGTGCCCGACGTGTACTGGACCGGCGCGACGCGCATGGCGTGCTTCGCCGACGCGTGGGCGAACGTCCATGAGCGCGGCTACGCGCACCACATCCAGCGCCTGATGGTGTTCGGCAACCTCGCCTTGGGGCTCGGCGTCGATCCAGCGGAGCTGACCGATTGGTTCACGGCGCTGCACGTCGACGCCCAGGACTGGGTGATGGTGCCCAACGTCATGGGCATGAGCCAATACGCCGACGGCGGCGCGATGACCACCAAGCCGTACGTGTCGGGCGGCGCCTACCTGAACCGGATGGGCGACCATTGCCGTCGCTGTCCGTTCGACCCGGGCACGCGCACGGGCCCCAAGGCGTGCCCGTTCACCGTCGGCTACTGGGATTTCGTCGATCGGCACCAGGAGCGCTTCGCCCGCCACCCGCGGATGGCGGTCGCCGTCAAGGCATGGCAGGGACGCGACCCCGACGAGCAGGCGGCCGTGCGGGCGCGCGCCGCCGAGTTGCGCGAGGCGCTCCCCTGAGCTCCCGCGAGCTCTTGGGGGCGTTCGGCTTCAGAGCTGGACCGTCACCCGCGCGCCCTCGCCGAGCAGGTGCACCGCGTCGGACAGGCGCACGACCCGCGACCGGTACCCCATCGAGACCGTGTGGGTGCGCGCGCCCTGCTTGAAGAACCTGACCCCCCGCACCAGATCGCCGTTCGTGATGCCGGTGGCGCTGAAGACGATGTGCTGACCGGGCGCCAGGTCGTTCGTGCGGTAGACCCGGGCGAGGTCGACCCCGGCGGTATCGAGGCGCGCGCGCTCGCCCTCGTTTCGGGGCACGAAGCGCCCCTGGATCTCGCCCCCGATGCACTTGAGCGCAGCGGCGGCGAGGACCCCTTCCGGGGCGCCGCCGGTCCCCATCACGGCGTGGACGTTGGTGCCGCTCATCGCGGCCGACAGCGCGGCGATCACGTCCCCGTCGCCGATCAGCTTCACGCGCGCGCCGGCTGCGCGCACCTTGGCGATCAGCTCCGTGTGGCGGGGGCGGTCGAGGATGACGACGGTGAGGTCGGGGAGGTCGCGGTCGAGCGCCTGCGCGATGCCGGCGAGGTTGGCGGCGACCGGCCAGGTGAGGTCGACCTTCCCCGCCGCGGGCGGCGGGACGATCAGCTTCTCCATGTACGTGTCGGGCGCCTGGAACAGGCCCCCCTTCTCGGCGAGCGCGATCACCGCGACCGAGCCCTCGACCATGCGCGCCGTGATGTCGGTGCCCTCGACGGGGTCGACCGCGATGTCGACCGGCCAAGCCCCCGGGCCACCTTGGCCGACGCGCTCGCCGATGTAGAGCATGGGGGCCTCGTCGCGCTCCCCCTCGCCGATCACGATCTCGCCATCGATGTCGAGCTCGTTGAGCACGCGCCGCATGGCGTCGACGCCGGCCTGATCGACCAGATCGGGGTCGCCCTTGCCGGCGACGCGGGCGGCGGCGATCGCCGCTTGCTCGGTGACGCGCACGGTGTCGAGCACCAGCGCGCGCTCGAAGTCCATCGCGGAGCCGCGAGGCCCCGCCGGTTCGGGCATGGGTTCGGTCATGGCGCCATCAAAGCACGGGCGCCGCGGTCCGTCCGTGCCTCCTCGGGCCCACCGGACACACGGCACCGTCCGTCGGCGCGGGCCGCGATGGCGACCCGCTGCGCTCAGCTCCGCGCCCGGTGCCGCCCCTCGAGGACCTGCGCCACCTGGTCGAGATCGAGCCCCCGCGCGCGCAGCAACACCGTCAGGTGGAACAGCAGGTCGGCGGCCTCGCCGAGCATCTCGTCGTCCTTGCGCTCGAGCGCCGCGACGATCGTCTCCCCCGCCTCCTCGACCACCTTCTGGGCGACGTACCCCACGCCGCGATCGGCGAGCTTGGCGACGTACGAGCCCTCGGGCCGCTCGGCCCAGCGCTGGTCGACCACGCGCTGCAGCAGCCCCATCGTGGCGCCGATACCGGGCGCAGCGGGACTCGGCCCGTCCCCCGCGGTCAAGCGCCGGTAGAAGCAGGTGCGCGCGCCGGTGTGGCACGCCGGGCCGGCCGGGTCGACGCGGTACACCAGCGCGTCGCCATCGCAGTCGAGCAGCACCGCGCGCACCCGCTGGACGTTGCCGGAGGTAGCCCCCTTGCGCCAGAGCTCGGCGCGCGATCGGCTCCAGTAGTGGGCTTCACCGGTCTCGAGCGTGCGCGTCAGCGCCAACTCGTTGGCGTACGCGACGGTCAGGACGTCGCCGGACGTCGCGTCCTGGGCGACGACCGGGATCAACCCGGCCTCGCCCCAGGCGACGTCGGCCAAGGTCGCGGTGGCGTCGGTCGCCATGGCGTCGGTCGAAGCGGCTTCGGTCATGGTCGGTCCCCCAAGGGCGCGGCGAGCGCTTCGCGCAGGTCTTCGATCAGGTCGTCCGGATGCTCCAGGCCGACCGACACCCGCAGCAGGTCCGGCGGTGTCGGGCCCCCTGCGGGTTCGATGGACGCGCGGTGCTCGATCAAGCTCTCGACGCCGCCGAGGCTGGTGGCGCGCGTGAACAGCCGGACCCCGGCCGCGACGCGCATCGCCGCCTCGACCCCCCCGTGCACGCGGAAGGAGAGCATCGCGCCGAAGGACGCCATCTGCCGCGCCGCCACCGCGTGCCCAGGATGACCGGGCAGACCCGGGTACAGCACCTGCGCGACGCCCGGGTGCGCCACCAGGAACGCCACCAGCGCCGCCGCGCCGTCCGCCTGGGCAGCCAGGCGCACCGCGAGGGTTCGGAGGCCACGGAGCGTCAGCCAGGCGTCGAACGGCGACGGCACGCCGCCCTCGAGCCGCTGCACGTCGCGGACGCGCTCCCATACGTCGCCGACGCTGCGGGCGTCGGGCGCAGCGACCACGGCGCCCCCCAGGACGTCGGAGTGGCCCGCGAGGTACTTGGTCGTGGCGTGCACCACCAGATCGACGCCGAGCCCGAACGCCGGCTGCCACGGCGGCGGCGTCCACGTCGCATCGAGCGCGACTGCGATCGGCGCCCCATGGCGCGCCTCCGCGTCGCGGGCGACCCGGACCACGCCCGCCACGTCGGTGATCTTGAGCAGCGGGTTCGAGGGCGTCTCGACCCAGACGAGCCGCGTGGTCGGTCGGACGGCGGCGGCGACGGCGTCCAGGTCGCTCATGTCGACGACCGACACCTGCAAGCCCGCGGGCACGAGCACGCGCTCGAGCAGGGTGCGTAAGCCGTGGTACTGGTCGTCGGGCACGATCGCGTGGCCGCCGGCAGGAACGCTGCGCAGCACCGCGGCGGCGGCTGCCGAACCGGAGGCGAAGGCTGCGGCCTCGCGCCCCCCCTCGAGCAGCGCCAGCGCCCGCTCGAGTTGCGCGCGGTTGGGGTTGTCCGGGCGCGCGTACACGAAGCCGCGAGGGTAGGTGCCGTCGGCGTCGCGCTCGAAGGTCGTCGCCAGGTGCAGCGGCGGCACGACCGCGCCGGTCTCCGCGTCCGGCGCCAAGCCCAGATGCACCGCCAGCGTCTCGGGCCGGTAGCTCCGGTCGCCGCTCACGTCTGCCGCACCGGGACGCCGGCCGCCGCCAGCACGCGCTTGACGTCGGGCACGGTCAGTTCGCGCCGGTGGAAGATGCCGGCCGCGAGGGCCGCATCGGCCTCCCCTTCGACGAGCACCGCGCGCAGGTGCTCGGCGTTGCCCGCGCCCCCCGACGCGACCACCGGCACGTCCACCGAGCGCGCCACCGCGCGCGTGCCCTCGACGTCGTAGCCGGTCTTCATGCCGTCGCCATCGATGCTGTTGAGCACGATCTCGCCGGCGCCGAGCGCCGCGCCGCGTTCGGCCCAGGCGAGCAGGTCCATGCCGGTGTCGGTGCGCCCGCCGGCCACGAACACGCCCCAGCCGCCTCCCGGACGGCGCTTGGCGTCGATCGAAAGCACTACCGCCTGCGCGCCGTAGTGCTCCGAGGCGGCGCGGATGAGCTCGGGGTCGGCGACCGCGCCGGAGTTGATCGACACCTTGTCGGCGCCCGCGTCGAACAGCGCCTTGACGTCGTCGAGCGTGCGCACGCCACCCCCCACCGTCAACGGCATGAAGCAGCGCTCGGCGACGCGCATGATCACGTCGCGCATGGTCGCCCGCCCGTGGGCCGTGGCGGTGATGTCGTAGAAGACGAGCTCGTCGGCGCCCTCGGCGTCGTAGCGGACGGCCAGCTCGACCGGGTCGCCCACGTCCTTGAGCTCGCCCGCTTCGGCGCGGCCGAACTGCTGACCGCGGGTGGTGCGCCCGTCGTGCACGTCCAAACAGGGGATGATGCGCTTCGCCAACACGCCCGGCAGCTTACCGCCCGGACCCCACGCTCAGCGTCCGCCGGCGCCGGCGCGCACCAGCCGCGACGCGAGCTCGAGGTGGTGCGTGTGCGGTTGGAAGTCGTACGGCCTCAGCCGATCGAGCCGGAACCCCGCCTTGGTCAGGTCGGCCACGTCGCGCGCCCACGTCGCCACGTCGCAGGCGACGTAGAGCACCGTGCGGGCGCGCGACCCGGCGATCGCGCCGCGGGTGGCGGCGGCGAGCCCGGCGCGCGGCGGATCGACCACGATCAGGTCGACGTCGTCGGGCACCTGAACGTCGCGGACGTCGAGCCGCACGTGGTGGACGTTCGTCAGCCCGAGCCGGGCGGCGTCGGCGCGGCCGCGATCGACCGCTCCGCGGTCGATCTCCAGGCAGGTGACCCGGTCGACGCGCGGCGCCAGGTGCATCCCGATCACGCCGCTCCCGGCGTAGAGATCGAGCGCGTGGCGCGCCGCGGGCGCCCACGCGGCGAGCTCGCGGAACAGCGTCCCGGCCGCCGCTGGGTTCGGCTGCGCGAACGCCGTCGCCGTGAGGGTGAGCTCGACGTCGCCGTAGCGCTGCAGGATCGTGCGGGCGCCGGCGAGCCGCTGCGCTCCGCCGCGGAACCGTCCGCGCGCGTCGTACGGCGCGAGGCCGACGCCGTGGAGGCCGGCGGCCACCAACGCGTGCGCCGCGTCGAGGGCGGCGCGTGCCTCGGTCGTCGCGACGAGCGTCGCCAACGCTTCGCCTGCGTCGTTGCCGCGCAGCGACACCTCGACGACGCCGCGCGGCAAGCGCGTGGCCTCGAGGGCGCGCCACGCAGCCTGGCAGGCCTCGTTGGCCGTCGGGTCGTCGTCCAGAACGACCACGTCGTGCCCGCCGGGGCGGCGGTAGCCGAGGGCGGTGCCACCGGTGGGGTCCACATCCGACGCTCCACGCTCGCCGGGGGCGCCGACCGCCGGCTGGATGGCGTTGCGGTAGCCCCAGGTCGCGGGCGACGGGACTACGTCCAGGTCACCGTCCTCGGGTGCCTCGAGACCGCTGCGCCGCATCGCGTCCTCGAGCACCTCACGCTTCAACCCGAGCTGCCGCACGTACGCGACGTGGCCGAGGTCGAGCCCCGGATGCGCCGCGGGCTCGACCCGATCCCCGTCGGCGGTCAGGACGGCGACGGTCTCGCCGAAGGCCACCCCCTTGCGCACCTCGACGCGTGCCCGCACCCGCTCGCCCGGGATCGCACCCGCCACGAGCACGACGCGGCGGCGTACGGCGCGATCGGATGCCCCGTCGGTACCGGTCGCGGTGCCGGTCCCCGACGCGTCGGGATACGCGACGCAGCGGCCGCCGTGCACGGGGCGGTCGACGGTGAGTTCGAGGAGTTCGGGGGACGCCTTCATGGTCGGCGGCAGCCTACCCCGCGGGCCCGCTTCGGGCCCCGTCGACCGACGCGGGCGTTCCGTACGCCGCCGAGCGATCCGGGGACGGGTGCTAGACTCCGGTCATGAAGCGATCGCTGCAAGAGGTCGTCGAACTGGTCGTGTTCGGGCTCATCGCGTTGCTCCTGGGCACCGGTCTGCTGTGGCTCGTGGGCGCGGTGTTCGGATTGGTCGGGACCGTCCTCGGATGGCTCGCGGGCCTCCTGTGGGCGCTCCTGCGCTTCGTCGTGCCGGTCGCGCTGATCGCCGGCGCGGTGGTGCTGCTCGTCCGTGCTGCACGCGGGCGCAGCGACGCATCGACCGCCACGACGGACACGCGCGTCGCGACCCCCACCGACGCGCCGACCGTGGACGCCGCGCCACCCGTGCCCGCCGCCTCCGAAGAAGCGAACGCCCCCGCGCCGACCGAAGAGCCGACCGAAGACGACGCACCCGCGCAGGGCTACCCCGACGACCGCGGTGAGGCAAACGCCGGCGATGCCGATCCCGACCGCCGCCAGGACTGACCCGAACTCGCCTCCCCGTCTGCAGCGCCGACCACGCCCCTGGCGCCGCGGCCTCGTCGTCGCCTGGCTAGTCGCGCACACGGTCGTCCTCGCGACGCTGGCATGGGCGGCCGACCCTCCGGGTCACCCGAGCGCGCTCGATGACCTGACCGCTCGTGCCGTCGAGCCTTTCGGTTCGCGCGAAGGCGACGCCTGGCGCGCGGTGCTGGTGGCCGAGGCGGATGACGAGGTACGGGTGGGCGCTGAGCTGTACGACCGGAACTGCGCCGTCTGCCACGGCGACACGGGCTTGGGCTACGCCGAAGCCAAGCTCGCCTTCCCCGCCGACCACCGTACGTGCACGCGCTGCCACCGACCGGGCAACCCCATGGAGATGTCGTTCGAAGAGATGATGCTGCGCCAGCACGACCTCTTCGACCTCGGGGCGCCACCCGTGCTGCGCGGCCCGGATGCGCTCCAAGCCTTCACGGACCCGATCGCGCTGTGGGCCTACACGGGCGCGACCATGCCGCGCTACCAGCCGGGTCGGCTCGAGGCGACCGAGGTGCGCGCGATCGTCGGCTTCTTGTGGCACGCGAACGGCCGCGACGCGGCGAGCGCGCGCGCCGCTCTCGAAGCCGTGGCGCCGGGCCCCACGCCACCGGCGCCGACGCCGATCGACTGACGCGTCCCGAAACGTCCCCCGCGAACGGCGTGCGGCCGGCCCCATCGGAGCCGGCCGCACGCGCATCGGACGTCGATCTAGGTGTTGCTGCGCACGTCGAGGACGTCGCGGAAGGCGTCGCCGAGCAGGTTCCAGCCGAGCACGAACAGCACGATGACGAGGCCGGGCCAGAACGAGGTGAACCAGTACGCCATCGGTTGCCCAGGCGGGCCCAGGATCCAGTTGCGCGCGAAGCTGATCATCTGACCCCAGTCGGTGTACCCCAACTCGGGACCGAGGCCGAGGAAGGAGAGCGCGGCCGCGGTCAGCACGATCGAGCCGATGTCGAGCGAGGCGACGATGAGCACCGGCCCGATCGCGTTCGGCAGGATGTGGCGGAAGACGATGCCGAAGCCTTCGCGCCCCACGGCGCGCGCGCCGGTCACGTACTCGAGCTCCTTGATCCGCAGCACCTCGCCGCGGATCAGGCGGGCATAGCTCGGCCACGCCACCGCCGCGATCGCGATCATCAGATTGACGATCGAGTTGCCCAGCACCATCACGATGACCAGAGCCAGCACGAGCGCCGGGACGGCGATGACGACGTCGGTGAAGCGCATGAGCAGGTTGTCGACCCAGCCACCGACGTACGCCGCCGTAGCACCGACGATCAAGCCGATCGTGAGGCCGATGCCGACCACGATGACGCCGATGCGGAAGGCCGTGCGCGCGCCCCACATCAAGCCGTAGTAGATGTCGTACCCCTGGCTCGTGGTACCGAGGACGGTGCCAGACGCTTCGGCCGACAGCGGGATCGGGGAGAAGCCGGCCCTGGGCATCTGGTAGCAGGAGTCCGGGGTCCGGAACATCACCTGCCAGAACGCGGGGTTGGTCGGGTTCCTGTACGCATCGGCGGTCGCTGCCGTGAGCCCGAGGTCGCGCACGCAGCTGCGGCCCAAGGGCGTGACCACCGGAGCGATGGTGGCGACGACGACGAACCCGAGCACGATGACGAGGCCGACGATCGCGAGCGGGTTCCGACGGAACCGCCGGACGCTCTTCGATTCCCACCAGCGGCCCAGCCGGGAGCGCCGTTGAAGGAACTTCGGGCTCTCCGCGGCGTCCATCAGCCGTACCGGATCCGCGGATCGACGATGCCGTAGAGCACGTCGACGATCAGGTTGGCGGTCACGACCGCAACGCCGGTGAACACGGCGAAGCCGAGCACCGAAGCGTAATCGAGGTTCAGCGCGGCCTGCGCCGCCCACTGACCCAGACCAGGGTAGTTGAAGATCGTCTCGGTGATCACGACCCCGTTGATCAGGCCGATGAGCACGAAGCCGGACAGGGTGATGACCGGGATGAGCGCGTTGCGTCGCGCGTGCTTGTTGTTCACGATCCGCTGCGCCAAGCCCTTGGCGCGCGCGGTGCGCACGTAATCCTCCGAGAGCGCGTCCAGGAGCGAGGAACGCATCACCCGCATGATCTGGGCCGACTGCACCGTCGCCAACGTGATGACCGGCAAAACCAGATGGCGCGCCGCGTCCAGCGCGATGTCGAAGCGCCCGTTGAGGATGCCGTCGAGGATCATGAAGCCGGTGAACCGCTGGAACCCGCTCATGGCGATGTCGATGTTGTACTGCGTTGACAATCGACCGGGCTCGAACCATCCGAGCAGCCCGTAAAAGATCACGAGCAACCAGATGCCCATCACGAACGTCGGGATCGACCACCCGAAAATCGACAGAACACGGACCAGCTGGTCGATCGGACCGTCGCGATTCAGCGCTGCTGCCGTGCCGAGCCAAACGCCGACGCCGATGACCGGAAGGATGGCGAAGAACGCGAGCTCCGCCGTGGTCGGCAGCCGCTTGCGCAGGGTGGTGAGGACCGGCTCGTTGGTGGTGCGCGAGTACCCAAGGTCGCCGTTCGCCATGCGCCCCAGCCAGGTGCCGTACTGGATGTACCAGGGGGCGTCGAGGCGGTACTGCCGGATGATCTCGGGGATCTGGTTCGCTTGGTTCTCGCTGCGAATGTAGGCGGCCGCGCGCTGCGACGGGGTGAGGAG
>JAABRX010000108.1 GCA_011390675.1 Trueperaceae bacterium | reverse complement strand
GCCGGCTCGTCGACGACGGCCGACTCGTGGCGACACGCTACGGAGACCACACGTTCTACGTGCGGCGGCCGAAACGGATGGTGGCGTGAGCGGTCAGGCGTGGGTGCGGAAGACCATGTCGGGCATGGCGTGGGCCTGCCGCTCGGTGTCGCCGCCCGCGTGCCGCTGCCGGACGCCGACGCTCTTGGCGCGGTCCTGCAGCAGGACGGCCAACAGCACGGCCCCACAAGCGACGTAGACACTGGCGAAGAGGATCACCCACATAGGACCGTCAAAGTAGCACCGGCGGTCTGACGGGATTCTCACGCGGCGCGGGGGTCGCCGGCGCCCCCGGCGACGCCCGCACCGTGGCGCGCGAGCGGCCTACTCGGCCGCCGGCGCCCCCCGCTCGAACCGCAGCCCGAGGGCCGTGCGCTGCTGGAAGCCGAGCCAGTACGTGTGGTCGCTCGTGAAGGCGCCCGCGTCGTCGACCGACCACACGCCCGCGACCGCGTCCCCCACCAGGTCGAGGTACGGCGCCATCGCCTCGTCGCCCTGCAGGTGCAGGCCGAAGAAGGCGGTCACGAAGTGCTGCGCGACGTTGTTCATGCGGGTCGTGTTCCATACGGCGTCGGCGTAGTGGGCGAAGGTGCCGGTGGCCCAGGTCTCGCGCGGCGCCGGGATGGGCGCTGCCGCGTTGTGCCGGGCGTTCTCGAAGGTGAGCAGGTAGCGCTCCGCGTTGACCGCGCCTTCGAAGATGGCGCGCGTGCCGTTCGCGTAGCCCGAGACGTCGTCCTCGCTGCCGGCCATGAACAGGACGGGCGTCTCGATCCCCGCCAGCCCCTCGGCGTCCCAGAAGCCCGCCGGCATGCCCCACGGTGCGATCGCGACGGCGGCCCGGACCCGCGGGTCGAAGCTGGCCTGGTACGCCTCGGTGCCCGCCTGCCGCTCGGCGAGGAGGCCGTTCGGCGGCGCGAAGCCCAGCTGCGTGCTGGCCTCGGTGAAGCCGGCGCCGAGGACGTTGACCAGCCCGTACCCGCCCATCGAGTAGCCGATGATCCCGGTGCGGGACGCGTCGATCAGGCCGCTCAGGAAACCCTCGCCCGCCGCCGAGCGCCGGTCCATCTCGTCGACCACGAAGAGCTGGTCGAGGGGCCGGTTGTAGAGCGTGCTCGCGAAGGCCTCCTGGTCGGTGTAGGTGCTGTCGGTGTGGTCGATGGAGACGACCACGTAGCCCTTGCTCGCCAGGTTCTCGCCGAAGTGGGCGAGCAGGAAGCGGTTGCCGGGGTAGCCGTGGGACAGGACGACGAGCGGGTAGGAGCCGCCGTCGGCCGCGGGCTCGGCGTCGCGGACGGCGCGCCCCGCCAGCAGGGCGGGCGTGCCGTCGCGGGTGACGACCTCGTAGGTGCCACCCTCGGCAACCCCCTGTGGCAGCGCCGCCGGGTACCAGACCTCGAGCGTCAGCGGCCGGTCGTAGCGGGGCGCCTCCGCGCCGCTGGCCGTACTCAAGACGTCGATGCGGTCGGGATCGACGACCCCGAGCGTGCGCACGCCCACGGCGTGGTCGCCGAAGGCAACGAGCTCGGGGGCGTCGGGCCGCTGCAGATCGATGCGGTTGTCGGATTGGGCGATGGCGCCGCCCAGCAGGACGACGAGCGCGATGGGTATCCAGGCAAGTCTCGACATGGTGCTTCCTTCCAAGTGGCCCGCACGTGCGGCCTCGGCCTCGATCATGCCTCGCCCGGGCGGGGACGAGGCGCGGACGAGGCGCGGACGCCACCGATCTGGCCACGGAGACAGCGTCGCGAGCACGCGGAACGACGTGCGGGGGCCCACTGACGACCACCGAGGGGACGCCAGGCCATCACCCGCGGCACCCGCCGCGGGTATCGTTCGGTAGGACGACGGCCGAGCGGCCGGCGCGGCCCCAGGCGGACCACCCACCGACGAGGCGCCGCCCCGTCGACCTCGACACGGCCCGCGAGGCCAAGGAGACAGGCCCATGACGATGTCCCTCAAGACCGACGCCGCCTACGCGCTTCTGGTGCCCAGCAGCATGGGGGTGCGCCTGACCCCGGAGAATGGGCAGCCCTTCCACTGCGCCGACCGCTTCACCATGCAGGTCACCAGCGCCGAGACGAACGTGGCCAGCATCTCGTCGTTTCTCGGCCTCCCGGTCAAGGTGCTGACGGCGCTCGTGAAGGACAGCCCGGTGGCGCGCATGATCCGCGACGACCTCGCGCGGCGGCACATGGACGTCGAGGCGGTCGAGGTCCCGCAGGGCGACCCGTGGGGGTACCGCCACCAGTTCAACCTGGCCGACAGCGGCCTCGGCGTGCGCGGCCCCCGCGTGCAGAACGACCGCGCCGGCGAGGTCGGCCGCACGCTGGACGTCAAGGACTTCGACCTGGAACGGATCTTCGCGCGCGAGGGCGTGCAGATCCTCCACCTGTCCGGCCTCATCGCCGCGCTGTCGCCGGAGACCACCCGCTTCTGCCTCGAGCTCGCCCGCGCCGCGCAGCGGCACGGCACGCGCATCTCGTTCGACCTCAACCACCGCGCCTCGTTCTGGGCCGGACGCGAGGACGAGCTGCACCGGGACTTCGCCGAGATCGCCAGCCTGGCCGACGTCCTGATCGGCAACGAGGAGGACTTCCAGCTGTGCCTCGGCGTCGAGGGGCCCGAGGCCGGCGGTGAGAACCTGGCCGCGAAGATCGACGGCTTCCAGGGCATGATCGATCGCGTCAAGCGGGCCTACCCCAACGTCTCCGTCTTCGCCACCACGCTGCGCGAGGTGATCCACGCCAACCTGCATCGTTGGGGCGCCATCCTGGCCGAGGGCGACCGCTGGCACGTCGTCGAACCCCGGGAGATCGCCGTCCTCGACCGCATCGGTGGCGGCGACGGCTTCGTGGGCGGCATGCTCTACGCCATCCTGCGCGGTTGGGAGCCGGCCACCTGGGTGCAGTTCGGCTGGGCCACGGGCGCGCTGGCCACGACCTTCCTCACCGACTACGCCCAGGTCGCCGACGAGGGCCAGGTCTGGGCCGCGTGGAAGGGGAACGCGCGGGTCCAGCGCTGACCTGGGCCGCCCGTGATGCGGCCGTGCGATGTGCTGACGCCGCGCGGGGCACCCGCGCCGCGCGCCGCGTAGGCTGACGAGCATGATCCAGGCCATCCACCACGTCGCCGTGCGCGTGAGCGATCTCGAGCGCTCCATCGCCTTCTACTCGGACCAGCTCGGCTTCGCGGTGCGTACCCGCACCACGCTCGCCTCCGGCGCGCGCATCGCCTTCCTGGCCCTCCCGGGCGGCGGCTGCGAACTCGAGCTCATCGCGGGCCTGCACGACCACCACGCCGGCGACGGGCTCGTGCACCACGTCGCCTTCCTCGTCGAGGACGTGGAGGGCGCGTTCTCGCGGCTGCGGGACGCGGGTGTGACGCTTCTCGACGCCGCGCCGGAGACGCTCGCCAGCGGGCGCCGCTTGTTCTCGTTCCGCGGGCCCGACGGGGAATGGCTGCAGATCACCAGCGCGTAAGCCGCACGGCGACCATCCCGCGCACGCTCACGGCTCGGCAGCCACCGGCCGCCGCGTCCACGTCCACAGCACGAACGCCGCGACCGCGACGAGCGCCGCGTGCGCCAGGAACATCGTCGGCAGCCCGACCCCGCCGGCGACCCAGGCGAGCGCGATCGGCGCGAGCACCTGCGACAGCCGGTTGAGCATGAGCCGCATGCCGAGGGCCGCGCCGCGCTCGCGGGCCGCGACGCGGTCCGCGACCATCACCATGGAGATCGGCTGCGAGAGGCCGTGGCCCGCCCCGAAGAGCGCGACCCACAGGCCGATGAGCCAGGGCGACGGGCTGGCGACCACGCCCGCGAGCGCCAGGGCGAGCGCGGCCAGCGTGTAGACGACGGTGCGCTCGCGGCCACCGAGAAAGGCGACCACCTGGGGCATCACCGGCCGGATGACGACGGCGGCCGCCGACCGCAGTGAGAGGATCGCGCCGATCGTCGCCGCGGACATGGCGAGCGACTCCAGGTGCACGGGCAGGAAGGTGGCGTGGATCGTCATCGCCCACACCGCGGCCGTGCTCGTCAGGACGGCGATGCCGACGGTGCGGTCGCGCAGGAGTCCGGCGGCGGCGCGCCACCGGAACGGCGGCACGTACGCCTCGGACCGCCCCCGGGTGCGCACCGCGAGCATGAGGGCCACCGCCACCGCGAACGCTGCGGCGACCCCCACGAAGGCCGGCCGTACGCCCAACGTGTCGAGCAGCACGCCCGCGACGATCGGGCCCACCACCTGGCCGGCCGCCATGGCGGTCGTCCACCAGCCGTAGGCGGCCTCGCGGCCGCGGCCCTCGGCGCCGAGGGTGGCGATCAGCGCCTGCGCGCCGATGATGAAGCCGTTCTGCAACGCGCTGCCGGCCACGAACGCGACCACGAGCCACGCCAGCGACGGCAGTGCCACCATCGGCAGCAACGCCACGGTCGTCCCCGCGAAGCCCAGCAGCATGACCCGCCGCGCCCCCCAGCGGTCGACGGCGGTGCCGATCGGCACCGCCAGGAAGAGCGGCAACACCGCCGCGGCGGCGACCAGCAGGCCGATCCCGCCGGCGTCGACCCCGAAGCGCAGCGCCAGGAGCGGCAGTAGCAGCGTGAGCATCGACCAACCGGTGATGGCGACGGCGCTCGCGGCGCTGAGCAGGTTGAGGTCGCGGCGGGCGTTCACGAGCGGTCAGACTACCGCCGCAGGGCCGGGAGCGGCCGGCTCAGCGTCCCGTGGGCAGGCGCACCTCCGTGATCTTCCACACCCAACCGCGCGGGCGCAGCACGAACTCGGTCGCGGCGTCGCCGTCCTCGGTCGGCACGCGCAGCACGAACGCCGGCGGCCACGCGTACCTCGTTGTGGCGCGGTCGAAGGTCTCGGGCACGGTGTTGCGCCCGACGGCGCCGCCCAGCAGCGGCCGCAGCGGCACGCCGCCCAGCAGCTGCAGGATCCCTTCGGGCGAGGCCACCAGCTCGGCGACGGTGTTGCCCACCAGCATGCCCACCGCCACGCCCAGCGCCTCGCCCAGGGAGGTCGCCATGCGCTCCAGCGGTCCGGCGTCGGGACTCGGCAGCGGGGCCGTCGCGCTCGGGCCGAGGTCCTCTAGGAGCGACCGGCGGACGCTCGCCACGTCGACGTGGTACGCGAGCGCCACCACGTCGTCGGCGCTCGCGGCCCGCTCGATGGCGGCCAGCGCGATCCGCGGCGCGGCGACGCCGTAGTAGAGGGCGGCAGCCAGAGCGAGACCGGCGATCGTGTACAGGAACCTGCGCATCATCTCTCCTCACCCGCGGCAAGCGTGGGCCTGGACCGAGGGTAGCGCGACCGTGCCACGCTTACGCGTCGACGCCGGATCAGGCAGGTTCCGCCTCGGCCCGACGACGCGCCATCTCCCCCGACAGCCAGGCGCCCGACGCCAACAGGATCGCGGCGTAGGAAGGGCGCGGGCGATCCCCCAGGGAGGCCCGGGCGAAGAGGGACGAGAAGACCGGCGCGACGGTCCAGAAGACCCACCACGTTCGCGATCGGCGCGAGCGTCATGGCGAAGCTGAAGACGCTGAGCTGGGTCGCGATGAGCGCCCCGAGGGTCGCTTCGGACACGGTGATCATGGCGAGCAGGAGCACGGTCCGCATGCGGGCGTCGTCCATGACACGCCCCCCGTGGAGACGCAGTCCGGATCCTCCACCCCCAGGGCACGCGCATGAGCCCCCACGCGCCGCAACGAGCGCCCGGCCGAGATGGCGCGCGGCATGATGGGAGGCAACGGCGCCGCTCCCAACCGCGCGCCGGCCGGAAGGAACGGTGACCCGCCATGCGCCGCACCCGCCACCTCGCCCTGCTTGCCCTTCTCGCGCTCCTCGCGCTGCCCGCCTGCCTTCCAGGTTCCATCGGGTTCCTGCGCAACGTCGACGGCCAGACCTGGGCCGCCCGTTTCGATGTCGCCGTCGGGCCGACCAGCGGACCCGCCGTCCGCTTCCCCGTCGACCTCACCCTGACCTTCCGTCAGACCGGGGCCGACGTCACCGCCGATGCGTCGCTGGAGTACAACTCGCCGCTGCTGCGGCTCCAAACCGAGGGACTGATCGACCTCACCGGCCGCCTCGGATTCGACGACCGGCTCGACCTGGAGAGCCGTTCCGGGCTGCTCACGTTCGAGGGCCGCTTCGTGCGCAACCGACTGATCGGCACGGTGGCCATCGCGGGCGTGGCGCCGGTCGGCGACGTGGAGTTCACGCGGATGAGGTGACGGGGTTCGGCGGGGGCCGCGCCCGGGACCGAGCCCGGGGCGTCAGCGCCGTGCCAGCCGTCGGCCCGGAACGCGGCCTCGGCCGCTACGTCGGCGCCACCGCCGGCAACCCCAGTTCGATCGCCGCCGACCGCAAGCGATCATCGTAGACGATCATCTCGACGAGTCTGTCGTCCGCGGCCATCGCGGTCGCCAGATGGATGGCATCCAGCGTCCGAAGGCGCGCTTCGGTGCGGATGCTCCCCGCGGCCTCGAGGATCTCGCGCGTCACGTCGACCAGATCGAGGCCACTGAGCACCAGGCGCCCCGTGCTGACCGCCGCCGCGCCGGCACCCTGCACGGCCCGGAGCAGTTCGGCGTGCGCCAGCATGCTCGAGAACGGCCGGAGCGTGCGTCGGGTTTGAAGGTGCAGACGCAGCGCCTCCGTTTCGTCATCCCGGACGACGAGCTTCACGAGCGCGGACGTGTCGAGGTAGATCATCGGGGGTCGTCGTCGCGCTGAGCCCACAGCTCGTCGGAGACGGCAGCGGCGACACGCAGCGGCTCGACCTCGTGGAGGTCGCCGGTGGCGGACCTCACGCGGCCCGCGCGCACGAGCTGGTCCCATCCGTCCCCGGCCGGCGGCACCAGGCGCGCGACGACCATGCCGCGCAGCGTCACCTCGATCGCCTCGCCGCCGCGGACGAGTTCGATGTAGCGACTGGCATGTTGCCGCAGCTCGCGGATACCGATCCTCACTATGAGCTACATGGTAGCACTTACGGCGCTTTCGGGGCTGGCCGAGGCAAGCAGAAGCCGGTGGCGTCGGGGCTCAGTCGGTGACACGCTCAGCGCGGCCACCCTCGCGCTACCATGCCCCCATGGACCTCGCGCGCGCCATCGACCTGCTGCGTGACCGGATGCCCGGCCTGGTGCTCGTGACGCTCTACGGCTCGCACGCCCGCGGCGACGCGGGGCCCGAGAGCGACGTCGACCTGGCCATCCTGGCCGACGGTCCGATCGACCTGTGGGCGCTGCTGGAACTGCAGGTCGACGTCGCGACGCTGCTGGGGGCCGACGTCGACCTGGTCGACCTCTGGTCCGCCGACGACGTCCTGCGGGTACAGGTCATCGAACACGGCCGGGTGCTGTACGAGCGCGACGCCGAGGAGCGGGCACGCTTCGAGATGCACGCGCTGTCGCGTTACGCGCACCTGAACGAGGAACGCCGCGCCATCCTTGAGGACGTCGTCCGGCGGGGAAGCGTGTATGGATGACGTCATCCTGGGCAAGGCCGAGATCATCGAACGCTGCGTGAGGCGCGTACGCGAGGTCCACGGCGGCGACACGGAGGCCTTCCTGGCGGAGCTGACGCGGCAGGAGTCGGTGCTCCTGAACCTGCAGCGGGCCTGCGAGGCCGCGATCGACCTCGCGATGCACCTCGTGCGCGTCGACCGGCTCGGCATCCCCAAGGAGAGCCGCGACGCGTTCGACCTGCTCGAGCGCTCCGGTGTCGTGCCGAGCGATCTCGCCCGGCCGCTGCGAGCCATGGTCGGCTTCCGGAACGTCGCGGTCCACGACTACCGACGCCTCGATCTGGTGGTGGTCGACGGCATCGTGGCGCGCCACCTCGACGACCTGTTGGCGTTCGCGAGCCTCGCGTTGCGGCGGGACGCTGGGGCGACTCCCGGGTCCTGAGGCAGCCGCGGGCGGCGCCCCGGCGCCCCTGCCGAGAACGCATGTGCAGGAGCCTACGGCAGCCATAGGCAGCCGAATGTTGCGTATTTGGCACGTCCAAGAAGGCCAAACAAGTGCTAACGTACCCGCATGGCACGGGCCATCTCCGGCGACACCCTCGCCCTGAAGCTCTCCGAATCGCTGGCAGCGCGGCTGCCCCCGCGCACCGCGCGCGACGTTCGGCTCCCCAGGGTGCCCGACAAGGCCCTCGCCGTCATCGGGGTGCGCCGCGGCGGCAAGACGTCGTTCCTGGAACGACACATCGCCGACCGAATCGCGGCCGGCGACCCCCCCGGCACCCACCTCCTCGTGTCGCTCGAGGACGAGCGGCTCGTCGGCATGACGGCGGCGGACCTGGGCTGGCTGCTCGAGGAACACAAGCGGGTCGTCGCCAGCGTCCGCGAGCGGGGACGCCGTACGATCTACCTCGACGAGATCCAGGTCGTCACCGGCTGGGAGTCCCTCGTGCGGCGCATCCTGGATGCCCACGACACCGAGGTCTTCGTCTCCGGCTCCTCGGCCAAACTGCTCAGCCAGGAAGTGAGCACCTCGCTCCGAGGCCGCTCGATGGCGGTGCTCGTTCACCCCTACTCCTTCCGCGAGGCACTCCGCCACGCGGGTAGGGAGCCGGAGGAGATCTGGGAACGCCTGAGCACTGACGAGCGGGCCGCCATCGACGCCGCGCTCCGAACCTACCTCACGGTCGGCGGCTTCCCCGAGGCGCAGGGGATCGACATCCGCGACCGCCTGCCGCTGCTCAGAGGGTACGTCGACCTCATGCTGCTCCGTGACGTCATCGAGCGGCATCGCGTCACGAACGTCGAAGCGCTCCGACGACTCCAACGCCACCTGCTCGCGAACCCCGCAGGGTCGTTCTCCGTCTCCAAGTTCCACCGCGACCTGAGGTCCCAGGGGTTCTCGGTCGCCGAGGAGACGCTGCACCTCCTGCTGCAGCACCTCGAGGACGCCTTCATGGTCCGCCTCGTAGGGATGCACACGGCCTCGGAGCGGCAGCGGATGCGCAACCCACCGAAGGCCTACCCTGTCGATCCCGGCCTGATCCCCGTGTTCCAACGCGCCGGTCGCGAGAACCGCGGGCGGAGCCTCGAGACCGCGGTGCTCATCGAGCTCGAACGACGCGGCTACGACGTCGGTTGGGTGCGTGTCGCCGGCGACCTGGAGGTCGACTTCTTCGCCGAGCATCCCGTGGACGACGCCCTCCTCGTCCAGGTGTCGCTCGACACCGCGTCGGAGACCACCTGGGAACGCGAGCTGCGCGCGCTGCAGGCCGCGGCAGAGGTGCACCCTCACGCGCGACCGCTGCTCCTGACGCTCGATCCGACGCCGCCGTCACGACCCCTGCCCGCGCGGCTCGAGTGGATGCCGGCGTCGCGCTGGCTCCTCGGCGACGAGCGGGGGGCTGTGGGCTAGACGCGCGAGGGACCGCGACAGCCGCGGCACGCTCGTCGCGACCAACGGCGAGCCCGGGTTCCTCACGGATCGCCCGCCGAACCTCGGCCGCCAGTCGCTGCCGGCGGGTCACCGGCGCCGAACGCACGGTGGGTGACGGCGTCTCAGGGCATCTGGATCGCTTCGGGAACCAGGATCGGGGTGACGTTGGTGCCCGTACCCACCTGGCCGTAGTCGTTGAGGCCCCAGCCCCAGGCGTCACCATTCTGGTCGATCGCCAGGGAGTGGAGGTCGCCGCCGTCGACGAGCGCGAACCCGCTCAGCGCCTGGAACGTGGCCTGGCACGCGCGGTCGCGCAGGATCGCCTCCGCCATCTCACGCCGCGTCGGCCCCGAGCCCCTCACCCGTGGGCGTCTCCCCCCGCGCGAGCGTCTCGACGAGCCGTCGCATCGTGTCGCCGAGCGCGTCGCGCACCCGCCGCCAGGCGTCGCGGTCCTTGCCGCTGGGGTCGGGGAAGGACACGTGCAGGCGGGTGGTCGCGGCCGGGTAGACGGGGCAGGTCTCGTGGGCGTCGTCGCAGACGGTGAGCACCACGTCGAAAGCCCAGGGGTCGGGCACGTCCCACAGGGTCTTGGAGGCATGGCCCGCGAGGTCGACGCCGACCTCGGCCATCGCCTCGATCGCGTCCGGCTTGACGCGGGTCGCCTCCGTACCGGCCGACCACACCTCGGCGTCCAGGCCCAGCCGGGCCGCGTGGTACCGCAACCAGCCCTCGCCCATCTGGCTGCGAGCGCTGTTGTGGGTGCACAGCACCAGCAGGCGCAACGGGCGCCGCTCGCGCAGCGGGCGCGCGGATGCGTTCACGACGCCCTCGCGCCCAGGGTGAGTTCGGTGTCGGCGCAGGCGTCCGCGGCCCCCGCCTCGACCTCGGCGGACGCGCGGGTGGCCTGCGGGAACCAGCGGCGCTGCAGCCACAGCGAGACGCTCACCAGGCCGATGAGGACCGGCACCTCCACCAGCGGCCCGATGACGGTGGCGAACGCCACCCCGGACCCCAGGCCGAAGACGCTGATCGCGACGGCGAGGGCCAGCTCGAAGTTGTTGCTGGCGGCCGTGAACGACAGCGTGGTCGTCTTGGCGTAGTCCGCGCCGATGGCGCGACCCATCGCGAAGCTGATCAGGAACATCGCCACGAAGTAGAGCAGCAGCGGCAGCGCGATGCGGGCGACGTCGAGCGGGATCTCGACGATGAGGTCGCCCTTCAGCGAGAACATCATCACGATCGTGAACAGCAGCGCGACCAGCGTCAGCGGCGAGATGCGCGGCGCGAACTCGCGGTCGAACCACGCCTGGCCCATGCGCGGGATCAGCGCCACCCGCGTGAGGATGCCTGCGGCGAAGGGGATCCCGAGGTAGGTCAGGACGGCGCGGGCGATCTCGGCCATCGACACGTCCACCAGCTGCCCCTGCACCCCGAAGAGCGGCGGCAGGACCGTGAGGAACAGCCAGGCGTAGACGCCGAAGAAGAGGATCTGGAAGACGCTGTTGAACGCCACGAGGCCGGCCGCGTAGTCGTTGTCCCCCTCGGCCAGCTGGTTCCAGACGAGCACCATCGCGATGCAGCGGGCCAGGCCGATGAGGATGAGGCCCGTCATGTACTCGGGGTGGTCACGCAAGAACGTGACGGCCAGCAGGAACATGAGGACGGGACCGACCAGCCAGTTCTGCACCAGGGAGAGGCCCAGCACCCGCACGTCGCGGAACACCTGCGGCAGCTTGCCGTAGCGCACCTTGGCGAGCGGCGGGTACATCATCACGATCAGCCCGATCGCGATCGGCACGTTGGTGGCCCCGACCGACAGACCTTCCAGCCACGCCCCGACCTGCGGCGCGACCCAGCCGATCGTCACGCCGACCGCCATCGCCGCGAAGATCCAGAGCGTCAGGAAGCGGTCGAGGAACGACAGGCGCCGCGTCACGACGCCGCCATCTCGGGCGCAGCTGGCGTGACGGCGACCCGCTCGGCGACCTCGGCGAACGCCACCAGCGCGGCGGCGACCTCGCGGAAGCGGGTTGGCTCGAGCTCGTAGTAGGTCCAGCGCCCACGGCGTTCGGCGCGCACGAAGCCCGCCAGCACCAGCTGCTTCAGGTGGTGGCTGACGGTGGGCTGGGCGAGGTCGAGGAACGTCTCCAGGTCGCAAGCGCACACGCCGTCCTCGCGACGGCAGCACGTCTGGATCGGCTCGCGTAGGAAGTCGAGGATCTTCAGGCGGGCGGGATCGGCCAGCACCTTGAGGTGCACGTCCAGGCTCATGGCATAGATGCTAATCGATATCGTCGATGCGTACTAGGGGTTGCTGGGGACCGGGCGAGGCAGCACGCCGAAGATCCCGCCGGCGTGCCACCAGGCCCCGCGTCGACGGCCGCCGCCTGCACGCCGATCCGCCGGGTGCCTTCCCGAAGACCGTCAACCGTGCGACGCGCGCCGCCAGATCGGGCCTACAGAATCGAATGGACCGGGCGCATGGCCCCCGGACCTACGCCGAGGCCGCCCTGCGTCCAGGGAGGAGTCCCTCATGGCAGGCGATCTGAGCGGCAAGCACGTGGCGATCCTCGTCGCACCCAAGGGCACCGAGCACGTCGAACTCGCCGCACCGAAGGCCGCGGTGGAGGGCGCCGGCGGTCGCGTCAGCATCGTCGGCATCCGCCGTGGAGAGGCCACGACCGTCCGGCACGACCTCGAGCAGGGCGAGACCATCGCCGTCGACGCGGCCTTCTCGGACGTGTCGGCCGACGACTTCGACGCGGTCGTCATCCCGGGCGGCACGGTGGGCGCCGACAGGCTCCGGCTCGCGCAGGAAGCCGTCGGCTTCGTCCGCGACTTCTTCGAACAGGGGAAGCCGGTCGCGGCGATCTGCCACGGCCCCTGGCTCCTCGTGGAGGCGGACGTCGTGCGCGGCCGGACGCTCACCTCCTACCCGAGCCTCCAAACCGACGTCCGAAACGCCGGCGGCACCTGGGTCGACCGCGAGGTGCAGGTCGACCAGGGCCTCGTCACGAGCCGCAGGCCCGACGACCTGCCTGCGTTCACGGCCAAGCTGCTCGAAGAGGTCGCCGAGGGGAAGCACGAGGCGCAGGCGCGCAGCGTCTGAGGGAGCGTCTTCCTGGCCGAGCAGGGACGGGCCGTGGCGAACGGCCGCGGTCCGTCCGCCGTGGCCCCTCGGCATGGCTGCCGAATGCGCGGGTTCACGCGGTCGGCCTCACGGGGTTCGGGGCAGCGTCCTCGCCTCCGACCCGGCCCTCAAGGAGGACGGCGACGAGGTCGTCGACCGTCCGCATGCGGGGCCGCCGGCAGGTCAACACCAGGGCACGTTCGGCGTTCGGATCGACGATCACCACGGTCAGGCGCGGATGCGCCTCGAGCAGGGCGAGGACGCACGCCGCCGAAACCGACGCCAGGTCGCACACCACCGCGTGCGCGCCTCTGCGGCGCAGCGCGCCGAGGGCGGCCGGCAGGGTGGCCTCGACCTGCACCAGGTCGAGGTCGGTCCTGTGGGCCAGCCCCGCGACCAGCGCCGAGGCCAGCACCGACCTGCCCCACGCCACCACCCGCCGCGGCGGGGGACTCCGGCGAGATGCCATACGACCCCCATCCTCCGGCCACGAGCCGTCGCCCGTGACGCCCGCGGCGTGACGGGCGGTCGCGGCCATCAACCGGAGTGTGCGCTTCGGGAGTGCGCTGGCGCACTGGCCCCGGAGGAAGTCCGGGGGAAGCGGGGACAGGCGGGGGACAGTCCGCAGGGGCGCGCCGCGCGCGGCGATTACGTCAGAAGGCCGAGGCGGCGGGCGTAGGCAACCGCCTCCGCGCGGTCGTGCACGTGCAGCCGCCCGAGGATCTCGCCCATGTGGTACTTCACGGCGCGTTCGGAGACGCCGATGCGGGCGGCGACCTGCTTGTACAGCAGGCCGTCGGCCACGAGCCGCAGGACCTCGAGCTGCCGGGGGGTGAGCAGGTCGTCGACGGTGCCCTCGGGCTGGGCGGCGGCGGCGAGCCGAGCGAACTCGTGCAGGAGGCGTCCCGCCAGCGTGGGCGAGATGGCCGCCTCCCCGCGGGTGGCGCCCTCCAGGAGCCGCAGGAAGGTCTCCGTCGGCTCGCTCTTGAGCACGTAGCCGGAGGCGCCGGCGGCGACCGCGGCAAAGAGGTGGTCGTCGTCGTCGGCCTGCGTGAGCATGAGGACGGTCACCTCGGGAAACGCGACCTTCAGCGCCCGCGTCGCCTCCACGCCGTCGAGCCGCGGCATCGTGACGTCCATGAGCACGACGTCGGGGCGCAGCGCACGGGCACGGACGAGCGCCTCGTGGCCGTCGTGAGCGAGCCCCACGACGTCGATCCCGCGTCCGGTGAGGAGGTTCTTGAGACCCTCGGCGAATAGCGGGTGATCGTCGACGATCAGGACGCGCACGGACTCAGCCTACTCCGCGATCCGCGGCGACCGACTGGCCCGCGAGGGAGGGCGACCCGCGGCGCGGCACGCGTAACGTGACGCGCGTGCCCTCGGCGGGGTCGGACGCGATCGCGAGCGTCCCGCCCGCGGCCGCGGCGCGCTCGTGCATGAACCGCATGCCGAAGCCGCTGCCGGTGGTGGGCGTCGCGGGGTCGGGGAGTCCGGCACCGTCGTCGGCGACCACGACCTCGACCCACGCGCCATCGGCGTCGACGGTGACCGTCACGCGGCTCGCCCGCGCGTGCTTGCGCACGTTGTGGAGCGCCTCCTGGACGATGCGGACCAGGTGGGCACCCACCGGTTGCGCCAGGGCATCGTCGTCCAAGCCTGGGCTCACCCGGAGTCCGACGTCCAGTCCCGTCTCCTCGCCGACGCGCCGGACCGTCTCGGCGATCGCGTCCGACCAACCGACATGGGAACCCGCCGCCGAACCCGAGATGAACGCGCGCACCTCGCCGTGGGCGTCGAGCGCGGTGTCTGCGAGGCGGCTCAGGTAGGCCTCGGCCGTCGTCGGGTCGCGCCGCAGCAGGCCCCTGGCCGCCTCCGCCTGCAGGCGCACGAACCCCAGCACCTGCGCCAGGCCGTCATGCAGCTCGCGGGCGACGCGTTCGCGTTCCTGGAGGGCGGCGAGCGCTCGCTCCCGCTCGAACGCCTGCGCCTCCGCCCGGCGCAGCGCGGTCACGTCCCGCACCAGCAGCGTCCTCCCCAGCATCGACCCGCCGCGGCCCAGGAACGGCGTCACGTGGACGTCGAGTTGGCGCTCCGGTCCACCGACGGTCGCCCGCACGTCGAACCCCTGGGCCTCGGCGGCATCAGCCCGCCACACGGCGTCGAGGCCCCCCACCCCGCGCAGCGTGTCCGACGCCTCACGCCCGATCGCCCACCGCGCGGCGACGCCGAACATGCGCTCGGCCGCCGGGTTGAGGTCGGCGATGCGCCCCGACGGATCGAGCACCAGCCAGCCGTCGTCCATCCGCCGCAGCACGGCCTCGCGGCCGATCGGCACGAGGCGCAGGAGGCCGAAACCGAACAGCGCGACCGCGAAGAGCCCCGCCGTTACCGTTCGCATGACGATGTCCACCTGCCCGAAGCCGAAGGGGCTCCACGCGAACAGCGGCAGGACCGTGGCGGTCAGGTTCAGGAACACGCCGACGATCACCAAGACCAGAGGCGCACGCCGGTGCTCGTGGCGGACCATCGCCGTCACGAGCAGCCCGACGATGACCGCGATCACGAGATGCGCGACCGCCGCCATGCTCCAACCGAGCCATCCGAAGTCGTCGGCGAGGACCCACCACGGCGAACGGAGGTACCAGCCATGAACGGGGTTGGTGAGGACGATGGCGGACGTCGCGACGCCGGCAAGCCAGAACGGTCGCGCGGGCCAGCGCTCGACACCGCTCGGCTCCGCCGTGAAGCGCAGCGCGAACAACAGGAACGAGTGGACGGCGAGCCACATCGCCAGGTGGCCGATGACCCCCGCGGCGGTCGCCCACGCCTGTGGGAGCAGCGGCAGCGTCAGGTCCGCCAGCAGCCGCACGCCCGCGACCGCGGCGTAGACGGCGAACACGCCCGCGCCATGCGAACCCGACCGACCCGCCGCATGCACGGCGAGGCCGAACATGAACACGACGCCAGCCAGCCCCAGGAAGGTCGTCGTGGAGAACTCCGATCCCACGTCGCTGGCCTCGCCCTCCGCCGGACGACGCGATCCGCGGCTCGCGGCCGGCCTGGCACCTGCGTCTGGTGTTCGTCCGCATTCTACGCGCCCGAAGGGCCCCCATCGAGGAGGCCCTTCGG
>JAABRX010000107.1 GCA_011390675.1 Trueperaceae bacterium | reverse complement strand
GTGCGCTTCGTGCCGCTCGCTGCGGTCGCCGACGGCGCGCAGCTCCTCGAGCACGTCGCGGAGGCGCTCGGCGTGGACGTCGAAGCGGGCGAGGCCGCGGCGCGGCAGGTGCGCGAGGCGCTCGCCCAGCGCGACGTGCTGATCGTGCTCGACGAGTTCGAGGAACTCGTGGGGCACGCCGCGGTGCTGGGCGAGTTGCTGGCCGGCGCCGGGATGGCGAAGGTGCTGATCACCTCACGGCGTCGGTTGGCGCTCTCGAGCGAGGTGGTCGTCGACGTGGGAGGGTTGCGCACCGACGCCACCGGAGCCGGGGCGTCGTCGGAGGCGGTGGCGCTCTTCCTCGGCGCCGCGCGGCGCGTCGCGCCGCGGCTCGAGCTCGGCCCGGACGTGCTGGACGCCGCCGGACGGGTCGCACGCGCCGTGCAGGGGCTGCCGCTGGCGCTCGAGCTCGCCGCCACCTGGGTGCGGGCGATGCCGGTAGCTGCCGTGGCGGACGAGCTCGCCGCCGGCCTCGACCTGCTCGAGACGGACCTGGTCGACCTGCCGAAGCGGCACCGCAGCCTCCGCGCGGTGCTCGAGCGGACCTGGGCCGACCTGGGCGCCACCGAGCGCGCGGCGCTCGCGCGCTTGTCGGTGCTGGTGGGCGGTGGCACGCTCGCCGCGGCGGAGGCGGTGGCGGGCGCGCACCGCGCGTTGCTGCTCGGTCTGCTCAACCGCTCGCTGCTGCAGCGCTTGGGCCCTGATCGCTTCGCCAGCCACCCGCTCGTCGCGCAGTACGCCGCGGAGGTGCTCGCCGCCGACCCCGAGCTCGCCGCCGCCGCCCGCGACGCCCACGCGGCCTTCTACGCCGCGCGCCTGCACGACGTGGGCCTGCGCCCCACCGTCGGGGCGAGCGAAGCGCTCCTCGCCCTCGCCCCCGACCTCGCGAACCTCGAGCGCGCCTGGTTGCGGCTGCTGGATGCGGGCGAGCACGCCCGCGCGCTCGAGGTCGCCAAGCCGCTCTTCGATTACTACGACCTGCACGGGCACTACCGTCAGGGGGGCGAGTTGTGCGCGACCTCGCTCGCGCGCCTCGCCGATGCCCGAGGTCCGCTGGTGGACGCGCTGCACGCCACGATCGAGGGCGCGGCAGCGACGACCGCCCGCGAGCGTGGCGACCTCGCCGCCGCGCGCACGCACGCGGAGGCCGCCGTGGAGCACGCGGCGCGCGCGGGCCGGAGCGACCTCGCGGGCCGCGCGCAGCGCTGCCTCGGCGACGTCTTCCAGTTGCAGGGCGACTTCGAGGCCGCGGAGGCCGTCTACCTGCGCGCGATCGCCGCCTTCGAGGCGATCGGTGACGAAGCCGACCTCGCCAACGTGCTCAACTCGCTCGGCAGCATGGAGGCGGTTCAGGAGCGCTTCGAGGCGGCCGAGGCGCGCTTCCTGCGCTGCGTGGCGCTGTTCGAGCGGGTGGGCGACGAGCTGTCGCGCGCCACCGCCCTCAACAACCTCGGGTACCTCGCCGACGTGCGCGGCGACCTCGAGGAGGCCGCGCGCCGCTACGAGCGCGCCCTGGAGGTGTACGAGCGCCTCGAGTACCCGCGCGGGGTGTCGTCGGTGAAGAACAACCTGCTCGTGCTGTACGGCCAGCTCGGCCGGCTCGACGAGGCCGAGGCGATGGGGCGCGCCAGCCTCGAGGTCAAAGAGGCGGTGGGCGACGTCCTGGGGCAGATCGTCACCCTCAAGAACCTCGGCGACCTGCAGGTCAAGCGCGGTACGCCCGAGCGCGCCGACGCCTTCTTGCGCCCCGCGCTGCGCATCGCGCGCGACGCGGACGCGCTGCCCCGGTTGCTGCAGGTGCTGGTCGCGTACGTGCCGGCGCTCGACGGCACCGACCGGCGCGCGTTGGGCGACGTGGCCGCCGAAGCGGTGTGGGCGCATCCGGTCGCGCCGCCCAGCGTGCGCGAGCGCGCCCGCGCGCTGCGCCCGGCGCTTCCCGACGACCCCGCACTCGACCCGTCGGCGATCGACCCGGTCGTCACCCGCCTGCTCCTCGACGCCTGATCCCCGAACGAACCGGCGACGGTCCCGCGAACGAAACGGCGACGAAACGCCCGCCGCCTAGCTTGGCCCCATGGCCAAGGAGCGGCTCGTGGGCAGCTACCTCGTTCGGTTCACCGAAGGCGACGACTTGGGCACGCGCGTGCGGCTGCAGGACCTGCGGTCGGGCGAGGTGCTCGAGTTCGAGACCTGGGTGGCGGCGTGGGCGTTCGTCGACGAGGCGGTGGGCGCGCGCACCGAGCCCACGGACCCGCCCTCTTGAGCCCCTCGTGCCCCCGAGCGGGGCGGGAAGAGGTCCTCATGCACCACCCACGCATCCACCGCACCGTGCTCGCGCTCGCCGCCCTGCTCGTGGCCGGCGTCCCCGCCTTGGCCCAGGAGTGCACCAAGTACGTCAGCGAAGCGGGGAGCGGCCGCGTCGCCACCCTCGAGCGCCCCGCGCGCGACCTGGGCAACATCGCGGCCGATCTCGAGCCCGGCGACGTCGTCTGCATCACCGGTGGCGTCTTCAACGGGCGGGCCGACAGCGGCGCCGACCGGATCCTCGTCCCCGTCGAGATCTACGGCGGCTACGCCCCCGACTTCTCGAGCCGCGACCCCTGGGGGGCGTACGTCACCGTCCTCACGGGCGTCCACAACGCCGATAACTTCGTCACCGACGCCCGCCTGATGATCGACACCAGCGACTTCGCCACCCGCCTGATGGCGGCGCGCGGCGAGGAGACGGAGCACCGCGTGGTCGTCGACGGGCTGGTGATCGACCACGCGAACCGCAACTACTACGCCGGCGACGCCGAACTGAAGATCGTCCGGCAGGGCACGCCCCAGCACACCCCCACCCCCGAGTCCGGCGGGCTCGTGATCCGCACGGGCGTCACCAGCACGATCGTGGTGCGGCACGTGATCGTCACCAACACCGCGCCCACCCAGGGGGCGTTCGCCTTCTACCCGGGAGCGGCGGCCGACGTGACCGTCGAGCACTCGGTGGCGGTGAACAACACCGGCTTCGGCTTCCACCTCTCCACCAACATCGCTGCCGACGACCCCGACGACTTCCCGCGCTACCGCTTCGCCCACAACGCGGCGCTGTTCACCCACAAGCACGACGCGTTCGGCACCATCGGCGGTTCGGCCGTGGCGCTCGAGGGGCGCACCCACGTCGAGCTGGCCAACAACGTGTTCGCCTTCAGCGACGCCTTCGGCCTCGACAACGCCCGCCGCGCGACCGACCTGGTGCTCACCGACAACGTCTTCGTGGCGAACGCCATGGGCGACTACCAGGAGTTCGACACGGTCATCGACTTGGCCAACCTCGCCGACTGGGCGATGGAGGTCTACGACGCGTTCGGGAACGTCCGCGCCGAGCCCAGCTACGCCATCTCCGACGCCTGGGGCGCCGCCTACGGCGCGCGCGTGGTGATCGACCGCAACGCCGCCGAGGCCGAGGTCGAGGCCGTCGACTCGTGGGCCAACACCGTGCGCGGCTTCTTCGGTTGGAACCTGCAAGCGGCCGACCTCGACGTCGATTCGGACGTGTGGCTCCCGCGCATGTCGCTCGAAGACGCGTTCGCCACCGCGGTCCAGCTCGACGGCACGTACGGCCCGGTCGCCCCGTGAGGGGCGGCCGATGATCGGGCGCGCGCTCGGGGTCGCGCTCCTGGCGCTCGCGAGCGCGGCCGCGTTCGCGCAAGCCGACGACGAGCCACGCGTCGCGTCGGCGGAGGCCCTGGTGGCCGCCGTTGCGGCCGGCGGCGTCGTGTGGATCGAGCCGGGGGACTACACGATCGACGAGACGCTCGTGGTGGCGCGCGACGTCGAACTCCGGGAAGTCGAGGGTGGCGAGGGCTTCCCGACGCTCCATCTACACGGTGCGCCGGAGGGCATCCGGATCGAGGGGGGCGCGCACGCCCGGCTGGTCGGGCTCCGCCTCGCCTACGCCTCCGAGGAACCCGGCGACGTCGTGCGGGTGCACGACGCTCGCGCGACCCTCGAGAACGTCGCCATCGGGCGGGCCGTCGGGGTGCCCGATCCACCGGTCGGCACCGAGGGCTACGGGCGCGGCCTCTACGTCACCGGCGACTCGTTCGTCGACGTGCAGGGGGGTGGGATCGGCCAGAACGGGCGCGCGGCGGCGGTGGTCCACGACACGTCGCGGCTCCGACTGTCCGAGGCGCTGCTCGTGGACAACGGGGCCGGCGTCGTGGCGCACGACGACGCGACGATCGGGGCCTTCGACACCGAGTTCCGCCTCCACCTCGACTTCGCGATCGCGGCGCACGGGCGCGCGGTCGTCGCGGGCGGCGGCAACCTCTTCGAGGAGAACGGCGTCGTCGAGGGCGATCGTTTGGTTTCCGCGGTGTACGTCGGCGACCGGGCGCGGCTCTACCTCGAAGGGGGCGACACGTTCCGCGACCATCCGGGTGGCGCCTTCGAGGTCGCCGGCGCGGCGATGCTCACGCTGATCGGGACCACGGTCGAGACCACCGGCACCTGGTCGCACACCTACGCGGTCGGCCAAGCCACGGTGAACGTCCAGGGCGGCAGCTTCGTCGGCAACGAAGGGGCCTTCTACTTCGGGGAGGGCGCGCGCGCCGTGCTCGAGGACGTGGTGATGACGGGCGGCGGCGCCGAGGCGATCTTCGCCGACGGGCATGCCTTCGTCGAGGTCACCGGGGGCCGCATCGAGGACCACGCCGACTTCGGCCTGTACTTGGACGGGTACGCCCGCGCCCACGTCGAGGGCGCGTGGGTGGCCCGCAACCGGTCGGGGTTGGTCGCCATGGGCGCCTCGACCCTGATCGTCCGCGACACCGACGTCGTCGACCACGAGCGGACCGGGATCGGCTTCCTGGATTCCTCCGTGGGCGACGCGACCTCGAACCGCGTCCGCGGCAACGGCTGGACGGGCGTGGTCGTCGCCGGTGAGGCCATCGCGACGGTCGCGGGCAACGACCTCGAGGACAACGCCGAGCGCGGCGCCTGGTTCGACGAGGCTGGCTCCGGCCGGTTCGACACGAACACCGTCCGTGGCAGCCCCATCGGGCTCGAGGTCGCGGCGGACGCCGCACCGATCGTCGGCACGAACACCTTCGTGGACGTCGCGACGGAGCTTCTCGAAGCGGAGTAACCGTCCGATCGTTCCGTCTCGTTCGAGCGCCCCGTTCCGGGGCGGGAAGAGGTTCCCATGCACCACCCGCGCATGCACCGCACCGTTCCAGGGGGGCTCCGACCCCGGCGACTCGCGGCGGCCGCGGCCGCGCTCCTCGTGTACGCCCTCGCTTACGGCCAGCCGCAGATCATCGACAGCGTCGACGAGCTCCTCGCGGCCTTCACCGCCGGTGGCACGTACGAGATCGTGCCCGGCAGCTACGCGGTCCCGGTGCCGCTCGTCGCGCACGGCGAGGTCTCGATCGTCGGCAGCGGGCGCGAGGACGTCCTCCTCGAGCTCGCCGGCGGCCCCATCGCCGTGCGCGTGGGCGAGGGCGCCGCGGTGCACCTCGAGGGGATGCGCCTCGTATGGGTCGGCGACGGACCCGCCGACCTGATCGTGGTCCGCCACGGCACCGTCGGCCTTCGCAGCGTCGATCTGGGGTTCGCCGAGGCCGGCACCCTCGAGACCCCCGATCCGTGGCGGCCGGGCGGCCACGGATCGGCGCTGGTGTTGCAGGGCGGCGCGACCGCCGCGACCGAGGACGTCGTGTTCGCCCGCAACGGCGGGAACACGATCGAGGTGCTCGACGACGCCACCTTGCAGCTCGTCACGCCGCAGGTGATCGACGGCTTCCGCGGGCTGGTCGCCAGCGGTCGGGCGCGCATCGAGGTGGGCGGAGGCGTCTTCCTCGACCAGGTGGCTCAGGGCGTGGCGCTGATCGGCGAGTCCCAGGCGGACTTCGTGCAGACGGCCTTCGGCGGGAACGGCCTGCTCGACGTCGAGGCCGGCCAGTTCCTGGAGGCGATCCGCGTCGGGGAGAACGCCCGCGCCAGCTTCACCGGCGGCGTCGTGCGCGACTCCGCGACCGTCGGCCTCGGGGTGGGCGGCGCGGCCAGCGTCGTCGTCCGCGACGTGCGCTTCGAGGCGAACGGCGAGGTCCGCGAGGGCGTCGACCGTTCGTGGCCGGCGGTCGGGGTGAACGGCGAGGCGCAGGTGGCGGTGCACGACAGCTCCGTGACCGGCAGCCCCGGCGGCGCCTTCGACGTCCGCAACGCCGGCACGCTCGTGCTCGAGAACGTCGAGGTGTCCGGCAACGGCGGCTTCGCCCACACGTCGGTCTCGGATCAGGGGCGGCTCGCCATCCAGGGCGGTCGCTTCGTCGGCAACGCCGGGGCGGTCTTCGCCGGCGGTGAGGCGCGCGCGGGGATCTACGAGGCCGAGCTGCGCGACGGAGCCGGGCACGGCGTGGTGGTCGCGCAAGCGGCCAGCGTCGAGCTCGAGGGCACGGTCGTGGCCGGGCACGCCGAGCGTGGCGTGTGGGTCGACGGCGGCGCGAGCGCCGACGTGACGGGCGGCGCCATCGAAGGCAACGAGATGGGGGTCTGGCTGACCGGCGACGCGACCGCCTTCCTCACCGACGTCCGGGTGGTGGGCAACCGGCACTCGGGGGTGGTGCTCTCCGGATCGGCGCGCGCGGTCGTGGAGACGAGCGAGGTCTCGGGCCACGCGTCGAACGGGGTCGCCGCGATCGAGGACGCGGCCGTGATCGTGCGCGACAGCACCCTGCGGGGGAACGCCGTCAACGGCGTGCTGGTGGGGGGCGCCGCCAGCGCGACGCTCGAGCGCAACGCCATCGAGGGGGGCGAGTCCGGCGTGCGGCTCGAGTCGGAAGGGGTGGCTCAGGGCGCGGAGAACACCTTCGCCGACAACGGGATGGACGTGCGCGAGGCGCGCTGAGTCAGCCGCCGCGCAAGGGCGCCAAGGCCCCGTGCCAGGTCGCGAGCTCGTCGAGCATCGCGTCGACCGCCTTCTCCATCAACTCGTTCGCGTCCACCACGCCGTCCGCGACCCGTTGGCCGATCATCGGGATCGGCACGCCGCCGCCCACCGGCACCACCTGCAGCGCCGCGAGCACCTGCTTGAGCTGGCCCGCGGCGCGCAGCCCCGCCGACACCCCGCCGTAGCTGACGATGCCGGCCGGTTTGCGGCGCCACTCGAGGTTCAGGTAGTCGAGCGCGTTCTTGAGGGGCGCGGCGATGCCGTGGTTGTACTCGGGGGCGACGAAGGCGAAGGCGTCGGCGCCGCCGACCGTGGCGCTCCAGCGCTTGGTGTGCTCATGCTCGTAGCGCTGGAGGCGCGGGTGGTGGGGCTCGTCGAGGAGCGGCAACGCGACCTCGGCGAGGTCGGCGATGCGGACCTCGAAGGCGCCGTGGGCGCGGGCGCGTTCGCTCACCCACGTGCCGACGGGGAGCCCGACCCTACCGGGGCGGGTGCTGGCGATCACGACGAGGAGGACGGGTCGGTGGGGTTCCATCCCGGCACCGTACGCACCGGATCGGGGGTCGAGGGTGGCGCGGCCGACGGGGCCTCAGCGCGGGATGGGCTCGGACCCGTCAGTCGCCGACGTTCGCGGCCGCGGCCTCCAGCGCCGCGACGTCGAGCTCCGCCAGGGCAGCCGCCAGCGCGTCGACGCTCACGTCGCCCGATCCCTCGCCCCAGGCGAACAGCTCCACGAGCACGCGCTCGGCCACCAAGATGGTGGCCCCCGGCCGCGCGGCGTTCGTCCAGACCGTGCGTCCGTTCGCCTCGGTCGCGGGCATCTCGGCCAGATCCCGCTGGAGGTCGTAGGTGGCGAGGCCCTGGTCCCGGATCCTGAGCGTCCACATCGCCTCGCCGTCGCCTCCGGGGTAGGGCGCGCGGGCGAGCGCGGTGTCGAACGGGTCGCTGTAGTCGGTCTGCACTTCTGCCTCGACCTCGCCGCGCGACCGTCCGGCCAACGCATCGGGCAGCGCCGTGGCGAGCCGCTCGGGGTCGATCATGACCGGCTGACCCAGCAGCGGGTCGCGTGCTGGCGTGGGCGCGGGGATCAGCTCGGCGAGGCGCTCGAGCCGCGCGAAGTCGATCGACGCGAACGCGCCGCGGAGCCACTCGCCGTCCACGTCCGGACGGCCGGGTGCATCGACCTGCACGCGGAAGCGGTCCGCGAGCACCAGCACCCGCGGCGCCTCGGCGCCGATCTCGACGTAGCCTTGGCGCCCGTCCACGGTGAAGGGCCGCCAGGCGTCCGCCGAGTCGGCGAGGCGCTCGCGCGCGGCGTCCGCGATCGTGCCCAGGTCCCAGATCCCGACCCGCACGCGGATCTCGTCGCCGTCGCGCTCGCCGAGATACGGGAACCCGCTCCAGGCCACGCCGGTCGGGTGGACCTCCGCGTAGAAGCCGTCGCCGCGGGGGATGCCGAGCACCGCCTCCGGCAGGAAGCTGCGCAACGCCCCGCGCGTGAAGCCGATCGGGCCGTACGCGGCGCCGGGCGCCGACGGGAGCTCGCTCAGCGCCGCGATCTCGTCGAGAGGCAAGGACTCGACGGCGGCGCGAAGGTCGTCGGCGCCGTAGAGCTCGCCGAAGCTCGACGTGCGGATCCACATGCGGCCGGCGATCACGTCGAGGGCGTGGTCGCCATCGTCCTCCACCTCGGCGAAGGCCGGGTAGCCACCGACGTCGAGGCGCTCGAGGCGGCCAGCCGCGACGTCGGCCTCGTACACGAGCAGCGCGGCGTCGCCGTAGGGGCCCAGGTCGGTGATGCCGAGCCCCAGATCGCGGAAGGACCGCTCGTCCTCGACGTCGTCGTAGTAGGCGCTCGCGAAGGCGCCGCCGGAGGCGTCGATCCCGGAGTTGGTGCGGTCCGCCGGGACGCCGTGCCAGGTCGCGGGCACGCGCTCGGCCAGCGCCTCGGGGGTGACGGTGTCCTGGGCGAGGGCGGTCCCGACGAGCGTCACGGCTGCGGTCAGGGCTGCGAGGAGTCGCGGGCTGCGGCGGGCGCCGGCGGCGGGCGCCTCGCGGTTCGCGACGCGCTTCGCGCCGCGTTCGAGTCGGTCGAACGTGATCGGCTCGGGCATGAATATCGTGTCCGTTCCTGAGGTCCAGTGGCGTAGGTGCGTCTGCGCGGGCACCGTAACGCACGAAGATCGGCGCCACCCCGAACTGCGTCGGGATGGCGCCGTGGGGCAGGCTGCGTCAGACCCGCCAGTACGCGGCCCCGTCCGGCGTGCGCTGCATGAAGCCGTGGTCGACGAAGGCGCGCCTCAGGCGCGCGGTGTCGTCCGAGAAGCGGCGCAGGCGCTCGTTCATCTGGGCCTCGGTGTACGTCACGCCCGGCTCGAACGCGTTCAGCGCGTAGCGGACGAGCACCAGCGACTTCTTCGCCTGCGTCGGGAACGCCTTGATGCGCCCGTCGGCATCGACGAAGGTGGCGAGCACCTTGCGGTCGAAGGCGTCGAGGTCGGCGTCGGCGGCGAAGTCGGGCAGCGCCGCGTCGCCGGTGAGCCGCTCGGCCAGGTCGTGCAGTGGCGCCCGGTCGAGCGTGTAGACGCTGTAGGGGCCTTCGGCGCGGGCCTCCACGAGGCCGACCGAGGCGAGCCGCTTGAGGTGGTGCGAGACGGTCGAGCTGCCGACGCCGGCCACGGCTGCGAGCTGTTCGACGCTTCGCGGTCCGTGGGCGAGGGTGCCGACCAGCCGCAGCCGGGTGGCGTCGCCGAGCGCCTTGAACAGGCGCACGAGGTCGAGGGGTTGGGGATGCATGGCGAACCTCCGGGACCATGTCGATGGCCGTCGACATGATGCGACGGCCATCGACATGCTTTGGTCGCGCAGGCGACATCGTCCGGCGGCGATCGCCGCGCTCAGCGCTCGACGAAGCGCTCCGCCGCCCACCCGACGATCGCCTCGAGCACCGCCTCGTCGATCGTGACTTCGATGGCGCCGTACTCCTCGAGCAGCCCGGTGGTCGCCGGCTGCATCAGGTGGTTCAGCCCCTCGAACACGAGCACGGTCGCGTCGGGGTTGTCCGCGAGCGCCGCGCGCATCGGCCCCTCGTTCTGGGCGGCGTCGACCTGGAAGTCGAGGCCTCCGAACAGCGCCAGCGTCGGCACGTCGAGCTGCTCGAGGTACGGGCGCGGGTCGAAGGCGAGGAAGGCGCGGAACGAGGGGGCGACGGTGCCCTCCTGCTGGGCCGCGATGAACTGCTCGAACTCGGCCTGCGGTGGGCGCTGCTCGGCCGGGAGCTCCGCCTCCACCCGCTCGCGCACGAGCGCGCGGGCACCGTCGAGGTCCTCGCTCTGCAGCAGCGGCTGCAGCGCGCGCAGGAAGGCGAGCTGGCTGGCGACGGCGGCGTCGATCACGTCCTGCGGGGCCCCTTGGCCTGCGAGCGTGCGGGAGATGATCAGCTCGTTCTGGACCTCGAGCACGGCGAAGCCGTCGACCGCCGGTCCGGCCATCAGGATCGCGAAGGCGACGTCGTCGCGTTGCGCGGCGACGTACGGGGCGAGGAACCCGCCCTGGCTGTGGCCCAACAGGCCCATGGCGTCGGCGTCGACGCGTGGGTGGGCGGCGAGCAGCTCGAGGCCCGCGCCCACGTCCGCGGCGAGGTCGTCGAAGGTGGCGTCGCCGTCGCTGCCGGTGCTGTCGCCCACGCCGCGGTCGTCGACGCGCAGCACCGCGAAGCCGGCGCGCGTCAGGCGGTCGGCGAGCAGCAAGAAGGGCTTGTGCCCGATGATCTCCTCGTTGCGGTCCTGCGGTCCGCTGCCGGTGATCAGCAGCACCGCGGGCACCCGGTCCTCGCCTTCGGGGAGCGTGAGCGTGCCCGCGAGCGTCACGTCGCCGCTCGCGAAGGCGACCTCCTCCTCGAGGTACGGGAAGGGCGGCATCGGCTCCTGCGGGCGCACGTTCGTGGCCTCGGTGCGCTCGAGGGTGAACGGGAACGCTTGGCCGCCTTGGAGGAAGCTGCCCTCGATGCGGTCGCCCGCGATGGTGCCTTCGAACATCGGATCGCCGGGGACGCCGGGCATGCCGAAGCGCAGCGCATCGCCATCGAGCGCGACGGGGGCGAGGGCGAAATCGATGAGCCCCTGAGCGGGGATGTCGAGCGTGCCGGCGAGCGCTGCGCCCTCGAGCGTGAAGGTGGCGCGGATGTCGAGTCCGCCGCCGGGCAGCTCGATGGCGCCCTTCCAGCTGCCGACGGGGTTCGTCTGGGCGAACGCGGCGCCGGCGAGCAGCGCAGCGGCGATCGCGAGGGTTCGGAGCGTGCGGGTCATGTGGGGTCGTCCTCCTTGGGGGTCGCGGACGCGGGGGCGTCCGGTGGGGGCGCGGCCTCCTCGGCCGCGGTGGGGTCCTTGGGTGGGCGGCCGCGCTGGGGTAGCGGTCCTGCCCCCTTGGGTAGGCGTCCGGCCTGGGCGAGCGCGCGTCGCAGCAGGTACTCGACGTGCGCGTTGGTGCTGCGCAGTTCGTCCGCCGCCCAGCGCGCCACCGCGTCGTGCACCGCGGGGTCGAGGCGCAACAGGACGGGCTTGCGCTCCTTGGGGCTCATGGTCGGCGCTGCACGCGCGGTGCCTCCAGGGACGGACGCCTCAGTAGAGGGTGCCGGTGTTGACGACGGGCTGGGTGGACTGGTGGCCGCAAAGGACGACGAGGAGGTTGCTGACCATCGCCGCCTTGCGCTCGTCGTCGAGCACGACGACGTCGCGCTCCTGAAGGCGGTCGAGCGCGGTCTCCACCATGCCGACCGCGCCCTCCACGATCAGTTGCCGGGCCGCGACGATCGCGCTCGCTTGTTGGCGCTGCAGCATGGCCTGGGCGATCTCTTGCGCGTAGGCGAGGTGCGTGATGCGCGACTCGATGATCGTGACCCCGGCCGCCTCGACGCGCGCCGAGACCTCGGCCGATAGCCGCTCGGTGATCTCCTCGGCGTCGTCGCGCAGCGACAGCTGGTCGGCGCCGTGGGCGTCGTACGGGAACGAGTTGGCCACGTGGCGCACCGCGGTCTCCGCCTGGATGCTGACGTACTCCACGAAGTCGTCGACCTCGAAGGTCGCCCGCGCGGTGTCGGCGACCTGCCACACCACCACGGCCGCGATCTCGATCGGGTTGCCGTCGGCGTCGTTCACCTTGAGGGTGCTCGTCTCGTGGTTGCGGATGCGGGTGCTGACCTTCTTGCGGGTGGTGAACGGGTTGACGAAGCGCAAGCCGTCGTCGCGCAGGGTGCCGACGTAGCGCCCCAGGAACTGCAGCACGCGCGCCTCGCGCGGGGCCACGATCGTGAGCCCGGCGAAGCCGAGTCCGGCGGCGATGAAGGCCGCGGCCGCGAGCGCGATCGGCAGCACGACCGAGGTGACCGATTGGGTCGCGGCGAGCGTCTGCCAGAGGCCGACGCCGGTCAGGGCGATGGACGCGGCGAGCACCGCGAGGCCCGGGACCGCGGGGGCGCGGTGCTCGCGGACCTGCGGCTCGGGTAGGGCGCGGGCGAATGGGATGGCGTCGGGCATCGGTGGGTCCTTTCGTCGGATCGGGCGCGTCCTGCGCCGGTAGCAAAATGATATCACATTAATCCTGCATGGGCGAAGCCGCCGGTGGCCTGCGTGCTAACTTCCCGCCATGCATCTGCTCCCGACCCTCCTGCTCGCGTCGGCGGCGCTCTTCTTCGTCGTCGCGGTCGTGCTCTACCTCACCGGCCAAGAGCTCCTCGGTCTGGTGTTCCTGCTCGTGGCGATCGGCGACGCGGTCGTCGCGACGATCGTCCGCGCTCGGCAGCGGTAGCGCCGAACCCGCACCAGGACGCTTCGGGAGGCCGCTCTGGTACGATCGATGGGAACCAACTCAGAGGAGGTCGACGGTGGCGAAGAAGCCCGCATCCGCCAAGAAGGCGTCCGGCACGAAGCCCGCTTCCACACCTGGTGGCGCCAAGAACACGAAGGTGACGTCCGAGTCGATCGGCGCGCTCGCCGCGCAGGTGATGCAGGACCCGCGCGCCTCCAAGATCCAGAAGAGCCTCGCCGCCTCCGCGTTGTCGCAGCGCGACGCGTCGCGCGAGACTTCGTCGGAGGCCGAACGCAAGGCGGCGATGGTCATGCGCGGCAAGCGCTACGCCGACGTGACCCGCAAGCTCGCCGCTTCGGTGATGGCGCAGTCCCGTAAGGAACGGTGAGCCCCAGGGTTCCTGCGGCGAGCCGCTCGCCGCTTCGGTGATGGCGCAGTCGCGCAAGGAGCGCTGACCGGGCGCCTCAGGGCCCCCGACCGTGCAGCGTTTGCGGCCGCCGACGCGGCCGCGATCCTAAGGCCTCCGTCAACGGAACATCGGCTCGGTCCCACCCCCTGCTACCTTGCAGGTGGAGGTAGCCCACCATGCAACGCACCTGGATCCCCTGGATGATCCCGTTCATGCTCGTCCTCGCCGCCTGTGCCCCGACCGCGCAAACGGTACCCGCGGCGGAACCCGTCTTCTACGCGGCTGCGCCGCTCGACGTCATGGGCGCGGCGATCGAGGCGATCTCGACGTCCCCCGGCGTGGACGACTCGACCGGCTGGTTGATCACCGACGCCGACACGCAGGGCGGGTTCGTCCGCGCCGAGACCGAGGTGACGACGTCCGGCGGTCTGTTCCAGCGCGCCTCGACCCGGACGGAGTGGCTCACCGTCGTCGTATCGGCCGCCGGCGAGAACCGGTCGCAGGTGATCGTCCAGAACACGGGCGGTGCCGTGGCCTTGGCGACGCGCGTTCGAGCCGCACTCCAGTCGGCCTTCGGTTTGAACTGACGGACGCGGCCGGGTCGGCCTCAAGGCCCCCGGCCACGGAGCGCCTCGGCGACGTCGACGCCGTAGACCACCTCTTCGACGCGGAACTCCGACCAAGGGGCGGGGTCGCCGAACCAGGTCAGGGCGGCGTCGTCCATGACGGTGCGGCCGTCCACCTGGCCCCAGCCGCGGGCGTGGCTGAGCCACAGCGTCTTGGCGTCGTCGTCGGCCTCCCGGTAGCGCATCGCCGTCACCAGCGTCGGTCGACCGCTTCCGGGGTCGAAGCGGACGACGAGGCGCTCTTCGCCGTCGGGCCCGGGCACCACCAGCAGTGCGGTCTCCGCGTCGACCGCTTCCCAGCGCACCCGGGGATCGGTGACGAACACCGCCGGGAACCAGAGCGACTCCGCCCAGAGCCCGAGGTTGGCCGCCTGGTCGACCTTGGGCTCGCCTTCGGTGACGCCGAACGGCAGTTCCAGGCGGGCGTTCCCATCGAGGAACCACTCGTTCACCCGCAGCAGCGGCAGGCCGAACAGGGTGGTGTCGAGGTAGTGGCGGTAGGCGTTCCCGGCGTCGTGGACGAACCGGAAGCGCCCCTGGAAGGTGATGCCCATGATGCGAAGCGTCGCGCGACCGCTGATCACGGCGCTCTCGATGACGGGCACCGCGTCGCCGTAGAGGTCGCGGTACCAGCGCTCGACGGGCGCGGGCAGGTCGATCGGCAAAGGCACGGTCGCGAGCGTCGGCTCGGCGCCGGCGAACCGGGGCAGCGGCTTCGGCACGATGCGCAGGCCGATCGCGCCGGCGGCGATCACGGCGACCAGGACGACGAGCACGATCCAGAGGACCTTCACACGGCCACCTCCGCGCGGAGGGTACCGAGGGTCGACACGATCCGCGAGGGGAGATGGTCCCGGGCGCCGATCGCGCGACGTACCATCGGGGCGTGTCCGACGCTCCTGCCCCCACCGCCTTCGACCTCCCGCACCTGCTCGTCCTCAAGGACGCCATCGCGCCGCACGCCCTCGCTGCCGGTCGCTGGGCGCGCGACCTGGCGGCCCGCCACCACGCCGGAGAGGACGTGCTGGAGTTGGCGTCCAAGACCAGCCCGGGCGACGTGGTCACGTTCGGCGACGCCGAGGTGCAGCGGCGCCTGGTGACGGCGCTGCGCCGGGTCGCCCCGGACATCGGTTTCCTGGGCGAGGAGGGCCTCGACGAGTCGGTGGTGGGCGCGCCCACGTGGGTGATCGACCCGATCGACGGCACCCACAACTTCGTCCGCGGCGCGGGTTCGTTCTGCGTCTCGATCGGGTTGGTCGTGGACGGCGAGAGCGTCCTGGGGGTGATCTACGACGCGGGCGAGGACGCCACGTACTGGGCGGTGGCGGGCGGCGGGGCGTGGCGCGACAGCGTCCGCCTGCGCGCCGGCGAGCCGCGCTCGATGGCGTACGCGCTGGTGGCGACGAACTTCACCGCCGAGTCGGCGCGCAACACGGCGCACGTGGCCGCCTTCGGCGCGCTCGCGGCCGCGACCGCAGGGGTGCGCTCGAGCGGCGCCTGCTGCCACGACTTCTGCCGCTTCGCCGCCGGGCGCATCGATCTGTTCTGGCAGGCGGGCCTGAAGGCCTGGGACGTCGCCGCAGGGCTGGTGCTGGTGCGCGAGGCCGGCGGCGACTGGGCCTTCGACGGCGACCCGGGCGACTGGTTGCGAGCGCCCGGGCTCACGCTCTTCTTCGGCCAACCGGCGCTCGTGGCCGAGGGCTTGGCGACCTGGCGGTCCGCGCAGAGCTGAGCGCTGGCCGGCGCTACTGAGCGCTGCGCTCCGCGTCCCAGGACGCGAGCAGCGCCGCCTCGGCGTCGTCGTCGATGCCCGCGCTGGCGGTGCCGGCGGCGTCGTGCCATGCCAGCGTCGCCCGCACCGAATCGGCGACGTCGCGGTGCGTGAGGCCCAGGGCGTGGGCGCGCTCGAGCGCGTATGGCGCCGCGCCGCGGAAGTCGAACGACGACGCCATCGGGAAGCCGCCCAGAGCGTCGCGCGCGGCGAGCCAGTCGCGGTCCAGCCACACCGGGCGGGTGT
>JAABRX010000106.1 GCA_011390675.1 Trueperaceae bacterium | reverse complement strand
CCGGGTAGTCGCCGATGGCCGTCTCGGCGGACAGCATGACGGCATCGGTGCCATCGTAGATGGCGTTGGCGACGTCGGAGGCCTCGGCCCGCGTCGGCGTCGGGCTGTGGATCATCGACTCGAGCATCTGGGTGGCGGTGACCACCGGCTTGCCCGCCTCCAGGCAGGCGCGGATGAGCCGCTTCTGGATCTGCGGCACACGCTCCGGCGGCATCTCGACGCCAAGGTCGCCGCGGGCGACCATGATGCCATCGACCTCGCGCAGGATCTCGGGGAAGCGCTCGACCGCACCGGGCTTCTCGACCTTGGCCATCAGCTTGGCGCTCGAACCCTCGCGCGCGAGGTAGTGGCGCGCGAGCAGCAGGTCGTCGCGGCTGCGGACGAACGACATCGCCACCCAGTCCACGCCGATCTCGGCGCCGAGCCTCAGGTCGTCCACGTCCTTGTCGGTGAGCGCGGGGATCGACAGGTCCGCGTCGGGGATGTTGATGCCCTTGTTGTCCGACAGCACGCCACCGAGCGTCACCTCCGCGTGGATGCTGGCTCGCTCGATGGTGTCGACCCTCAGCGCCAGACGCCCGTCATCGAGCAGCAGCGCGTCGCCCGGCTTGACGTCGCGGCAGAGGCCCTTGTACGTCACGCCCACCCGCGTGGTGTCCCCCGGGCTGTCGTCGTCGCAGGTGAGGACGAACGGCTCCCCCGGGGTGAGCGTCACCTGCCCGTCGGCGAACTTGCCGACCCGGATCTTCGGACCCTGCAGGTCCTGCAGCACGCCGGTGTTGCGGCCGAGCTCGCCAGCCACCTCGCGCACACGCTGGACGTTGGCTCGGTGGACGTCCGCCGTCCCGTGCGAGAAGTTGACGCGGAAGACGTCCACGCCGGCCTCGAGGAGCTCACGGATCCGCTCCGGCGACGACGACGCCGGCCCCAGCGTCGCGACGATCTTGGTGCGGCGGAAGATGCTCACGAACGGAAGGCGGACCGCCCGAGGAAGCGAGCGGCCGAGCCGAGCTCGGCTTCGATCGCCAGCAGCCGGTTGTACTTGGCCAGGCGGTCGGAGCGGCTGGCGGAGCCAGTCTTGATCTGGCCCGCGTTGACGGCGACGGCGAGGTCGGCGATGAAGGCATCCTCGGTCTCGCCGGAGCGGTGGCTGATCATGTTGCGGTAGCCGGCCGACTTGGCGAGCTCGATCGCGTCGAGCGACTCCGTCAGCGTCCCGATCTGGTTGACCTTGACGAGGATGGCGTTGCCGACGTGTTCGCGGATGCCGCGGGCAAGGAAGTCGACGTTGGTGACGAAGAGGTCGTCACCCACCAGCTGCACCCGGTCGCCCAGCGTCCGCGTCAGCGCCGCCCAGCCGGACCAGTCGTCCTCGGCCAGGCCGTCCTCGAGCGACACGATCGGGTAGCGGTCGACCCAGTCGGCGTAGTAGGCGACCATCTCCTCGGACGACAGCACCTTCCCCTCGGCCTCGAGGTGGTACGCGCCGTCGCGGTAGAACTCGGAGGACGCCGGGTCGAGCGCCAGCGCGATCTGCTCGCCGGGCGTGTAGCCGGCCTTCTCGATCGCCTCGAGCAGCACCTCGACGGCCTCGACGTTGCTGCCCAGGTTGGGGGCGAAGCCGCCCTCGTCGCCGACGTTGGTGTCGTAACCGCGCTTCGCGAGCACCTTCTTGAGCGTGTGGAAGGTCTCGACGCCGGCACGCAACGCGTCGGAGAAGGTGGTGAAGCCCACCGGCGCGAGCATGAACTCCTGCATGTCGACGCGGTTGTCGGCATGCTTGCCGCCGTTGATGACGTTCATCATCGGGACCGGCAGCGTCTTCCCATTGGTGCCGCCGAGGTAGCGGTAGAGGGGCATCTCGAGCGCGGCCGCGACGGCCCGGGCGGACGCGAGCGACACGGCCAGGATGGCGTTGGCGCCGAGCTTCGCCTTGTTCGGCGTGCCGTCGAGCGCGAGCATCGCGCCGTCGAGGGCGGCCTGGTCGAACGCGTCGAGGCCGAGCACCTCCTCGGCGATCAGCGTGTTGACGTTCTCGACGGCCTGGAGCACGCCCTTGCCGCCGTAGCGCGCGCCGCCGTCGCGCAGTTCGACCGCCTCGTGGGCGCCGGTGGAGGCACCGGAGGGCACTGCGGCGGTGCCCTCGACGCCGCTGGCGAGCGTGACGGTGGCGGAGACGGTGGGGTTGCCGCGGGAGTCGAGCACCTCGAGGGCGCGGACGTCGTCGATCGTGGTCATGTTTCCTCCGGGTTTCGCCGTGCTTGGCGTGATCGGGCGCCGGGCGGGGCCGTGGCCCTCGTCCGCGGGTCGTCGTTTCGGGTCAGCCGGTTCGCAGCGGGACCACCATCGCGAGGTAGGCGGGGTCGCCCAGATCGCGCAGGACCGACGGGCTGGTCGTGCCCGAGAAGCGCAGTTGCAGGTCGCCGACGACGGGCCCGACGGCGTCCGCCAGGTACTTGGCGTTGTACGCCAGCGCGATCTCGTCCTCCGTGCCCTCCTGGAGGACGTCGATGGCCTCCTGCGCACGCCCGAAGCTCCCCTCGGCCGTGATCCGCAACACGCCGTCCTTGATGAACAGGTCGACGCGGTGGTTGGCCGACTTGTCCGCCATCACCGCGACGCGCGCGACGGCCTCGGCGAGACGCTGCGGCGCCAACGTCACGTTGACGGGGAAGGCTTGCGGGATCACGCGCTGGTAGTCGGGAAAGGTGCCGTCCATGCGCTTGAGGTTGAGCGTGGTCCCGCCGCTCACGACGGTCAACTGACCGCCGTCGAGCGCGAGCCGCGCCGGCCCGGGTACCAGGGTCTTGATCAACTCGTCGACGCTGCGCGCCGGGATGATGAACTCGGCATCGATGCCGGTGGTGACGTCGACGTGGTACGAGGCGAGGCGGAAACCATCGGTGGCGACCACCCGCAGGTGGCCGTCACGCAGCTCGCACTTCACCCCACGGAACACGGCCTGGTAGTCGGCGACGGCGGCCGCGTAGCGAACGTGCTCGAGGGCGCGCCCCAGCAGCGCGCCGTCGACCTCGCCGGGCAACTCGTCGACGAACTCGAGCTGCGGCGCGGACTCGGCCGCCACGAGCTGCAGGCGCGTGGCGAAGGTGCCGGAGCGGACCTCGACCTCGGCGTCGCCGAAGTCGAGCTCGACGGTGTCGGCGGGCAGCGCTCGCGCGACCTGCGTGAACACGGCGGCCGGCAACGCCACCTCCGCGCGACCTGTGACGTCGGTCTCGACGACCGAGCGCACGTCGATGTCCATGTTGGAACCGCTGAACGTGAGGTGTCCGTCGTCGATCTCCACCTTGAGCAGGCTGAGCCCGGGGTTGCTCGAGCGGCTCGGGATCACGCGTTCCACGTGACCGAGGGTCTCGGTGAGCGTCTTGGTGGGGATGATGACCTTCATCGTCGCGGC
>JAABRX010000105.1 GCA_011390675.1 Trueperaceae bacterium | reverse complement strand
ACCTTCACGCCGCGGTAGTCGGCGTTCATCTTCAGGATCGCGATGCGCGTCTCGAGCTCGGGCGCCTGGATGTCGGTGATCAGCCCCCACTCGAAGCGGCTGCGCAGCCGGTTCTCGAGGGTGGGGATGTCCTTCGGCGGCCGGTCCGAGCTGACGATGATCTGCTTGGCCGACTCGTACAACGCGTTGAAGGTGTGGAAGAACTCCTCCTGCGTCCGCTCCTTGCCGGCGAGGAACTGGATGTCGTCGACGAGCAGGACGTCGATGGAGCGGAAACGGTCGCGGAAGGAGACCATCTGGTCGCCGCGGATGGCGTTGATCAGCTCGTTGGTGAACTGTTCCGTGGTGACGTAGGCGACCCGCAGGTCGGGGGCGCGGTCGGCGACCGCGTGTCCGACGGCGTGCATGAGGTGCGTCTTGCCCAGGCCGGAGTCGCCGTACACGAACAGCGGGTTGTACGCCCGTCCGGGCGCCTCGGCCACGGCGAGGGCCGCGGCGTGCGCCAGGTTGTTGTTCGGGCCGACGACGAAGTTGGAGAACACGTACTTGGGGTTGAGCTGGGCGCGCTCTCGCGGCGGCTCGGCGCGTGTCTCGCCCTGCGCGGGCTGGCTGAACATGTCCGGCTGTTCGGAGGCGCTGAAGCTGACCACCTGGAAGCCGATCTTCGGGGAGGGAGCGCCGAGGTCGCGCAGCGCCTGCTCGAGGACCTCGCCGAAGTGGTTGCGGATCCAATCACGCGCGAAGGAGTGGGGCACGCCCAGTTGGAACACGCCCTCGCTGATCCCGAGGGGGCGGACCTGCTTGAACCAGGTGCGGAACTCGGTCTCGGAGATCTGGTCGCGGACGTAGTCGAGCACGTCGTCCCAGATGGCGTGGTCACGGCTGAGCATGCGCGTCGTGCCTCCTCGATGGACCGCGTTCCGGGCGTCGACCACCCGCGGAGGGGCGTCCAGGACGGGTGTCTGCCCTTGCGCGGGCGGCGGTACCGGGTCCTGTTGGGGGGCCGAAGCCGGACCGGCAGTGTATCAGGGAAAGGCGGCTGGCCTGGGGGAACGTGACGGGTCGTGTCGGTGGGCGGCGGCGGGCGTCAGCGGGCGCGCGCGCCGCGTGGACGGCGTGCGCTCGCGCCGGCGGCGGCGAGGAGGGGCAGCCCGGCGATGGCCACCCCGACGCCGACCGGGGGCACGTCCAAGTGGCCCAGCGCGATCGCGACGACGGCGGCGAGGTAGCCGGCGTAGGCGAAGACGAGCACGGCGCCCTCCCAGCGCACGAGGGCGCCCCCGCTGCGGGCGAGTGGGAGGAGCAGGGCGGCCGCGCCCAACGCGACCCAGGCGTCGAGGCCGAGCACCTGGGACGCCACGGGCAGGCCGCTCGGCGCCGTCACCGCGGCCAGGCCGAGGATGCCCACGAGGTTGAAGACGTTCGAGCCGACGACGTTGCCGATCGCGAGATCGCGTTCGCCGCGGAGCGCGGCCACGATGGAGGTGGCCAGCTCGGGGAGCGAGGTGCCGGCCGCGACGATCGTGAGGCCGACGACGACCTCGCCCACGCCCAGGTCGAGCGCGATGGTGACCGCCGCATCGACCAGCCAGCCGGCGCCGATCACGAGCCCGGTCAGGCCGGCGGCGATGAAGAGCGCGTCGCGCAGGAGCCGATCGCGATCGCGCCGGGTGTGGACGCCATGGCGGGGGCCGTTGCGGGCGGCACGGCGGGCGGCGCGCACCTGGCCGGCGGTCAACAGCGCGAGGCCCGCGAGCAGGAGGAGGCCGTCGCCGCGGGTGAAGGACCCGTCGGCGCCGAGGACCAGCGCCGCGATCGTGACGAGCAGCATGATCGGGATCTCGCGTCGTACGACGTCGGCCGAGGCCACGAGAGGCGCGAACAGCGCGGCGAGGCCAAGGATCGCCAGGACGTTGAAGATGTTGCTGCCGACGACGTTGGCGAGGGCGAGCTCGGGTCGCGAAGCGGCGCCGGCGCTCACGCTGACCGCCAACTCCGGCGCGCTGGTGCCGTAGGCGACGACCGTCAGCCCGACCAGGAGTGGCGGCACGCCGAAGGCGGCGGCGGCGCGGGCGGCGCCACGGACCAACGCATCGGCGCCGACGACGACCAGGACCAGACCGGCAAGAAGGCCGAGCCACGCGCTCATGCCGGGATCGTACGGCTCGCGCGGCACGCTCGTGTCCGGTGCGTGCGCCGTCGGCGTGGTTGCTCGCGGTTCGCTCGCGAGCGACGCGGATCGCGCCGCCGCGCGGTGGCCGCCCTGGTCGCGCCGACACCCGTCCAGGACGTGAATCGCGTGCTAGACTCCGGGCTCTGTGGCGGCCACCGTCGCGCGGGCGCGCGGGACGTGGGGTCCAGGGCTTCGTCGATGAGTTAGGACCGGTTGAGGGAGAGCGACGTGCGGGAGTTCGACGTCATCGTGGTGGGAGGAGGGCACGCCGGCATCGAGGCGGCCGTGGCCGCGGCGCGCCTGGGCGCCAAGGTCGCGTTGGCCTTGCCGAACCCCGACACGATCGGCCGGATGCCGTGCAACCCGGCGATCGGCGGGCCCGGCAAGTCCCAACTGGTTTTCGAGGTGAACGCATTAGGGGGCGTGATGGGGCGGCTCGCGGACGCGACCGCGATCCACGGACGGACGCTCAACGCCTCCAAGGGTCCGGCCGTCCGGTCGCTGCGGGTGCAGAACGAGCGGGACGGTTACGCGGCGGCCGCACGCGACCTCGTGGAGGCGACGGCCGGGCTGGAGATCGTCCGGGGCGAGGTCGCGGATCTCGACGTCGCGGGCACCGGCGGCGATCGTCGGGTGGCCGGCGTGCAGTTGGTGGATGGGCGCTCGCTGGCGGCGCCCAGCGTGGTGCTGTGCACCGGCACGTTCCTGAGGGGCATCGTCTGGTACGGGCGCCGTAGCCGGGAGGCCGGGAGGCAGGGCGAGGCGCCCGCGCGCCACCTGTCGGCGGCGCTGGTCGCGACCGGACACCAGCTGATGCGCTTCAAGACCGGCACGCCGCCGCGGGTCCGTTCTTCGTCGGTCGACTTCCAGGAGCTGGAACGGGTGTCGCCCGACGATCCGCCGGCCTCGTTCACCGGGACGCCGGGTCCCCGCGTCACCGAGAGCCCGACATGGATGACGCGGACCACGGCGGAGACGCACCGACTGATCGTCGCGAACCTGGACCAGTCCGCGATGTACGGCGGCGACATCGACGGCCAGGGACCGCGCTACTGCCCGTCGATCGAGGACAAGGTCATGCGCTTCGCGGACAAGGAGCACCACCTGTTGTTCGTCGAGCCCGACGGCGTCGACACCAGCGAGGTGTACCTGCAGGGCTTCTCCAGCTCGCTGCCACCGGAGCTGCAGGACCGGATGGTGCGGACGCTTCCGGGCTTCCGGCGCGCGGAGATCCAGCGCTACGCGTACGCGGTCGAGTACGACGCGCTCGACCCGACGCAGCTCGATGTGACGATGATGTCGAAGGTGCTGCCGGGGCTGTTCAGTGCGGGGCAGATCAACGGCACGTCCGGCTACGAGGAGGCCGCGGCCCAGGGTCTGATCGCCGGCGTGAACGCGGCCCGCCGCGCGGCCGCCATGCCGGCGGTGACCGTGCGGCGGGATCAGGGCTACGTCGGCGTGCTGCTCGATGACCTCGTGCGGTGGGGCATCGACGAGCCCTACCGCATGCTGACGTCGCGTAACGAGTACCGGCTGCTGCACCGGCAGGACAACGCGGATGCGCGGCTGGTAGGCATCGGCCACGCCTGGGGCCTGGTCGACGAGGGTCGCTGGGCTGCGGTGCGTGACAGCGAGGCGCGTGTCCAGTCGGAGGTCGTGAGGCTGGCGCGCGCGCGCGACGGGGGCGAGCTGGCCACGACGGTGATGTGCCGCCCCGGCGAGAGCTACGCCAGCGTGGTCGCGCGCTTCGGTGCGCCGGTCGAGCCGCTCGAGGATCCGGAGGCGGCGCGGGTCGAGGTGTTGGTGCGTTACGCGGCCTACATCGAGCGCAGCCAGCGGGAGCTCGCCGCGCGGGCCCGCTTCGAGGCGTGGTCGCTGGAGGGGGCGGCGTTCGAGGACGTGCCCTCCCTCTCGGCGGAGGGGCGGGCCGCGTTGGAGCGTGGGCGGCCCGCGACGCTGGGCGCCGCTCAGAGGCTGCGCGGCGTGCGCGATTCGGACGTCAGTGCACTGCTGGTCTATCTCAAGATGCGGTGGGGCGGCGTTGGCGACGCCGACGACCCGCGACGTGGCGCGCGCGGGTCGTCGGCCGTGCGCGGTGTGCCGGAGCCGGCGGCCATGCGGGGTGCGCCGGAGCCGGCGGCCGTGAGCGGCGCGCCCGGGCCGGCGGCCACGCGCGGCACAGCGGCGGGCGAGAGGGGCCCCGTTTCACGTGAAACGAACGCATGAGCTGGCGACGTTCCACGTGAAACGCCCACCACCGCCGTGACGCCCGCGGATCCAGAAGGGGGCGGCGAAGAGGCGCTCGTCGCCTACCGAACCCTCCTCGATCGTTACCATCGGACGCTCGATCTCCTGTCGCCGGCGGGGTACGCCGACATCGAGCGGCACCTGGCCGAGGCCGGGCGCTACGCGGCGGCCGTGGGCGAGTTGGCCGCCGAGGCGGGGCCGGTCGTCGACCTGGGCAGCGGCGCGGGGCTGCCGGGGGTGGTCGTGGCGGCCCGCCTCGCGCCACGGGAGGTCTGGTGGGTCGAGCGCCGCCGGCGGCGTGCCACCTTCCTCACGCAGGTCGCGGCGCAGGCGCGACTCGCCTCGGTGCGGGTGATCGGCGACGACGTCCGACGGCTCGCGCGACCGCCGGGCGGCATCGCGGCGGTGACCGCGCAGGCGGTCGGGACGCTACGGGAGGTGGCGCTGCTGACGCGGCCTCTATGGGGGCCGCGGGTGCTGCTCGTCAGCCGCAAGGGCCCGGACTGGCGAACCGAGGTTGCGGCGCTCGAGACGTGGTTGCGGGACGATCGGAACGCGGCCGAGGATGGCTGGGCATCCCCCCGTGTGCTCCGCGCCGAGCCGTTGGGTACGCGTGGTACCTTGGTCGCCGTCGAGCTGCGGGGAGGCTGAGCGTGCCCATCGTGGGCGTCATCAACCAGAAGGGCGGGGTGGGCAAGACCACCACCGCGATCAACCTCGCGGCCGCACTGGCACGCCAGCGTCGGGTACTGCTCGTGGACCTCGATCCGCAGGCCAACGCGACCAGCGGCATCGGCCTGCAGAGCGTGGCGAACAGCGTGTACGACGTGTTGGTCGGGCGTTCGTCCGCCCGCGGCGCCGTCATCCCGAGCCGCGTGGCCCAGCTCGACGTGCTGCCGGCGACGGCCGAGCTCGCGGGGGCGGCGCTCGAACTCGACGCCAGCGCGGACGACCTGCGCCTGCTCGGCAAGGCGCTGACGGGCGTGCGCCCCAACTACGACTTCATCCTGCTCGACGCCCCTCCCTCGTTCGGCGCGTTGACGCTCAACGCGCTGGTCGCCGCCGACCACCTGCTGCTGCCGGTGCAGTGCGAGTACTACGCGCTGGAGGGCATCGCCGGCATGCTGGACACGATCGACCGGGTGCGGGCGTCACTGCACGGGGAGCTCAACGTGCTGGGCCTGCTGTTGACGATGGCCGACCATCGGACGAACCTGTCGCAGCAGGTGGAGGCGAACGTCCGCCAGCACTTCGGGCGGCTGGTGTTCGACAGCGTCATTCCCAGGACCGTCCGCCTGGCCGAGGCGCCGTCGTACGGCCTGTCGATCTACGACTACGCGCCGACGTCATCGGCTGCCGTGGCCTACACGGCCCTGGCCGAGGAGGTGATCGACCGTGTCAGCCAAGCCTAGCCGCGGCCTCGGCCGCGGGCTGGACGCCCTCCTGCCCCGACCGGAGGGCGGCGGGCGGCAGGTGGCGCTCGCCGACCTGCGGATCGGGACGCTGCAGCCGCGCAAGCGGTTCGACGACGCCGCGATCGCCGAGATGGCCGCGTCGATCGCCGAGAAGGGCGTTCTGCAGCCCCTCCTCGTGCGTCCCGTGGACGGTGGGTACGAGATCGTCGCCGGCGAGCGGCGCTTCCGTGCTGCCCAGGTGGCCGGTCTGACGAGCGTCCCCGTCGTCGTGCGGGAGCTCGACGACCGCCAAGCGCTCGAGATCGCCATCATCGAGAACCTGCAGCGCGAGGACCTCGACGACCTCGAGGAGGCCGAGGCGTTCCAGCAACTCCTGGGTTTCGGGCTCACACAAGAGGAGGTGGCGAAGGCGGTCGGAAAGAGTCGCCCCGCAGTCGCCAACACGCTGCGGCTGCTGACGCTGCCGCCGGCGGCGCGCCAGGCGCTGAGCGAGCGCCGCATCACCGCGGGTCACGCGCGGGCGATCCTCGCGCAGGAGCCGGCCGACCGTGACTGGGCCCTCGACCAGGTGCAGCAGCGGCGGCTCTCGGTGCGTGAGGCCGAGTCGCTGCGGCGGCCCAAGGAACGGGCGCGCCGTCCCCGCGACGAACGCTATGAGGCCCTGGCCGACGAACTCACGCGCCAACTCGGCGCCCGCGTGCGCATCCGCGGCGGCCGGCGCGGCGCGATCGAGTTGCACTTCCATGACCAGGAGGAACTCCAGCGGCTCCTCGAGGTGCTGGGCTTCCAGGGCTGAGCGTGGTGGCGCGTACCGCGTGGCGGCCCGCGCGGCCCCGCGGCTCGCGCGGCCCCGCGGCCCGGGCTGCCCCCGGCCCAAGTCGCTCAGCATCGCTTGTCGCCCCGTGGCGCCGAACGGCCCGGCGGGGGCACGAGTGCGCCCGGGCGCTCTGGTAGGATGTCGCCCGCTCGGCCGCCTTTGTCGCAGCCCCCAGGCGGTCCGTACGGAGGCCACCCCATGAACGCACCCGTGCACGTCGCGGTCACCGGCGCCGCCGGCCAGATCGGCTACGCCCTCCTGTTCCGCATCGCCGCCGGCGACCTCCTCGGTCGCGACCAGCCCGTCGTCCTGCGGCTCCTGGAGATCACCCCCGCGCTGAAGGCGCTCGAGGGCGTGGTCATGGAGCTGAACGACTGCGCCTTCCCGCTCCTGCACGGGATCGTCGCCACCGACGACCCGAACGTGGCCTTCGACGGCGCCCAGTACGCGCTGCTGGTCGGGTCGCGGCCGCGCGGTCCGGGCATGGAGCGCAAGGACCTGCTGGAGGCGAACGGTGCCATCTTCACCATGCAGGGGAAGGCGCTCGACGCGCACGCGTCGCGCGACGTCAAGGTGTTGGTGGTCGGCAACCCGGCGAACACGAACGCGTTGATCGCCATGCGCAACGCGCCGCACCTGGCGCCGTCGCAGTTCTCGGCCATGACGCGGCTCGACCACAACCGGGCGATCAGCCAACTGGCGGCCAAGACCGGCGCCCGGAACGCCGACGTGAAGCGCATGACGATCTGGGGCAACCATTCGGTCACGCAGGTGCCGGACCTCTCGCACGCGACCGTCGTCGGGCGCCGCGCACCTGAGCTGGTCGACGCCGACTGGGTCGATGACGAGTTCGTTCCCACCGTCCAGAAGCGCGGCGCCACCGTCATCGCGGCGCGCGGCGCCTCCAGCGCCGCCTCCGCAGCCAACGCCGCCATCGACCAGATGCGCGACTGGGCGCTCGGTACCCCCGAGGGCGACTGGGTCAGCATGGCCATCCCCTCGGACGGGCATTACGGCGTCGGTGCCGGCGTGATGTATTCCTTCCCGGTCACGGTCCGCGCTGGCGAGATCTCGGTCGTCGAAGGACTGACGATCGACGATGGCGTCCGCCGGCGGATGGCGGTCAGCGAAGCGGAGCTCCTGGAGGAGCGAGACGCGGTGGCACACCTGTTGGGCTGAAGGACGGAGCTTGCGAACCCGCAGGTGGGTCCCGCGGGGGTCGCTCGTGGGCCGCGGCACGCCCGGCCGGCGCCAGCCCCTGGCAGGGCGGGATGCCGCGAAACTCGGAACCGTTCCGACGGATGCTACACTCCTCGCAAACGCAGCGGGCCCACCACGTGGGCCGCGTCGGGAGGAAGATGCGAAACCCGTTGATCGATGCCGCCGATACCCACGAGCTCCTGCTCGAGGGCGGGCCGTCGGTCGGTGGTGACGGAGCCGGCCCTGGCCGCGAGGCCGCCAACGAGCTCGAGGGGGCCGTCCGTGACGTGTTGCGCGACCGAGGGCTGCGCTACAGCCGCCCGCGCGAGGCGATCCTCGCGTTCATGGCCGAGGAGCCGAGGCACGTCAGCGCCGAGTCGCTGTACCAGTCCCTGCGCGAACGTGGCGAGGACCTGAGCCTGTCGACCGTGTACCTGAACCTGGGCGTGTTGGTCGAGGCCGGGCTGCTACGGGAGTTCAAGGGCGCGCAGGGCGAGTCGTTGTACGACGCCAGCGTCGAGCCGCACGACCACCTCATCTGCCGCGAGACCGGTGAGGTCGTCGACGTGCCCATGCCGCTCGTCGACGGCGTGGCGCTGCCCGACTTCCTGCGGGACCATGTGGAGCGCGTGACGGGGTGGACGGTCGACGAGGTCCACCTCAGCCTGCGGGGCCGGCCGAAGCGGTCGGGTGGCGAGGCGAACTGACGCCAGCGCGACGCCCGACTGGCCGGGCCGCGAATGGCCGCGAACCCACTCTGGTTGATCGGCCTGCACGGTGATCTTCGATAGCAAGGCGGCGGCCGCCCATTGGGCGGCCGCCGCACAAGCTCGTGAACTAGAGGCTTCGGGTCAGTTGGCCGGGGGCAGGATGACCGCGTCGATGACGTGGACGACGCCGTTGCCCGCCTCGAGGTCGGTGGTCGTGACGGTCGCGGTGCCGTCGATGACGACGTTGCCGTCGACGACTTCCACGGTGATCGAGGCGCCGTTGAGCGTCTCCACCATGACCGAGCCGCCGCCCGCTTCGATCGCGGCGAGGACGTCAGCGGCCATCAGCTTGCCGGCGACGACGTGGTAGGTGAGGATGCCGGCGAGGTCAGGGCTGGCGAGCAGTTCCTCGGCGGTGATGCCGAGCGCTTCGAGGGCCGCGGCGAACGCAGCGTTGGTCGGGGCGAACACGGTGAAGGGGCCTTCGCCGGACAGCGCGCCGGCCAGGTCGGCGGTGACGACGGCCTGCACGAGGATGCTGAAGTCTTCGCTGCTGGTGGCGATGTCGACGACGGTCTCGGGCATGCCGGCGTGACCGTCGGCGTTGGCGATGCCGAACACGAGGCCGAACGAAAGGGCGAGGGCGAGCAGGCTGCGCTTCATGGTGGACTCCTTAGGGACGTCGCGGGTTTCGCGATCGCCCTGGCCGGTGGGTGGGTGCCCTTCCGGCGATGAGTCAAGGTACACGTCCAAGGTTTGAGTAATGTGAGTACAGGTTACGTTTAGGCCTTTGGGGTTCTCATGGCCGTCCAGATGCGTGGCCCGAGCCTTCGCCGGGCACGGGCCGGTGGCCGGTGGCCAAGGCGGTCCATGGCGCCGAAAGGGCGCTGGCCAGCGTGCCAACGGCGTTCAGGTGCCGCCCGTCCCCCCGAGCTCGTGCGAGATCGCGGCCGCGCAGGCGACGACCTCCTGGGCGAGCGCCTCGAGGCGCTCCGGCGGGATGTAGACGACGGCGCCGCTGATGCTGACCGCCGCCACCGGCTGCCCCGCGGCGTCCCAGATCGGCGCCGCGACGCAGCAGATGCCCAACTCGTTCTCCTCGCGGTCGAAGGCGAAGCCCCGGGCGCGGGTCGCTGCGAGCTCAGCGACGAAGCCGCCTGGCGAGGTGATCGTGTGGGGTGTTCGCGGCGGGTCGTCCCGGAAGTAGTCGCCCCAGCGGGCCTCTGGTTGGAACGCGATGATCGCTTTGCCCATCGCGGTCGTCGCCGCATGCGAGGCCAGGCCGATGCGCGAGCGCATCTGTAGGCCACGGGCGCTCTCGATCTTCTCCAGGTAGACGATGTCGGTTCCCATCAGCTCACCCAAATGCAGCGTCTCGAGCGTTGCGGATGCGGTCGCCTCCATGTGCCGGCGCGCGAGGGCCGGCAGCCGAACCTGGCGCTTGGCGAGTTCGCCGAGCTCCATGAGCCGGTAGCCGAGGTGATAGCGATGGCCGGCGACGCGTAGGAAACCGTGGTCGACGAGGACGGCGGCGAGCCGGTGGACCGTGCTCTTGGGTAACCCGCTCCCGTTGGCCAGCTCCGTCAGCGTCTGAGCGCCCTCCCCGACGAGGCCGAGGAGATCGAGTGACTTGTCCATCGAGCGGCTCATGCGCATCCCTTCAGGTCACCGCAGCGACCACGGCCCGTCTCAACATATGGAACAGCATACTGTATCTTGACACGGGCCGCGAGCGATCCCTATGCTGCGACCACATCCGATCACCCGACGAGCGTGACCGTCAATCGGCGTCCACGCTCGCCTACAGCCGCCGAGGAGGCGCCGAACAGCGACATGGAGCGCGTGCATCGCCAAGAGCGACCCGAACCGGCAGACGCCGATCACGTCCGCATGTCGCGGGTCGGCCGACCCGCCCGCGACGGCGAACACCGGGTCCGGCCTACCGCCGGACGGCGCGGGCGAACGGCCCGGTGGCGAACGGCATGACGGCGCTGCAGCGACTCGAGCGGGCTTTCGTGCTCCTCAATCAGGGCCTCGTCATGCTGATGATGATGACCATGGCCGCGTTGGTGTTCACCAACGTGGTCACGCGCTACGCCTTCGGTTTCTCGCTCAACTGGGCCGAGGAAACGTCGCGCTACCTGATGATCTGGGTGGCCTACCTCGGCGCGGGCCTGGCGATGCGCGAGGGCCGCCACGTGGCGATCGAGTACCTCCAGGGCCTACTGCCCGAGCGGCTGGCGCCCTACGCGCGAGGCGTCGTGGCACTGCTGATCCTCGCGTTCATGGTGACCCTTGGGATTCTGGGCGTCCAGATCGCGCAGCTCGCCTGGCGCCAGCGCACGCCGGTGCTCGGCCTACCTCAGGGCGCGGTGTACCTGGCGATCCCCATCGGCGCGGGCCTGTTCGTGCTGCACTTCCTCATCGTCCTGCGCGACTACCTCCGTCAGAAGCCCAACGCGGTCGACGTCGAGGACCTCGTGGCCCACGCCGGCATCGAGGAGGGTGCGCGATGACCGCCCTGCTGATCGGCAGCTTCGTGCTGCTCATGGCGATCGGGATGCCGGTGGCGCTGGTCATGGGGGCCGCGAGTCTGGTCGCGCTCCTGTGGGGCGGCAGCAACCTGCCGACGATCATCGTGCCGCAGAGCCTGCTGCGCGGGATCGACTCGTTCCCGCTCATGGCGGTGCCGCTGTTCATCCTCGCGGCCGACCTCATGACCGCCGGCCGTCTGACCGACGCCCTCATGAAGCACGCCAACCTGCTCGTCGGTCACCTGCGTGGCGGCCTCGGCTACGTCAACGTGCTGACCAGCATGCTGTTCGCCGGCATCAGCGGCTCGGCCCTCGCGGACGCCGCGGGGCCCGGCAAGATCGTCATGGACATGATGCGCGGGGCCGGCTACCCCGCCTACTACGCCGGCGCGCTGACGGCGACCACCGCGACGATCGGGCCCATCATCCCGCCCAGCATCATCATGGTCATCTACGCGGTGACCGACAACAGCGTGACCGTCGCGGGCCTGTTCCTCGCCGGCGTCGTGCCCGGGGTCCTGCTCGGCGTGGCGCTGGCGCTCGTCAACTACGTCATCTCCGTCCGTCACGGCTACCAATCCGCCTCGAGCAGGCCGCCGGCGCGCGAGGTGCTGCGCAGCGTGTTCCCGGCGCTGCCGGGTCTGATGATGCCGGTCATCATCCTCGGTGGCATCCTCGGCGGCATCTTCACCGCGACCGAGGCCGCCGCGGTCGCGGTGTTCTACGCGCTCGTCGTCAGCCTCTTCCTCACCCGCCGGCTGAAGTGGCGCGACGTGCCGGGCGTCTTCCTGCGCAGCGGGATCCTGACCTCCGCGGTCCTGCTGATCGTCTCGATGGCGACGATCTTCTCGCGGCTCCTCACCGTGCTGCAGGTGCCGCAGAACCTCGCCCGCTGGCTGGCTGGCCTCACCGAGGACCGCATCGTGATCATGATCCTGCTGGCGGTGTTCATCCTGCTCGTCGGCCTCGTCGTCGACACCCTGCCAGCCGTCATCATCCTGGTGCCCGTGCTGGCCCCGGTGGCAGCCCAGTTCGGCATCGATCCCCTGCAGTTCGCGATGATGCTGGTGCTCAACCTCGCGATCGGGATGGTGACGCCCCCCATCGGACCCGTGCTGTTCGTCATCTGCACCGTCGGCAAGCTCCGCCTGGAGCGGCTCTCGCGTGCCGTCGTCCCCCTGCTGCTCGCCGAACTCGTCGTGCTGGCGCTGGTGATCGCCTTCCCGGCCATCAG
>JAABRX010000104.1 GCA_011390675.1 Trueperaceae bacterium | reverse complement strand
CCCTTCGAGGACCCGAGCCTGCGCGACCACTGGGCCTTCCTCGCCGAGCGCGGGCTGCCGGCGCTGATCCACTTCGGGTTCCTGGGCCGCGGCGGCGGCGTGGTCGCGCACCCGCGCATGAGCCCGCTCTCGCTCTTCGAGGTCGCCCGCGACTTCCCCGAGATCCCGTTCGTGATCCCGCACTTCGGCGCCGGCTACTACGACGACCTGCTCGCGCTGTGCTGGAGCCTGCCGAACGTCTACATCGACACCTCGGGCAGCAACCAGTGGATGCGCTGGATGCCCTACCCGCTGACGCTCGAGGACCTGTTCCGCAAGGCCTTCGACACGATCGGCCCCGAGCGGGTGCTCTTCGGCACCGACTCGGCCGGCTTCCCGCGCGGCTTCGCCGAGCGCTACCTGCAGGACCAGCTGCGGGCCTGCTACACCATGAACCTCCCCGAGGCCGACATCGCGCTCGTCTTCGGCGGCAACGCCGCGCGCCTCCTGGGCCTCGACCTCACGCCTCGGACGACCCGCCCGTGAACTGGCACCCGGCCTACACGGGGCGCGTCCTGGCGCCCGACCACGCCTTCGCCGCCGATCGCTTGTACGAGGCCTTCCTCGACGCGCTCACGGCCCACGCCCGGACCGTCGCCCGGCTGCCCGCGGCGCAGGGGCACGAGTCGGAGCTGACCGCCCTCGACGCCGGCCTCCGGCGCCAGCGCACGCTCCCGGCGCCGCGGCCCGAGCCCGGGGTCCCCGACCTCTACTTCGCGCTGCAGAAGCGCCTCGAGACCGAGATCGGCCCCGAGTCGCTCGCCTGGCTCCGCTTGGGCCTCAGCCGCAACGACCTCGACATGACCGCCTACGTGCTCGCCGCCCGCGAGGGCCTGCTTCGGGTCGCGCGGCGCGCCGGCGCGCTGCGCGAAGCGCTCCTCGACCTCGCCGACGCCCACGTCGAGACCGTGATCATCGCCACCACCCACCACCAGCCCGCCCAACCGACCACGCTCGCGCACTACCTGGTGGCGGCGGCCGCGGTGGTCGGCCGCGACCACGACCGGCTGCTCGGCGCGCTCGCGCGCCTCGACCGCTGCCCGCTCGGCGCCGCCGCCCTGGCCGGTTCCAGCCATCCCCTCGACCGCGCGTTCACCGCCGCCGCCCTCGGGTTCCGCGAACCGGTCGCGAACACCTACGACGCGGTCGCCGCGGGCGATTGGCAGCTCGACCTGGCCGCGCTCGGCCAGACGCTCGGGGTGGGCCTCTCGCGGCTGGTGCACGACCTGGTCGCGGCGGCCTCCGACGGCTGGCTGCGCTTGGCCGACGACCTGGTCCAGGGGTCCTCGATCATGCCGCAGAAGCGCAACCCGGTGACCCTCGAGCACGCCCGCACCCGCTTCGGTCGGGCTGCCGGGGCCGCGCAGATGCTCGCCTTCTCGAACCACAACGTCCCCTTCGGCGACGTCAACGACGTCGGCCCCGACGTGCAGGAGGCCGTGCATACGGTCCTGGACGCGCTCGACGCCGGCCTCGAGCTGCTCGTCGCCTGCCTCCGCGGCGCCACCATCGACGCCGACCGGCTCGCCGCCCGCGCCGCGGCCACCGACACCACCGCCACCGAGCTCGCCGACGAGCTCGTTCGGACGGGCGGCTGCACCTTCCCCGAGGCGCACCGCATCGCAACGGCTTTGGTCCGACTTCAAGCGGACCGAAGCCGCACCCTTGCCTCGGCCACGCCCGACGACCTCGTCGGGTGCGGCGGCCCGCGGCTCACCGCCGAGGCGCTCGCCGACGCGCTCTCGCCCGCCGCCTTCGTGGCGCGCCGCAGCGGCATCGGGGGACCCGCCCCAGCCGCCGTCCGGTCGCAGATCGAACGTGGAAGGCGCGAGTTGGCCGAGTATCATCGAGCCGTCGACACCTCGACCGCTCGGATCGACGCGGCGCACCGGAAGCTGCGGGCGCCCGGAAAGGACACCACCACATGAAGCACCTCGTCCGCACGCTCCTCGTCGCCGCCGTCGCCCTCATCGGCGTGGCGCAGGCGCAGGTCACCATCACGTACTGGCAGTACGACTTCGCCACCCGCATCGACGCGATGAACCAGCTCATCGAGCAGTTCAACGCCGAGAACCCCGACGTCGTCGTGGTCCAAGAGACCTTCCCCTACGACGCCTACCAGCAGCGCGTCGCCGCCTCGCTGGCCGCCGGCCAAGGCCCCGACGTCGCGCAGCTGTTCTACGGCTGGGTGGGCGCCTGGCAGCGCGCCGGCTACGTCGAGCCGCTGCCCAAGCAGTACTTCCCGGACGCCGAGATCCAGGAGTACTTCATCCCGATGATCGAGTCCGTGAACATCGGCGGCGACTACTACGGCCTCCCGACCGCGGTGCGCGCGCTCGCGCTCTTCTACAACAAGGACCACTTCGCCGAGGTCGGCCTCGACCCCGAGTCGCCGCCCGCCACCTGGGACGCCTTCGTCGACGCCGCCAAGGCGCTCACCATCCAGCGCGGCCCGCGCTTCGAGCGCATCGGCTACGGCATCGCGCCGACCGGCCAGGACCACCACCTGGTGCGGACCGTGCTGATGAACCAGCTGGGCACCCCGCCCTACAGCGCCGACAACACCGAGGTGCTGTACGGCAACGACATCGGCGCGCAGGCGCTCGACTTCTACACCTCGTGGCAGCTCGAGCACGAGATCGGCGTCGCCGAGTTCATCCCCGGCACCTCCGGCTACCGTGAGGGCTTCCACACGCAAGCCAACATCTCGATGATCATCGATGGCTCGTTCGCGATCGGCTCGGTCCGCAACAACGCTCAGTTCGAGTGGGGCGTCGCCGAGCTGCCGACCTTCGACAACGGCGTCCAGAGCAACTTCGGCTCCTTCTGGATGAACGGCCTGACCCCCAACGCCTACGCCAACGACGCGAAGCTCGAGGCCGCCTCGCGCTTCATCAAGTTCGTCACGAGCGAAGCCGCCATGCAGCTGTGGCTCGAGGTCGTCGGCGAGCTCCCGGCCGCGAAGTCGCTCGTCGCCGACCCCGAGCTGACGGCCGACCCCGTGTACGGCGCCTTCATCGCCGGCCTCGCGTACGCCGAGGCCACCCAGTTCGTCGACGAGTCCGGCCAGCGCGACTCGCTGGTCAACGCGATCAACCGCGTGCTCCTCGAGGGCGCGGACCCGCTCGCCTCGATCCAGCAGGCCGCGGCCGACGATCAGGCGCTGCTCGACGACGCCAACGCCCAGTAAGCCCACGTCCGAACTCGCGACGGTGTCGGGTGGCCATGCTCGGCCACCCGACACCCCCCACCGGGCGCCCACGGGCGCCCGCCCCCACCGAGGAGCCCCGTGACGTCGAACCCGCCCGAACGCCGCCGCCGTCCGCTGTCGCTCTCGAAGCGAGAGGCGCTCTGGGCGTACGCCTTCCTCGCGATCCCGCTCGCCTTCTTCGCCTTCATCCGGTTCTGGCCCGCGCTCCAGTCTTTCTATCTTTCGCTCTACACGTGGCACGTCGACCCGGCGCAACGCGACTTCGTGGGCCTCGGGTACTACGAGGAGCTGCTCGGCAACCCGGTGTTCCACCAAGCGCTCCGGAACACGCTCCAGTACACGATCATCACCGTGCCGATCTCGATGGCCCTGGGCCTCGGCATCGCGATCTTGCTGCAGTCCATCACCGGCGGGCGCGGTTGGTACCGCGCCATCTACTTCGCGCCCTTCATCACCCCGGCGGTCGCGGTCGCGTGGGTGTGGGGGTGGATGTACAACTACAATTTCGGCATCATCAACACGCTCCTGATCGAGTGGTGGACGTTCCTCGAACGCTTCGGCCTGGAGCGCTTCGCGATCGACCCGCAGCGCTTCCTCACGAACCCCGAGATCGCGCTCTACTCGGTCTCCGCCGTCATCATCTGGCAGCAGCTCGGCTTCCAGGTCGTCATCTTCCTCGCCGGTCTCCAGGGCATCCCGCGCGTGTACTACGAGGCGGCGCGGATCGACGGCGCGAACCCGTGGGACCTGTTCCGGCACGTCACCTTCCCGCTCCTGAACCCGGTGCTGGTGTTCAGCGGCGTCGTGTCGACGATCGCCGCGCTGCAGCTCTTCGACCAGATCGTCAACATCAACTTCACCGACCAGGGGGGCCCGCTCAACCGCACCCTCTCGATCGCCGTCTACATGTTCCAAGAGGCGTTCGGACGCGCACGGCTCGGGTACGCCGCCGCGGTGACCGTCGTCCTGTTCGGCATCATCCTCGTGATCACGCTCGTCCAGCTGCGCTTGACGCAGCGGCGGGTGGAGTACTGATGGCGCGCCCTGGAGGCCCCCGATGATCGTCAGCGAACCCGTCCTCCGCCGCGGGCTGCGAACCGGTGAGGACCGACCGCGCCGCCGCCCGAACGGCTGGACCGTGCTCGCGTACGCGATCCTGACCCTGGGCGCGATCGTGATGGTGTTCCCCTTCGCCTGGATGCTCCTGAGCTCGCTCAAGGAGTACCGCGAGATCCTCTCGTTCCAGGTCTGGCCCGAGCGCTTCACGCTCGCGAACTACGTCGAGGTCCTCACCCGCACGGCCTTCCCGCGCTGGTTCCTCAACAGCGTGATCGTCGCGGTCGGCACGACGGCCTCGGTCCTCTTCTTCTGCTCGCTGGTGGGCTACGTGCTCGCGAAGCTCGAGTTCCCGTTCAAGAACGTCATCTTCATCCTGATCCTGTCCACCCTGATGGTGCCGACCGAGATGCTCGTGATCCCGTGGTTCGTGATGTCGGCGGACTTCGGCTGGGTGAACACGTACTGGGGCTTGATGTTCCCGGGGCTGATCCCAGGCTTCGGCGTGTTCCTGATGCGCCAGTTCTTCCAGACGCTTCCGCGCGACCTGTTCGACGCCGGGCGCATCGACGGCCTCAGCGAGTTCGGGCTGTTCCTGCGGATCGGCCTGCCGCTCGTCGGTCCCGGCATGGCGGCCCTCGGGATCTTCGCCTTCATCGGCAACTGGAACGCCTTCCTCTGGCCGCTCATCGTCGGGCAGTCGGCCAGCATGCGCACGATCCCCGTGGGCGTCGCGAACTTCTCTGGCGAGGCGGCCACCCAGTGGAACCTGATCATGGCGGCGTCGTCGCTCGCCATCATCCCGGTGCTGATCGTGTTCGCGATCTTCCAGAAGCAGATCATCGAGGGCGTCGTCCTCACCGGCGTCAAGGGTTGAGCTTGATCGTCGCGGGCAACGCGAGCGTCGACCTGCTCCTCGGGCCCGTCGCGCCGTGGCCCACCCCAGGCACCGAGACGCTGGTCGACCAGATCGACTGGCGCGTCGGCGGCGCGCTCGGCAACACGGCGCTGGCGCTCGCCGGGATGGCCGTCCCCGCGCGCTTGGTCTGGGACGCCGGCGACGACACCATGGGCGCGTGGCTCCAAGGCGCGCTCGCCGCCGCAGGGGACGCCCCGCGCATCGTCCGGGCCCCGACGTCGGTCACGGTCGCGCTGACCCACCCGGACGGCGAGCGCACGTTCGTGTCGCACCTCGGGCACCTGGCGGTCAGCGCGCCGGACGCGCTCACCGCCGCCGTCGAGGAAGCGGTCCCGGGCGACGTGGTCTTCGTGGGCGGCAGCTTCCTGCTGCCGCGCTGGCGGCCGGCCCTCGGCGCGGTCTTCGCGCGCGCCCGCGCGCGCGGCCTGCGCACGGCGCTCGACACCGGCTGGCCACCCGCGGGCTGGGACGCAGAGGCCCGGCGCGAACTCCAGGACGTGCTCGCGCACGTCGATCTGTTCCTGCCGAACCTCGAAGAGGCGCGCGGCCTCCTCGACGCTCCCGAAGCTGGCGTCGACGAACTCGTGCGGCGCCTCGACGACCTCGCCGCCGGCCGCTGCGTGATCAAGCTCGGCGCCGAGGGCGCCGCCTGGTGGGACGCCGACCGGGTGCGGCGCGAGGCGGCCCCGGCCGTCGCGGTGGCCGACACGGTCGGCGCCGGCGACACCTTCAACGCGGCGCTCCTCACCGCATGGAGCGAGCGGTTCGCCTGGCCCGACGCGGTGGCCGCCGCCGTGCGGACGGCGTCGCTGGCCATGTCGACGACGCCCCGGCGCTACCCGACGTGGTCCGACCTAGCGTCGGCGAGCGCCGCTTCCGTCTGAACGCGCCCGACTCACGCGCCGCCGAGCAGCGCCTCCACCCGTGCGAGCCGCGCCCGATCGTCCTCGTCGTCCTCGTTCGGAGCGGGCGGCGGCCACGGTCCCTTCAACGCGCCGACCAGGGCCTCCAGGTCCCTCCGCTGCTCGAACTCGAGCGCAGGATGGTGCCAGGCGCGCGCCGCGAGGTCGAGGGCCACGCCGCGTTCGCCGCGGGCCCGCGCCAGCTCCGCCGCGCCGACGAACGTGTGCGCGACGAACCGTGGACCGTCGAGTTCACGCGCCATCCGCAGCGCCGGCCGCAAGGCGTCGGCCGCGGCGTCCGCGTCACCAAGGCGCGCGTGCGCGATCCCCAAGAGCAGCGACGCCAACACCCCTAGGATGCTCGTCCGCTGCGGAGCGCCCACGCGTACGAGCAGCGAGGGTGCCCGCTCGATCACCTCGTCCGACGTCCCGAAGCGGTGCGCGATGCCCAGGCGCAAGACGTCCGGACCGATGCCCCGCGGGTCGTAGTGCGCCATCCGCTCCTCGTACGCGGCCACGTGCGCCTCGGCCGTGGCGCGGTCGCCGTCGATCAGCGCCAACCACGCCTCGGTGGTGTGCAGGCCGGCCTCGGCGACGACCGCACCGGCGGCCGCGAACAGCCCGCGGGCGCGCTCGACGTGGTGGCGGACGGCGGCGACGTCGCCCCGGACGAGCGGCGTGGTCGACGCCAAGTCGTGGGCCAACGCCAGACCGAGGTCGTCGCCGAGCGCCGCATGGAGGTCGAGCGCCTGCGCGAGGTGGGCCTCGGCCTCGTCGTGCCGCCCCAGCAGCGCCGCCGCCTCGCCGAGGTCGGTGTGCAACGCCGCCGAGCCGATGCGGTCGCCGGCCCGTTCGAAGGCCGCCAGCGCGCAGGCCACGCGCTCGCCGCGACGCTCCGTCGGGTCCACTTGGAGCAAGCGGTCGACGGCGCTCGCCACGGCCCGGTCGTCGCCCAAACGCCGCCCTAGCGCCCACGCGCGGAGGGCGGCGGCACGGACCTCCGCCACGCCGCCCGGTACGAACGGAAGCAGTCGTGCGAGGGCCGAGTCGCGGGCTCGACCGCGACCCCGGCGCGCGGCCGCCACGGCGGCGGCCACCTCGACCCGCCGGTCCTCGAAGCGCCACGTCCGGTCCAGCGCACGCACGAGCCCGTGGGCCATCTCCGCGATGGCCGCCCAGGCTCCGAGGGCGACCGCGCGGCGCCACGCACCCAGCGCCTGCTCCAGATCGTCGTCGTGCCAGCGCCGACGCCGACCGCTCTGGGGCTCGACCTCCTGCGCGAGGCGGGGCCGGAAGCCGAGCAGCGCCGCGTCCCAGGCGCCGTCGACCAGCCCGCGCTCGCCCGCTCGCTCCCGGCCGTAGCGCGCGAGCAGCGCGTGCAGTTCCAGGCGATCGCCGACCCGGCGCAGCACGGCTCGGTCCGCCAGCCGGCGCAGGCCGCGCCAACCGGTGCCGGCGACCTCGGCCGCGATCGCCCGATCGACGGTCCCAGGGAGCACCGCGAGGCGCGCCCAGGCGGCTTGGTCCTCCGGCGCCAGCGACGACCACGCCTCTTCGACGATCGCTTGCACGTCGTGCTGGCGCGGGAAGCGGTCGGCGTCGTCGCTGCGCAGTAGCTCCCACGAGCGCTCGAGCCGCTCCTCGACCTCCGCGAGCGGCACGAGGTCGCTCCACGCCGCGACCAGTTCGATCGCCAGCGGCGTCCCCCCGAGGCGCCGCACGATGCGTTCCGCGCTCGACCGATCGTCCACGTCCACGGCAGCGGCGCCGTGCGCTTCGAGGCTCCCGAGGAAGAGGCGCGCGGCGGCGCTGGGGCGACCGTCCGAACCGACGTCCGTCGCCAATGGAGCGACGTCCACCACGACCTCGGCGGAGTGCTGGAGCCGGGCCCGCGACGTCGCGAGGAGCGTGAGCTCCGGGCATCCGCGCACCAAGGCGTCGACCACCGCCATCAGTTCGCCTGCACCCAGCGCGCCCTCCGCCCCGTCGAGGAGCAGCAGGCCGCGGCGATCGCGAAAGCCGGCGACGAGTTGCGCGACCTGCGGCACGCCTGGGTCGAGGGCGACGTTGGCGGCACGCCCGATCGAGCGCACGACCGCGGTGCGACCTTCCACGCCGTCCAGACGGGCCACCCAGACCCCGTCGGGCAGGGAGGCGGCGACGGCGTCCGCGACGGCGGCCGCGAGCGTCGTCTTGCCCACGCCGCCCGGTCCGAGCAGGGTGAGGAAGCGCGCCCGCTCGTCGACGATCCGCCGGATCAGGTCGGCCACGTCGGCGTCGCGGCCGATCAGCCGGGTGCGCTCGTGGACGCGCGGCGCCAGCGCGACCAGGTGCACGTCCCTGCGGGCTACCGAACGCTTCGCGCCCGCATCCTCCGGAACGGTCTCGGGGCCGCGTCCGCGATCGGACCGCGCACGCACGGCCAGGGTGCTCGTCGCCGCCTCCGGCTCGGCGCCCATCTCGTCCGCCAGGCGCCTGCGGAAGTCCTCGAAGAGCCGGGACGCCTGGTGGTGGTCGCCGAGCGAGGTGAGGGCGCTGAGCGCGCGGCGCACCACGGTCTCGTCGAGGGGGTCGAACCGCAGGAGGCGGTTCGCGACGTCGAACGCCTCCTCGCCGCGCCCCGCGGCCAAGGCCGCGTCGACCAGCGCGAGGCCAGCACGCCGCAGGCCGTCGGCGACGGCGGCGCGCTCGCTCTCGAGCCACGCCCCGAACTCGCCGACCTCGTCGAGCGCGAACCCGTCGAGGAACGGACCACCGTGCAGCGCGAAGGCCTCGGACCAGGCGCCGGCGTCGAGCGCGGCGCGGAAGCGCGTGGCATCGACGTCGGCGTCGACCCAGAGCTGGATGCGGTCACGCCGCAGCAAGGCGTCCAGCGGCCCGTCCACCAGCGCGCGCAGCGCTTGGCGCAGGTTGGTGAACGCACGCGCGTCGTCCGCGTCCGGCCACAGGAGCGCCGCCGCCTCGGCGCGGCGCACGGGCGCTGCCCGCTGCGCGACGAACAGCGCGAGCGCGTGGGGGCGCGTCGGCGGCAGCGGGCGCCACCCGCCGTCCACGCGCACGGCGGGCGGACCGAGCAGGCGCAGCGCGACGTCGGGCGTCGCGTTCCACGAACCGTCCATGGTGGCGTCGATGGTACGCGACGCCGCGGCGGCGCCGCCAGCCGAGGCGGCGCCGCGCGTGGGCGCGAGGCGGTCAATCGCAGGCAGCGAGCGTACCGGTCCCTTCGTCGCGCAGCGTGCTGCCGGTGGCGCACACGACCACCGCGTCCACCGCGAACTCGGTCAACCAGACGGTCGCTTCGGTCGCCGCGAGGTCGGCAGCGTCGTTCCCACCGATCCACCAGCCGACGGACGGACCCGGGGCGTCCGCAGCGTCGGCGGTCGCCGTCTCCGGACGCGGCGCCGGACCGACGCGAACGCCCGACGTGGCGTGTCCCCGGAACGTGTTGCCACGCACGATCGCTCCGTGGGCGGTCCCGCCCACCGCCGCCGTCGCGTCGGCTAGCTCGAAGGTGTTGCCGACGATGAGCGCCTGGAGCGTGGGCGCATCGCCGATGTCGTCGATCCCGACGCCCGTTGCTTCTTCGCCGACGCGGAAGGTGTTGTCCACCACCAGGAAGCGCCCCGCGGCGGCCGGGGTGTAGAAGCCTCCGGCCGAGACGAACACGCCGGTGTCGACCGTGGCGATGTCGTTGTCGCGCACCACGACCACGCCGTTCGCCACGTCCTGCGCGAAGACGCTAAGCACCCCGTCGAGCACGTTCCCCTCGATCGTCACCGTCAAGCCGTCGGCGTTCTCGATGGCCACCCCACCGTCCGGCCCGACGAAGCGGCTGTCGCGCACCGCGACGGTA
>JAABRX010000103.1 GCA_011390675.1 Trueperaceae bacterium | reverse complement strand
CGGCTGCGCGAGCGCGTTCGGGGCCGCGCTCACGCGCAGCGGCGTGAGCGGCTCCACGATGGTGCGGTCCGCACCGGCTCCCACGAAACGGCCGTCGAAGCCGCGGATGACGTGCTGCCGCGTGATGAAGGTCCCCTCGGTCAAGCGCACCGTGCAGCCAGGACCGACCGCGCCGCAGACGTCAAACGCCATGCGGATCGCGGCCGTGTCGTCGCCTCCGGTGGGCGCGACCGTCACCGTGCGCGTGGGCGCGTCGTAGGTCTGTGCATGGGCGAAGGCGCCGGCGAGCGCCAGGGTCAGGGCGAACGTGAGGCTGCGCGACGTAGGAGTCCGGGATCGTTGCACGAGGACCACCTCCGAGCCGGACGCTAAGAAAGGCCGCGTGAGTCCAGCGTGAGCCTCGGGCCGACCCACTACCGCAGGTCCCCGCGCTACCCCACGGGGCACCGTGCTAGCGTCCCCCCATGCCCGCCCCCACGCGCCCCGGCGCGCGTCACGGACGAACCCGCGCGGTCCTGACCGCGCTCGCGCTGGCCCTCGCCCTCGCGACGCTCGCCCCCGCGGTCGCGCAACCGGAAGCGCCGCGCCCCGCCCCCGACCTCGCCCCTCGAGCCCTCGACCCCGAGGAGCTCGACGCGGTCACCGTCGCGCGGCTCGCCCTGCGCTACGACCTCGACGGGGTCGCGCTCGACGCGCTCGGGGCGAGCGGCGCCCCTGGGCTCGTCCTCGGCGTCGCGCTCGCCGGGCAGACGGTGTTCCTCGAGGCGTACGGCTCGGCCACGGTCGGCGGCGCCCCGATGCCGCTCGACGCGCCGCTGTGGCTCGCGTCCGTGTCCAAACCGCTCACCGCGATCGCCGTGCTGCGCCTCGCCGCCCAGGGGCGCCTGGACCTGGACGCCGACGCCGCGACGCTGCTCCCCGAGGGCGCGCTCGGACCCCCGGCGCACCCCGGAGACGGCCCGATCACGGTCCGCCACCTGCTGACCCACACCGCCGGCCTCGACGTCCGCTCGCTGGGGCGGACGGTGCCGGATGGCACGCCAGCGCCGTCCGCGCGCGACGCGGTGGCCGGCGGCTTGCCGCCGCGCGTCGCCGCCCCGGGCGAACGGCTCGTCTATTGCAACGCCTGCTACCTGGCGCTCGCCGCGATCGTCGAGGGCGTGACCGGCCAGGCGCAGGAGGCCGCGTACCGCGACCTCGTCTTCGAGCCGCTCGGGTTCGCCCACGCGTCGATCGCCGCCGACGCCGACGCCGCGTACGAGGCCGCGACGGTGCCGGGCCACGCGGTGGGGCCCGGCGGCGTGACCGCGCTGGAGATGCCGCGGCTGCTCGAGAGCGGGGCGGGTCGGGTGCGCGCGAGCGCCTCGGACGTCCTGGCCCTGGCGGAGGCGCTCACGGCCCCCGAGGCTCCGGCCGCCCTGGGCGACGGCGTGCGCGCGCACCTGTTCGCTCCGGCCGTGCGCCTCGGGACCGGCATGCCCGGCTGGACGCTCGGCCTCGCCGAGAGCGCGATCCTCGGCCATCCGGCGGTGCGCCACGACGGCGACCTGCCGGGCGTCCGGGCTTCGCTGCTGGTCGTGCCCGACGCGCAGCTCGCGGTCTTCGCGTACCTGAACGGGACCGGCGCCGACGTGGGGCTCGAAGCTGCCTCGGGCCGCCGCGACGCCCGCGACGTGCTCCTCGAAGCCGTCGTGGCCCGCATCCTCGGCGATGCCCGGGACGCGGACGAACCCGGGCTGGGGTGGCCGGTGGCGGACGACGCCGCGTCGGCCCGCGCGCCCGCGACCGGCCTCTACCGCTTCGACCGGGCCGCCCGCACCGGGCCGGAGCGCATGCTGGCCGCGGCGACGCCGGTCGTGCGCCTCGAGGCCCAAAACGGGGCCGTCGAGGTCACGACCCCGCCCGACCTCGCCGCGCCGGCGACGTACCGACGGGGCGACGACGGCGTCTTCCGGCGCGTCGGCGACGGCGCTCCGCTCACGTCGACCGAAACGCCCGGGCGGGTGCTGGTCCACCTGGGGACGACGGTGGGGCTCGAGCGCGTGCCGTGGCTCCAGCGCCCCGCCGTGTTCGCGACCAGCCACGCGGCCGCCGCCGTGGCCGCGCTGTTGGTGCTCCTGAGCTGGCCGCTGGGCGCGTTCGCGCGCTGGCGCCGCCGCGAACCCGTCGCGTGGACCCTCCCGAGCGCCGTCGGTCGGGCACGCGCGTTCGCGCGCGTGGGCGCGATCGCCGTGCTCGGCGTACTGGCCGTCTTGACCGTGCTCACGCTGCGGGTGCTGGCCACCTCGGACGCGCCGCTCGCCGCCGCGGCGCCCGTCCTGCAGGGGTTGGCCGTCGTCCTCGCGGTCGCGACCCTCGGGCTCGTCGCGTCGAGCGCGGCCGGCGCCGCGCGGCACCCGGACCAGCGCGCTCGCTGGGCCTGGCACGCGCTCGTCGCGCTCGCCTTCGCCGCGCTGCTCCTCCAGGGTTGGACGTGGGGCCTGTGGTCGCCCGACGCGCTGCTCGCCACGTGGGCCGGGTTGGTCGGCGGCGGCTCGGTCGCCGGCGTCCCGAGCCCGTAGCATGCCGGCATGACCGACTCCGTCCACTCCCCCGAGCTCGCCGTGGCCACCGTCGCCGGTGGCTGCTTCTGGTGCACCGAAGCCGTGTTCGAACAGGTCGAGGGGGTGCACGCCGTCGAGAGCGGATACGTCGGCGGCCACCTGCCCGACCCCACGTACGCGCGCGTGTGCGACGGCGACACCGGCCACGCCGAGGCGCTGCGCGTCACGTACGATGCCGCGGTGCTGCCGTACCCGGCGCTGCTCGAGATCTTCTTCGGCACCCACGACCCCACGACCAAGGACCGGCAGGGGCACGACGTCGGCAGCCAGTACCGCTCGGCCGTGTTCGCGCACGACGCCGACCAGGAGGCCGCCGCCCGCGCCGCGATCGCCGCGCTCGAGGCCGAGGGGGTCTACGACGCGCCCATCGTGACCGAAGTGGTCCGCCTCGACCCGAGCACGCTCGCAGGCACCTGGTACCCCGCCGAGGCCTACCACCAGGGCTACTACCGCGCGAACCCACACCAGGGCTACTGCACCGCCGTCGTCGCGCCCAAGGTCGCCAAGTTCCGCCAGCGCTTCGCGCACCGGCTGCGCGGCGCGGCCTGACGGCGGAGGCCGTGGGCGCGGGGGCCGCGCCGCACGCCGCCGCCGCCACCGTCGACGCCTGGATCGACGACCTGCGCGCGGGCGACGTGATCTTGCACGCCCGCAGCGGTCCCCAGGGCGAGCGCCGCAGCCTGCGCTTCCGCGATCCGCTCGACGTCCACGCCCTGACCGACCCCGCCGGCACCCCCGCGCTGCTCGCGGCGCTCGACGCCGAGCTGCGCGCCGGCCGCGCCGTCGCCGGCTTCCTGGGGTACGAGGCGGGCGCGACGCTCGTCGGGGCGCCGGCCGCCGGCGCCCCAGAGCCGCCGCTCGCCTGGTTCGGCGCGTACGCCGGCCCTGAGGTCGTGGAGGCCGGGCCGGGCGGCGCCCCGCTGCGCCCGCCGCGCGACGCGCGTGGCTCGCTGCGCGACGTGCGCCCCGAGGACGACGAGGCCGCGTGGGCCGCCGGGGTCGCGGCGGTGCGCGCGGCGCTGATCGCCGGCGACGCGTATCAGGTCAACCTGACCACGGGCTACACGTGCCGCGTGGGCGACGTCCGCGACGCGTACCGAGCGCTGTCGGCGGCGCAGAGCGTCCCGTACGGCGCACTGCTCGATACCGGCAGCGTGGTGCTGGCGTCGGTGTCGCCCGAGCTGTTCGTGCGAGCGCTGGGCACCGGCGACGCGCTGCACCTGGTCGCCCGACCGATGAAGGGCACGGCCCCGCGCGGCGCCGACGCGGACGCCGACGCGGACGCCGCAGCCGCGCTGCGCGCCGACCCCAAGAACCGCGCCGAGAACGTGATGATCGTCGACCTGTTGCGCAACGACCTCGGGCGCGTCGCGCGGCCGGGCAGCGTCCGGGCGACCCGGCTGCTCGACGTCGAGCGCTACCGGCGGGTGCTGCAGATGACCTCGACGGTGGAGGCCGACGCGCCCGCCGATCTGCCGCTCTCGGCGCTGCTGAGCGCGCTCTTCCCGTGCGGATCGATCACCGGGGCCCCCAAGCGGCGCACCATGCAGCTGATCGCCGCCCTCGAGCGGCGTCCCCGCGGGGCCTACACCGGCGCGATCGGCTTCGCGCTGCCCACGCCCGACGGCCGGGTGCACGAGGCGGTCTTCAGCGTCGCCATCCGGACCCTCGAGGTGCGCGACGGCCTCGGCCGGCTGGGCGTGGGGGCGGGCATCGTGGTCGACTCCGACGCCGCTGCCGAGCACGCCGAGGTGCGCGCCAAGGCGCGCTTCCTCACCGACCCCGACCCCGCGCTGGCGCTGTTCGAGACGCTGCGCTGGGAGGCCGGTCGGGCGCCGCGCTGGGCCGCCCACCTCGAGCGTCTTGCCGCCTCCGCCGCGCACCTCGGGCTCCCCTTCGACCCCGCCGCGGCCGCGGACGCCGTCGCCCATGCGGTGGCGGCCGCCGGCGCCGGGCGCGACCCCACCCTCGGCACCGACGCCGTCCTGCGGGTGCGCCTCGACCTGCACGAGGACGGTCGCTGCACCGCGATCGCGCGCCCGCACGCCGACGCCGTGCCGGACGCGGCGCCGGTGGTGGTGGGGCTCGCCGACGTGCGGGTGCGGTCGGACGACCCTGCCCGCCGCCACAAGACCCACGACCGCGCCGCCTACGACGCCGCCACCACCTGGGCCGCCGCGCGCGGCCTGGCCGACGTGCTCTTCCTCAACGAACACGGCCGGGTGGCCGAGGGGGCGATCTCGACCGTGTTCGTGCGCGACGACGACGGCCTGTGGCGCACCCCCCCGCTCGCCGAGGGGGCGCTGCCCGGCGTCCTGCGGGCAGCCCTTCTGGCCGAGGGGGCGGCGCGCGAGGGGGTCGTGGCCGTGGCCGACCTGCGGGGGCGCGAGCTGGCGATCGGCAACGCGCTGCGCGGCCTGCGGCGCGCGCACCTCGACCCCGTGGCACGATGGCGAGCGACCGAGGAGGTACCCAAGTGAGCGACGCGCCCCCGACCAGCTACTGCGACGCCGTGCGCCGCGGTCTCCCGGACCCCCACCGCGCGTACCACGACCACCGCTACGGCTTCCCGCTCGAGGGCGACGCGGCGCTGTTCGGTCGGCTGATCCTCGAGATCAACCAGGCCGGCCTGTCCTGGACCACGATCCTGCGCAAGGAAGAGGCGTTCGAGCGCGCGTACGACGGCTTCGACGTCGACCGCATCGCTGGCTACGGCGAGGTCGACGTGGCGCGCCTGCTCGACGACGCGTCCATCATCCGCAACCGGCTCAAGGTCCGTGCCGCGGTCACCAACGCCCGCGCGATCGTCGCGCTGCGCCCGGAGTACGGCGGCTTCCAGGGGTGGCTCGACGCCCACCATCCGCTCGCGCTGGACGCCTGGCTCGCGCGCTTCAAAGCCACCTTCACCTTCGTAGGCGGTGAGATCGTGCGCGAGTTCCTGGTCTCGACGGGCTACCTCGATGGCGCCCACGACGCGGACTGCCCGGTGCGGGACCGCGTGCTGGCCGCCCGGCCGCCCTGGACGCGCACCGGCTGAGCGCCGGGCACGATGCGAGCGGCGGCCCCCCTGAGGAGGCCGCCGCTCGCTTCGTGGGTCCGAGGACCCGTCACACCATGCTTACTGGGTCTTGGTGACCTTGTGGAGGTCCTGGTACGTGACCGACGCGTACGGGTGCACGCTCCAGCCATCGACGTTCTCCTGGACCAGACCGATCTCCTCGCTGTTGTTGATGAACGCGAAGGGCAGGTCGGCCATCAGCTCGCGCTGGACCTCCTGGTAGGTGGCGATCGACTCGGGGGAGCCGGGCGGCAGCACGCGGCCGAGGTCGAGGAGTTCGTCGACGCGGGCGTTGCTGTAGCTGACGTAGTTGTTGTCGCCGCCGGTGCGGAAGAGGCCGTACGTGGCGTAGTTCGGGTCGACGTTGCCGGCCCAGCCGAGGATGAACAGGTCGAAGTCGCGCTCGGGGGCGAGGATGCGGTCGATGAACGCCCCGAACTCCTCGACGTTCACCTGGATGTCGATGCCGATCTGCTGCGCCTCGAACTGGATGATCTCGGCGATGCGCGGGCGCACCGGGTTCTCGTTCGTGTGGAGGCGAACGGTGAAGCCGTCGGCCAGGCCGGCCTCCGTGAGCAACGCGCGCGCCGCCTCGGGGTCGTACGGGTACCGGTCGACGTTGGGGTCGTAGTAGATCGAGTCGGGCGAGATCGGGCTGTCGCTGACGGTGCCGACGCCGCTGAGCACGCGCTCCACGATCGCCTCGGACGGGATCAGGTGGTAGAAGGCCTGGCGCACGGCGTCTTGGGCGAGGAACTCGTTCTGGAAGTT
>JAABRX010000102.1 GCA_011390675.1 Trueperaceae bacterium | reverse complement strand
TGGCGGTAGTACTCGGCGATGGTGACGCCCGTGTAGACGCTCGCCTCGCGCGCCGCGACCGGCATCGAGCTGGTGTTGCACACGATGACGGTGCGCTCCATGAGGCTCCGGCCGGTGCGCGGGTCGGTGAGCTCGGGGAACTCGCGCAGCGTCTCGACCACCTCGCCGGCGCGCTCGCCGCACGCGGCCACCACCACCACGTCGACGTCGGCGTGGCGGCTCATCAGCTGCTGCAGCACGGTCTTGCCGGCGCCGAAGGGCCCCGGCACGCAGAAGGTGCCGCCGCGCGCGACCGGGAAGAGCGTGTCGACGATCCGCACCTGGGTGACCAAGGGCTCGCTGGGGCGCAGCCGCTCGCGGTACGCGCGGATGGGGAGCTTGACCGGCCAGCGCTGGAGCAGCGTCACGTCGCGCGTCGCGCCGTGCGGACCCTCGAGCGTGGCGACGACCTCGTCGACGCGGCGCTCGCCCGCGGCGTCCAGCGCGCGCACCGTCCAGGCGCCCGAGAGCGCGAACGGCACCATGATGCGGTGCTCGAACGACCCTTCGGGCACGCTCCCGAGCGCGTCGCCGGCACGCACGACGTCGCCCGCCCGCGCACTGGGGGTGAACGGCCACCGGCGCTCGCGGTCGAGCGGTTCCAAGTAGCGGCCGCGCGGCAGGAAGTGCCCGCTGACGGCGGCGAGCTCATGCAGCGGGTTCTGCAGCCCGTCGACCACCTGACCCAACAGCCCGGGGCCGAGCTCCGCCGAGAGCATCTCGCCGGTGAAGGCCACCTGACCGCCCACGTACAGCCCGGTCGTGTCCTCGAACACCTGCAGGTCGGCGTAGTCGCCGCGGACCCGGATCAGCTCCGCCTTGAGGCGCAGGTCGTCGAGGACGGCGTAGCCGACCTCGTTCTGCACCACCGGCCGTTCGAACACGGCGGTGATCAGCGGACCGCTCACCGCGACGATGCGGCCGACGTTAGGCATCGTGCACCCCGTCGATCGACGAGCCGGCCGGGGACCCGGCGGCCACGTCGACGACGCGCAGGCCCGCTTCGAGCGCCCGCCAGCCGGCTTCCGCGTCCCACGTCGCCCAGCGCCACGCCAGCCGCAGCTGCACCGCACGCGCGAAGAGCGCGCCGAAGCCGTCGGGGGCGGCGCGGGCTCCCTCCTCGACCAGGCGCCAACGCAGCTCGTCCAGCGCGCGCTCGCGCAGTCCGGGATGGGGGGTCTCGAACGCGCGCTCCACCGCCTCTCGGACGTCGACCCGAATGCCTGGTGGGCGGCGCAAGAATGGATCGGGGTCGCGTTTCGAGCGCTCCGCGCGGGCGCGCACGACCGCGTCGTCGACGTGGGCGGCGAGCTCGGACCAGGCGCGTTCGGCGGCGGGCGGGGTCGCGACGGGCGTCGCGGCGACGCCCGCGGCGCGCGCCAGCGACGCGAGCCGCGGCGCGTCGAGCACGCGGCCGCACGCCTCCAAGAAGGCCTCGATCGTCAGGTCGGGGACGTCGCCGAGCCTGGGGGTCGGAAGGCTGGCGAGCAGGTAGGCGAGCATCAGCCCGCCTCGGTCGCCGCGGGCGCATCGGACCGCTCGCCCGCTTCGGGCACCTCCGGCGCCTCGGGCGCCTCGGCGCGCGCCAACCGCACGGCGGCGCGCGGCAGCAGCTCGGCGAGCCGTGGCTGCAAGTATCCGCGCAGCTCCTCGACGATCGCGTCGATCGTGAGGTCGTGGGTGACGTGCTCGTCGACGATCTCGATGCGGAAGCCGCGGGTCCCGTCGGGGTCGAGCCGCAGCTCGATGCCCTGGCCCAGGCGCTCGCGGTAGCGCTGCGCGGTGAAGCCCACCAGCGCGTCCAGGTCGTCCTCGTTCAGCAGCACCGCCATGCGCCGCTCGCGGCCGCCGTGCGCCGTGTAGGCGTCCGCCATGCGGACGAGCATGTCGGCGATCAGCTCGGGGCTCGACGCCCGCTCCAGCTCCTCGCGGAGGAGCCCTGCGAGCAGGTCGTCGATGGCGTGCCGAAGGGTGATGAGCAGATCGCGTCCCGCCTGCTCGAGCGCGACCGTGCTGCGCTCGGTGTAGACGGCAGCGTCGCGCTCGGCCTGCGCCACCAGTCGAGCTGCCTCGGCCTCGGCGGCGCGCAGGCGCGCGGTTGCCTTCGCCTCGGCCCCCTCGATCAGTTCGCGGGCGCGGCGCTGGCCCTCCTCGACGGCGTCGTGTTGTAGGTGGTCGATCAGGGCTTGGAGGTCCTCGGGCATGCCAGCCCTTTCCGCCCGACAAGGGGCCGCCCAGCGGCGCGCCCCGGCGATCGCGCCCCAGGCACGCCCGTGCGGGCGTGCCCCTACGGGCGTGCTCCATCGCACCGCTTGGGACGGGTGCACGCAAGGAACGAATGTCCAGGCGGGCGCGGATCCGATGGCGCGACGCGCGCCGACCGCGCCTCAGTGCATGGAGCCGGCCGCGCGCGCGTGCACGGCCACCTCGAGCCCACGCACTTCGTACCCCTCGATCAGGTCGTTCCAGCCGAGCCGCGGCTCGCCGACCACCGTGAGCGGCAACCGCAGCAGGCGGGTGAGGAACGCATCGCTCTCCTTGATCGCGATGAAGGCGCCCGGGCAGCGATGGGCACCGTCGCCGAACGACAGCACCGGCTCCTGCACGCGCGGCGCGCGATCGCGGTCGGGGCGCAGGCACAGCGGGGCGGCGCCCACGGCGTCGGCGTCGGCGTTGGCGGCGCGGACGTCGAGGTCGATCAGCGCACCGGCCGGAATCGTGGTCGTGACGCCATCGACGTCGACGTGCACGTCGGCGGTCGCGCGCCGATACAGGTGGCCCACCACCGGCTCCAGGCGCAGGATCTCGTGCAGCACGCGGTGGCGCTCGGGTTCGTCGGCGGCCAGGTAGCTGCGCCGCAGCTCGTCGTGTTCGAGCAGGTGCCAGGCCGCCATGACGATGAACTCGCGGGTGGTCGCCATGCCCGCGGCACCGTAGGTGATGCACTCGATCAGGATCTCGCCGTTGGTGTAGCCCTTCTCGATCAGGTGGCTGATGACGTCCTCGCGCGGCTCCTTGCGGCGCGCGCGGATGGCCGGGCGGACGTCTTGGAGAAAGAAGCGCAGCACGTGGAGGTTGACGCGCAGCATCGACGTCGCGCGCCGCAGCGGCGGCAAGCGCTCGAGCCGCTCGAGCGCCAGGATCTTCTCGAGCCGCTGCGCCATGCCGGGCGCGCGCGAGTCGGTCAGCCCCACCACCCGCGCCGCGACCTGCATGGCGAGGTCGAGGCTCAGGTCGCTCAGGTCGGCGCGGCCGCGGCGCTCGAGGTCGGCGATCAGCTTGTCGCTCGCCTCCTCCATGAGCACGCGGTAGGCGTCGTCGACGGTCTTGGGCGTGAAGAAGCGGGCGATGGCGGTGCGGTGGTCGCGATGGGCGACGCCGTCCTCGAACAACACCGGCGGGCGCAGCCCGGTGCGGGTCGCCATCTCGGCGTTGAACCCCGCTTGGCGGGTGGCGTCGGCCTCACGCAGCACCTGCCGCACCGCGGCGTACGACCGGACGTGCCAGGTGCCCTCGCGCTGCTCGAGCGCTGGGGCGGTGGGGTCGGCGCCGCGCGCGGTCTTGCGCTCCGAGCCGTCGTGCGCGACCGGGCAACGGTCGGCGGGGGCACTGGGGGTGGCCATGGGGCCTCCGTTCGCGGCGCGCTGCGGCGCCACCTCCACGGTAGTCGTTCGCGCGGCCGTCGATCGTGCTGCCGGGCTCAGGGCTCGCTCGGCGCCAGCCGGTAGATCCCGCCGCCGGTGAAATCGACCACGAGGATCTCGTCCGCCTCGTCGACGCCGAAGCTCGCGATCTGGTACGTCGTTTCGAGGAGCCGCTCCGGTGCAGAACCTTCGACCCCATCGGGCACCACGAACAGCGCCCCACTGCCGAAGTCGCCGAACACGTACGACCCGACCAGACCGGGAATGGCGGACCCTCGATAGACGTAGCCGCCCGTCACCGATCGGCCCCAACCGCTCGCATGGGTGTAGACGAAGTCGGGAGGCGTCCAAGCGGTCGGATCACAGACCGTGCCTGGCGGGAAACACGCGTTGCCCTCCATGAAGGGCCAACCATAGTTCGCGCCTCCAGGCGTGCCCGCGGGCAGCACGTCGATCTCCTCGACGGCGTGCTCGCCGACGTCGGCGATCCACAGGTCGCCGGTTTCGGCGTCGAACGAGAAGCGCCATGGGTTGCGCAGCCCGTAGACCCAGGTGTAGGGGTACGCCCCTGGGACGTCGGCGAAGGAGGGGTTGTCCGAAGGCGGCGACGGGACGACGGCGCCATCGACGTCCAGCCGAAGCAAGCCACCGTACGGACTCGTGAGGTCCTGCGCCGCAGACGCGTTGCTGCCGTCACCGAGGGCCACGTGCAGGTTGCCGGAGGGCCCGAAGGCGATGTGACCGCCCAAGTGAACTTCGCCCGCGGGCTCAAGGCGGAGCAGGACGGCGAGCGTCCCCACGTCGACGCTGCTCGCGCTGGGTGGGTCGGCCTGGAGCTCGGCCAGCACGGTGCGCAGATCGCCGTTGCCGAGTTCACCCTCGACGTAGTGCACGAACAGGCGGCCATTGAGCGCGAACGACGGATGGAACGTCAACCCGAGGAGGCCCTTCTCTCCCGTGAGGGAACCGAGCTCACCGCTCAGGTCGAGGTACGGCGTGGCCTGCACGATTCCTTCGTCCACGACGTACACGAGCCCGCCGCGCTCGACGACGAAGAGCCGGTCCGAGCCGTCGCCGGCGTTCGTCACCGCGAGCGGCGACGTGAACCCGGACGCGACCTCGTCGAGCGCCACGGACACCTTCGGGGTCGGATCGGGATCGGGGTCCGGATCGGGGTCCGGGTCGGGGGTCGTCGACTCCGTACAGCCGACCATGAGGGCGAGGAGCAGGGCGAAGACCAGAGCGATCGAGGCCACCGAGCGCGCCCGCGCGCCGATCGGTGGGCGGGCGGGCTTCGGCCCGTCCGTTGGGGTGTTCGAGTTCGTGGTCATTCTCCACCGTACGTCCGGGTCCCACCCGGCCCGGCGATTCGGTCACGTCCATCCACGACACGCGTGCTGCCGCTTCGTCTTCGGGAGCGAACGTGCGCGAACGCCGTCCGACTCGGCCACACGAGGGGCGCCATCGGTCCGCTACGCTTGCCAGGATGGAGCCAACCACCGACGCACGCTTCCCCGTCCGATGGGGCGCCGCGACGCTGCTCGAGGACCGGGCATGAACGCTGCACCGCACGCCGCCACCGGCACGGCGGTTCGCTGGGCGTACGCCGCGGTCGGCTTGGCCGGAGTGCTGCTCGCCCTCGCCGCAGCCATCACGGGCGACGTCGTGGGCCTCGCCTGGGCGGTGCTCGCGCCGGGGTTGGCGTTCGCGACGATCGCCCTGGCGCGCCTCCCCGGCTTCGCGTCGGTGGCCCGTTGGGTTTCTGCCGCCTACCTCGCCGTGCTCGCCGGTGCCACGATCGCGGCCGGGTTCGCCGGCGTCGGGCTCGACGAGGCGTCGCGCGTCGAGGGCTTCGTCCGCGACGCCAACGTGCTCGGCGCCGCCCTCGTGGTCGCGGCGGCCGCGTGGGCAGCGGTGGCCCCCGCGCGGCGGTGGGCCGCGTGGGCGGTCGCGCTCGGGTGGCCGCTGGCCGCCACGGCGGTGCTCTACACCGGTTCGCGCGCCGCCGCGGGCGCGTGCGTGCTGGCGGCAGCTGCCTGGTTGGTCGTGCGCTTCCGGCGCGGGCGGGGCGCGTGGGCGTTGCCCGCACTGGCCGCGCTGGTGGTGCTCGCGGCCCTTGCCTGGCAGCGCGGCGTGGTCGAGGCTTCGCCCAACCTGCTCGCGGCCCCCAGCGATTTCGCCCACCGCGAGTGGCGCCACGACCTGGCCGCATCCGTCGAGGTGACGGCCGCGGCGGGCGAGGGCCCCTTCGACGGCACCCGCGCCCAGCAGCTGCGCGCGACGGCAGAGCCCGACGGGCGCGCGCTGCTGCTCCAGACGATCGGTCGGTCCGAGCCCGGGGTGCCGTACGTGGCGTCGCTCTACCTGCGCGCCGACGCATCCCAACGCGTGGTGGTCAGCACCCACCTGAGCGAGACGACGTGCGACGTCGGCGCCGCCTGGACCCGCTGCACCACCCCGCCCGGGATCGGCGACGGCGTGCTGCAGGCACAGTTCTACCTGTTGGCGGTCGAGCCCGGCGGCACCTTGGACGTCCTCGGCTACGGCGCGCAGTACGAGGTCGGGACCCAAGCGACGCCCTTCCGCGCGCGCCGCTTCGCGTGGCTGCCGCAAGCGCTCGTGCGCCGGCTCGACGTGCGCGAGGTCGACCTGCTGCCCGAGGACCGGCGGGCCATCTGGACGGCGGCGTACGAAGTCGCACGCACGGCGCCGTGGACCGGCGTCGGCGCGTCGGCGGCGAGCGAAGCGCTCTCAACCCGGACCTCCACCGGCGTCGTCCAAGCGCACAACGGCCTCCTGCACCTGTGGTTGGTCCGCGGGGTCCTGGGGGTCGTGGCGGCCGCGCTGCTGGCGGCCGCGCTCGCGTCGGCGCAGCCGGCCGGCGCTTGGCGCGCCTTGGCACCGCTGCTCGTCGCGCTCGTCCTGACGAACACGTGGGACGTCACGGCGAGCGACGCGCTCGTGGTCGTGCCGACGCTGCTCGCGTTCGCCGGGGTGGGCTCGGCGCTCAGGCGACGATCAACTCCCGCGTCACCCCCGAGGTGAGCGACTCCGCGCCGCTCGGCGTCACCCGGATCGTCTCCGTGCACCCCACCGCTCCGCGTCCCGGGAGCTGCACCCACGGGAGCAGGTGGAAGGTCATGTTCGCCGCGAGCGGGCGCGTCTCGCCCGGCTTCATCGACAGGATCTGCCCCTCGCCCCAATCCGGTGGCAGCGCGATGCCGATCGAGTAGGCGCAGCGCGAGGCGTGGGTGCCGCCGAACGGCGACTCGGCGATGAAGTCGCGGCACACCCGGTCGACCTCGCCGGCCGCGACGCCGGGTCGGATGGTGGCCATCGCCAGGTCGAACGCCTGCCGCACCACCTCGAAGGCGACGCGCGCCTCTTCGTCGGGTTCCCCCACGAACACGGTGCGCAGCATCGCCGAGTGGTACCGGCGGCGGCACCCGGCGAGCTCCAGGAAGACCGGGTCGCCGGCGCGCATGATGCGCCCGCGCCACGTGGCGTGGCCGATCGCGCCGCGCTCGCCGGAGGCCACGAACGGGGCGATCGCCGGCCACTCGCTGCCGGCGCGGATCATCGCCAAGTGCATCTGCGCGGCGACCTCGTCCTCCTTGACCCCCTCCCGGACGGCCGCGATGCCGGCGTTCATGCCGGCGGCGGTCCCGATGGACGCCTCGCGCATCAGCGCGATCTCGGCCTCGGTCTTGATCAACCGCCCCTGCTCCACCACCAGCGACGCGTCGACCCACACGACGTCGCCGGCGATCGCGAACAGGCGGTCCTGTTGCGCGGCGGTGAAGAACCAGCCGTCGCGCTCGTACCCGACCCGGCTCCCCGTCAGACCCGCGATGGCGAGCGCTTCGGCGACGCGCGCCATGGGCTCCTCGTCGTCGCGGTACGTCCAGCTGTGCTCGATCCACGAGTAGGCGTCGACGCCTGGTCCCTCCAGCGCGCGCGAGACGCAGATCGGTTCGCCCGCGACCGGGATCAGCAGCCCCTGGAACCAGTAGTGGCCGGGGCTCTCGAACCCGGTCAGGTACGTGACGTTCTCGGGGCTGGTGACGAGCATGGCGTCGAGCTGCCGCTCGTACAGGCGTTGGCGCAGCGCCTCTAGGCGAGCGTCGTACTCGGTCATGGGGAACGTCAGGTCGTCGCGTCGGCGCATGCGGCCCTCCCAGGGTCGCCGGGGTTGACACGCACCGCCAGAGCGCGTACCATCCTGACCGGTCGACAGGTTGTATACAGCCGTCGCGCCACCGCGATCACGCCACGCTCCACGCGCCTCGCGTGCCGCCGGTCCCACTCCGGATGCCGCACGCTACCGCGCCGAGCCCCACTCAGGAAGGCCCGCCCGATGGACCGCCGCACCCCCAACGAGGATTCCGCGCCCATGCCCGCCGCCGGCCCGACCGAACGGTCCGCGCCGCTGCGGGGCGACGCCGGCTTCGTGCGCATGTACGCCGCGCTGCGGCGACGAATCGCGCTGCTCGACCACCCCCCGGGCGCGTTGCTGAGCGAGAACAAGCTCGCCGCGGAGTTCGGCGTCAGCCGGACCCCCATCCGCAAGGTGCTGCACGCGCTCGAGTTCGACGGGTTGGTCGAGATCGCCCCCGGGGTGGGCACCATCGTCACGCCGCTCGACCTGCGCTACCTCAAGCAGGTCTACGCGCTGCGCCTGAAGCTGATCGACCTGATCGGCGAACTGCCGTTGGCGGCGTTGTCCGATCCCGACGCGGCGATCCTCGACGGGCTGCGTCAGCGGACCGCCGCGCTGCAGGACGCCGAGCCCGACCCGAAGGCGCTGGCCGAGGTCTACCTCGACTTCCACGCGACCGTCCTGCGCGTGATCGCGAACCGACCCCTGCGCGAGATCTCGGACCGCTACTTCGTCCAGACCTCGCGGATGTGGCTGCAGCTGCTGCCGGAGATGGACTGGCGCTCGGAAGTCGGCACCATCCTCGAGGAGTTGACCGACGTGACCCAGGCGCTGCGCGATCGCGACGCCGCGCGGGTCGCCGAGGTTCGCCGCACCCATTTTCGCCGCGTGTTGCAGCGCATGAACGCCGTCCTGGCCGGAGACGACCTGGTCGGCGGGGTCCTGCCCCGAGAGGGGGTGGTCGCCCCCACGTAGACGACCTCATTCGCCCGTCCACCCTTCGTCCACCTCTCGGTCACCGAGAGAGAGGACCTGATATGAAGAACCTACGTTTGATCGCTTTGTTGACCGCCGCGCTGGCCTTCGTCGCCGCCGGCTTCGCCCAATCCACCCTCGAAGAGGCCCGCGAGCGCGGCTTCATCCGCGTCGGCTTCGCCAACGAGGTCCCGTACGCGTACGCCAACCCCGACGGCACCCTGACCGGTGAGGCCGTGGAAGTCGCGCGCGTCGTGTTCCAGGAGCTGGGCATCGCCGAGATGGACGGCGTGCTGACCGAGTTCGGCAGCCTCATCCCCGGCCTGCAGGCCGGCCGCTTCGACGTGATCACCGCGGGCATGTACGTCACGCCCACGCGGTGCGAGCAGGTCGCGTTCGCCGATCCGGAGTACCAGATCGGTGAGGGCATCGTCGTCCCCGAGGGCAACCCGATGTCGATCACGAGCTACGACGACATCGTCGCCAACCCCGAGATCCGCGTCGGCACCGGTGCCGGCTGGCTCGAGTACGACTACATGGTCGCCATGGGCGTCGCCGAGAACCAGATCGTGACGTTCCCGGACGCTCCGAGCGGCATGGCCGGCCTTCAGGCCGACCGCATCGACGTCTTCACCGGCACCTCGCTGACCATGCGCGAGATCTCGGGCCGCACGAACGGCGTCGAGTTCGTCGAAGAGTTCGCCCAGCCCGTGATCGACGGCGAGACCGTCATCAGCTACGGTGCTGCGGCTTTCCGCATCGCGGACGCCGACTTCCGCGACGCCTACAACGAAGTGCTGAACGGCCTCAAGGCCGACGGCCGGCTCGCCACGATCATCGAACCCTTCGGCTTCGGCTCGACCGAGCTTCCGGGCGCGATGACCTCGGCCGAGTTCTGCGGCGACAGCTACAACTGAACGCCTGAGGGCTCCCGGGCGGTCCCTCGCGGACCGCCCCGCCCTCTACCGCGTCGTCCGCTGACCGCTGGCGTCGCGAAGCGACGCAACGGGTCGCGCAGCGACCCGCCTTATCTTCGACGTTCGACCCCCTATCCCACCCTCCGACCCTCACCCGGACCGGCCGACCGCCGCGTCCACCGGGAGGTCCCGTGTCCGACGCACCCCGCACGCCGAATCGCACCCGACCCCGCACCCGCGCCCTCGCCACCGACGCCGTCTGGGCCGGTGAGGAACGCCCGTTCATGGACCGCGCCACCCAGATCCCCGTCGTCCGCTCGGTCGCCTTCGGCTACACCGACCTCGACACCTGGCGCGACGTCGCGCTGGGGCGCGCCGAGGGCCACATCTACGGCCGCAACACCAACCCCACCGTCGCCGCCTTCGAAGAGAAGGTGCGCGCGCTGGAGGGCGCCGCCGCCGCCACGTCGTTCGCGACCGGCATGGCGGCGATCTCCGACACGCTGCTGACGCTGCTGCGCCCCGGCGACCGGGTGGTGAGCGTCAAGGACACGTACGGCGGCACCAACCGGCTGTTCGACGAGTTCCTCCCGCCGTTGGGCATCGACGTGGCGCTGTGCGACACCAGCGACCAAGACGCCATCGAGGCCGCGATCGACCAGGGCCTGCAGGTCCTGTACCTGGAGAGCCCGACCAACCCGACGTGCAAGGTGCTCGACCTGGAGCGCCTGACCGCCCGCGCCCACGCCAAGGGCGCCACCGTGGTGGTCGACAACACCTTCGCCACCCCGATCAACCAGCGCCCGCTGGAGCTGGGCGCCGACCTGGTCGTGCACTCGGCCACCAAGTTCCTCGGCGGCCACGCCGACGCGCTCGGCGGCGTGCTGGTGGGCGACGCGGACCTGGTGGCGCGCGTCTTCCACCGCCGCGAGATCCACGGGGCCACGCTCGGTCCGGACGCCGCCTACCTGCTGCTGCGCGGCCTCAAGACGCTGGCGCTCCGCGTCGAGCGGCAGAACGCCACCGCGCTGCGGATCGCGCGCCACCTCCAGGCCCACCCGAAGGTGGCGGCCGTGCACTACCCCGGCCTCCCCGAGCACCCGAACCACGACGTCGCCGCGCGCCAGATGCCCGGCGGCTTCGGCGGGATCCTCGCCTTCGAGCTCGCAGGCGGGCTCGACGTGGTCAAGCGCGTGCTGCCCGAACTGCGCCTCGCGCACCGCGCCGCCAACCTCGGCGCGGTCGAGACGACCGTCGCGCCGCCCGCCACCGGGTCCCACGTGGAGCTGACCGCCGAAGAGCGCGCTGCCCTCGGCATCCCCGAGGGACTGGTTCGCTACTCCTGCGGCATCGAGGACGCCGGCGACCTGATCGCCGACCTCGACGCCGCCCTCGCGCACGCCTGAGGAGGCACCATGGGGTTCGACCTGCTACCCATCCTGATGCGCGGCATGTGGCTGACCGTGCAGCTGACCTTGGTGTCGGCCGGGTTCGCGCTGCTCATCGCGGTCGTCGCGGGCGTCGGCCGGTTGGCGCCCTGGCGACCGGTGCGCTTCCTCGCCACCGTGTACGTCGAGGTCTTCCGGGGCACCTCGATCCTGGTGCAGATGTTCTGGTTCTTCTTCGCGCTGCCGCTCTTCGGCATCACCCTCACGCCGTTCACCGCCGGGGTGGCCGCGCTGGCGCTCAACATGGGCGCGTACGGCGCGGAGATCGTGCGCGGGGCGATCGTCTCGGTGCCCAAGGGCCAGATCGAGGCGTCGATCGCGCTCAACATGTCGCCATCGTTGCGCATGATCCGGGTGGTGCTGCCGCAGGCGTTCGTGCTGATGCTTCCGCCGTTCGGCAACCTGATCGTCGAGCTGCTGAAGGCGACCGCGCTCGTCTCGCTCATCACCCTGCCCGACATGACCTTCCGCGGCGTCTCGCTGCAGCAGACCACCGGCCGCACGCTCGAGATCTTCACCTGGCTGCTGATCCTGTACTTCGCCCTCGCCTACCCGCTCACGCGCTTCGTGCGTTGGGTCGAGAAGCGCGCCAGCGCCTTCCGGGGGGCCTGAGCCATGTTCGGTGAATTCACCTTCGCCTGGGACGGCGCCTTCGCCCTCGAGATCTTCCCGGTCCTGCTGCGCGCCGCGATCATCACGCTGCAGGCGACCGTGTACGGCTTCGCCATCGCCTTGGTGGTGGGGCTCGTGTTCGCGCTCCTGCGCCGCGGCCCCAAGATCGTGTCGTGGCCGGCCGGCTTCCTGGTCGAGTTCCTGCGCAGCACGCCGCTGCTGATCCAGCTCTACTTCCTGTTCTACGTGCTGCCGCAGTACGGCTTCGGACTCCCCGCGCTCACGACCGGCGTGATCGGCCTCGGGCTCCACTACGGCGCGTACCTCTCGGAGGTCTACCGGACGGGCATCGAGGGCGTGGACAAGGGGCAGTGGGAGGCGGCGATCGCGCTCGACTTCACCACGCTCCACACCTGGCGCACCATCGTGCTGCCGCAGGCGATCCCGCCGATGATCCCGGCCTTCGGCAACTACTTCATCGTGATGTTCAAGGAGACGCCGCTGCTGTCGGCGATCACCGTGGTCGAGCTGATGCAGACCGCCAAGATCATCGGCGCCCGCACCTTCAGCTACGTCGAGCCCTACACGCTCGTCGGCCTGATCTTCCTGCTGCTCAGCTACCCCGCCGCGCTCGTCGTGAACCGCCTGGAGGCCCGCCTTGCCCGCCCCAACCGCTGACCCCACCGCCCGAACACCCCCACCGGCGCGGAGCCGATCGTCCGGTTCGAGAAGGTCACCAAACGCTTCGGCGACCTGACCGTCCTTGACGAGCTCGACTTCGAGGTCGCCCAAGGCGAGAAGATCGCCATCATCGGCCCCTCCGGCTCCGGCAAGACCACCATCCTGCGGGTGCTGATGACCCTCGTGAAGCCCGACTCGGGCAAGGTGACCGTCGACGGGCAGTACCTCTACCACCGCCGCGTCGGCGACAAGGTGCTGCCGGCGAACGAGAAGCACCTGCGCGAGGTGCGCAAGAACATCGGCATGGTGTTCCAGCACTTCAACTTGTTCCCCCACATGAAGGTGCTGCGCAACGTCACCGAGGGGCCGATCCACGTGCTCGGCGTCTCCCGCAAGGAGGCCGAGGAGCAAGCGATCGACCTGCTCGAGAAGGTCGGCCTGGGCGACAAGCACGACGCCTTCCCCGGCCAGCTCTCCGGCGGCCAGAAGCAGCGCGTCGCCATCGCGCGCGCGCTGGCGATGAAGCCCAAGGTGATGCTGTTCGACGAGGTCACCAGCGCGCTCGACCCCGAGCTGGTCGGCGAGGTCCTCGCGATCCTCCGGCAGATCGCCGCCGAGGGCGAGATGAGCATGCTCATCGTCACCCACGAGATGGGCTTCGCCCGCGACGTCGCCGACCGGGTCGTGTTCTTCGACGCCGGCCGGGTGGCCGAGGAGGGCCCGCCCAGCAAGATCTTCAGCGAGCCGGAGAACGAGCGGACCCAGGCGTTCCTCAAGGCGGTGCTGGAGCACTGAGCCTCGGGGTCAGTCCCCCGCCTCCCCACCCAGGTACGCCCGCAACCACGGCAACGCCGGCCGCTCCTCGTCGCCCCAATCGAGCAGGTAGGCGTTGCGCTTCCAGATGTTCCCCGCGCGGTACCCCCAGAGGGTGACGCCGGCCACCGCCGGATGCTCCCACAGCACCGGGAACACCCGCTGGTACATGGCGAGCTGCTCGGCGTCGTCGCTCGTCTCGAGCTCGAGCTCGGAGACGTAGATCGGGAGGCCCAGCTGGGCCAGAGCGTCGAGGTTCGCGGTGATCACCGCCGGGTCGGCGCGCTCGAGGCCGTGGGCCTGCACCCCGATGCCGTCGATCAGGCCGCGCTCCTGGAGCAGCGCCACGAGGTCGGCGTAGCGCGCGCGGTTCGCGGCGCAACAGAGGATGTTGTACTCGTTGATCAGCAGTTGCGCCTCCGGGAAGTAGGCGCGCGCCCGTTCGAACGACCACACCACCCAGTCCCAGCCGGTCTCGCCGGCGCCGCCGAGCGCCTCGGCGTAGGACGGCGGCGCGTGCAGGGGCTCGTTCACGACGTCGATCATCTCGACGTCGGGGTAGCGCTCCGCGAAGGCACGCATCCAAGCGTCGACGGCGGCGACTTGCTCGTCGGGCGGCAGACCGGCGACCCAGCGCGGCTCCTGCTGGCCCCACACGAAGGTGTGCTGCTTGACCGGCATCCCGTGCTGCCGAGCGGTGGTGAAGGCCAGATCGAGCAGGCCCCACACCATCGTCCCGCGAGTGGCCTCGACGGACAGCCACTTGCCGGCGTTCTCCGGGGTGACTTGGTTCCAGTAGTTCGCGAAGGTCGGATCGAACTGAGCGGTGAGGACGTTGCCGAGGAACTTCGCCTGACCTTCCGCCAGCGGGGGCGGGACGGCGGCCTGCGCCGGAACCGCCGCCAGCGAGGCGACGAGGACGGCGGCGAGCAGGAGGCGAGCCGTCACGCGCCCGACCCCACCACGGCGCGCTGGCGCGCGATCGCGTCGGCGTACCAGGTCGCGCTGGTCTTGGGGATGCGGGCCTGGGTCGCGTAGTCGACGTGGACCAGCCCGAAGCGCTTGCCGTATCCGTGGGCCCACTCGAAGTTGTCGAGGAGGCTCCAGGCGAAGTAGCCGCGCACGTCCACGCCCTGCGCGATGGCCGCGTGCAGGGCCCGCAAGTGGCCGTCGAGGTAGCGCACCCGCTGCGGGTCGTCGACCACGCCGTCGACGACTTCGTCGCGGTAGGCGGCGCCGTTCTCGGTGATGTAGACGGGCGGGAGCGGGTAGTCGCGGTGGATCCGCAGCAGCAGCTCGGTGAGGCCTTGGGGGAACACCTCCCAGCCCATCTCCGTGTACTCCGCGTCGGCGGGACCGTCGGCGGGTCGGACGCCGAGCTCCCCGGGGTCGGCCGCGAGGATCGTGCGGTTGTAGTAGTTCACGCCCAGGAAGTCGAGCGGCCGCGAGATCGCCTCGAGATCGCCGTCGTGGACGTCTGGCGCGGCGTCGCCATAGCCGGTCCACAGGTCTTCCGGGTAGCGGCCGAGCAGCACCGGGTCGAGGAACCAGCGGTTGAAGAAGCCGTCGAAGCGGCGGGCCGCCTCGGCGTCCGCCGCCGAGTCGCTGGCCGGGTAGCCCGGGTTCAGGTTGAGCACGATGCCGTGCTGGGCCGCCGGCGCGTTCGCGCGCATGACCGGCAGCGCCTCGCCGTGGGCGAGCAGCAGGTGGTGCGACGCCTGCAGCGCCAGGGCACGGTCGTGCAGGCCCGGCGCATGCTCGCCGAAGTCGTAGCCCATGATGGCGCTGCACCAGGGCTCGTTGAGGGTGGCGTAGGCGCGCACCCGGTCGCCCAAGCGGCGGGTGACGGCGTCGGCGTAGGCGACGAACGGCTCGACGATGCCTCGCCACGGCCAGCCACCGGCGTCCTGCAGCGGCTGCGGCAGGTCCCAGTGGTAGAGGGTGGCGAACGGCTCGATGCCCCGCGCCAACAGGCCGTCGACCAGGCGGTCGTAGAAGTCGAGGCCGCGCTCGTTCACGGCGCCGGTGCCCTCCGGGATCACGCGCGGCCACGCGACGCTGAAGCGGTAGGCCTGCACGCCCAGGCGCTGCATCAGGTCGAGGTCGCCCTCCCAGCGGTGGTAGTGGTCGCAGGCCACGGCGCCGCTCTCACCGTTCTTCACCTTGCCGGGGGTGGCGGCGAAGGTGTCCCAGATCGACGGCTTGCGGCCGTCCTCGGCAACGGCGCCCTCGATCTGGTAGCTGGCGGTGGCGACGCCCCAGCGGAAGCCGGGCGGGAAGCTGGGGAGCGGTTGGGTGGGCATGGCGTCTCCTCGGGATTGGCGGCGGGTCGGGCGGCGCGTCAGCGCTCGGCGCGGATCATCACCACGGAGCGGGCGGGCACGGGGACGGGCAGATCGGCGGGGCGTTCGGTCCGGTCGTGATCGAGGTTCAGGTCGAAGCCCGCCTCGTCCAGGGTCGCGACCGCCAGCGTGGCGGGCAGGTCGGGGGCGGTGAGCACGACCTCCAGGTCGTCGTCGGATCGGTTCACCAGCAGCACCCGGAGCGAGGCCCCGTCGTCTGCGGCGTAGGCGCCCAGCCGCTCGTCCGCGCCTTCGATCGCGAAGGCGGTGCCGCCGAAGCCGGCCAGCATCGCGTACACGTGGTAGGTGGGGCGGACCCAGCCGCCGCGATCGATCAGGCCGTGGCCGCCCATGGACTGCAGGGCGAAGTACTGGCCCAGGTCGAGGCCGAGCGTCGCCATCTGACCCAGGGCGTCCGCCAGCCACAGGGCCGCCGTCTGGTCCTCGAGGTGGCGGTACATGGCGGTGCGCCACGAGAGGCCGAACTCGGTGATCGCCAGGTCGATGGCGCGATCGAAGCCCAGGGGGTTCACCTCGGGGTCGGTCAGCCAGCCACGCACCAGGGGGATCTCGTCCCCGACGGAGCGGGCGGTGGCCAGCGCGGCGTCGTCGTCCCAGGTTCCGTCGGTCGGGTAGACGTGCCACGTGAGGACGTCGATCACGTCGCCGCAGCGCGTCAGCACCTCGCGCAGGTACGCGAGGCCGGAGGGCCGCGAGCCGGACACCGCCGGTCCCGTCATGACGGCGTCCGGATGCAGCGCCCGCACCGCGTTGCGGACCTCGCGGAAGCGCTGGCAGTAGATCTCGGCGGTCCAGCTCGGGTCCATGCGGTTCTGGGGGTAGAGGTCGGGTTCGTTGCCCACCGCCCACCAGCGCACCCGAAAGCCCGCCTCGTCGAAGCGCCGCACGACTTCGGTCGCGTGCTCGGGTCCCTCGAAGAAGTTCAGGACCACGTGCAGGGGGGGCTCGCCGATCAGTTGCCAAGGGAGCGTCAGCGCGTTCGTCATGTCGGCCGTCAACGGCTTGTCGTCGGCGTCGTTGCCGGGCGGGAAGCGCAGCGACTCGATCCCGAGGGCGCCGAACTCGTCGAGGTGGAGCGCCACCGGCATGGAGAGCCCGAAGTTGAAGCCGGTGACGGCGAAGGGCGAGATGGGGCCGAGCGGTTCGCCGATCCGCAGCGCCAGCGTCGTTCCCTGGGCGCTCGCGACGGCCGTCAGCAGCAGCGCGACGAGCGCCGCCGCGACGGCGCGCCGCCGGTCAGGAGACCGTGGCATGGCTCGTCCGGGACCGGCGCGGCACCTCGCGGGTGCCGCCGACGATGGTGAAGCC
>JAABRX010000101.1 GCA_011390675.1 Trueperaceae bacterium | reverse complement strand
ACGCCGGCCGACAGGGCGGCCGCGATCTCGCGCGCCAGCGAGCGGGTGGCCTCGGGGGCCACGCCGACGCCGCTGGGTCCGGCGAGGAACTCGCCGGACAGCTTCAGCAGGACGCGCCGCACCTCATTCCCCGACGGAGATGCGGGCGAAGCGGCCGACCTGGATGTTCTCGCCGATCGTGGCGATGGCTTCCTTGATCAGCTGCTCGATGGTCTTCTTGTCGTCCTTGATGTAGGGCTGCTCGAGGAGGCACTGCTCGGCGAAGAACTTGCCGAGGCGCCCTTCGACCATCTTCTCGATGATCGCTTCGGGTTTGCCTTCTTCGCGCGCCTGGGCCGCGAGCGCCGCGCGCTCGGCGTCGACGGCGCTGGCGGGCACCTCTTCGCGGCGAACGTACGAGGGGTTGGCCATGGCGACGTGGATCGCCAGGTTCTTGGCCAGCTCCTGGAACTGTTCGTTGCGGGCGACGAAGTCGGTCTCGCAGTTCAGCTCGACCAGGACGGCGATCTTGCCGTTGTGGTGGACGTAGGAACCGACGAGGCCTTCCTTGGCCTCGCGGTCGCCCTTCTTGTCCGCCTTGGCGATGCCGCGCTCGCGCAGCAGCGCTGCGGCCTTCTCGAGGTCGCCGCCGGTCTCGTCGAGCGTCTTCTTGACGTCCAGCATGCCGGCACCGGTCATGGCGCGCAGCTTCTTGATGGCTTCGGTCGTGACGGTCATGATCCCCTCCGCGGGTCAGTCCTTCTTGGCGTCGCCCTCGGCGACGGTGGCATCGTTGGCTTCGGTGTCCGTGGCCTCGGCGTCGGGCTCGTCGGCGTCGGGCGCTTCGGGCGCGTCGGTCCCGTTCTCCTCGGCCGCGACGTCCGCGGTCGGCTCGGACGACGTCGCCGGCTGGGCGGGCGTTTCCGGCTGCGCGGGCGCGGTCGCGGGCTGGGCCGGGGTTGCCGGCTGGGCCGGGGTCGCGGCCGGCTGGGTCGGCGCACCGTCCGCCGCTTCGGCGACGGCAGCGTGGATCGCCTGCTCCGACGCGGTCGTCGGCATCGGCCGGGAGGCCTGCGTCGGCGCGGCGGGTTCGGCGGGCGCCTCGGGGGCGGTGTCGGCGCCGCCGCGCACCTCGACGATCACGTCGGCGAGCGTCGCGGTCACGAGTTGGATCGAGCGGATCGCGTCGTCGTTGCCCGGGATGATGTAGTCGAGGACGTCGGGATCGCTGTCGGTGTCGGCCAAGGCGACGGCGGGGATGCCGAGCTTGTTGGCCTCCTTGACCGCGATCGCCTCCTTGGTCGGGTCGATGATGAACAGGGCGTCCGGGAGGCGCGTCATGTCGCGGATGCCGCCCAGGTAGCGCTGCAGACGCTGCAGCTCCTTGCCCATGTCGATCTGCTCCTTCTTCGTGTACCGCAGGATCGACTCGTCCTCGAACATCGCCTCGAGCTCCTTGAGGCGCTCGACGCGGGTGCGGATCGTCTTGAAGTTGGTCAGCAGGCCGCCGAGCCAGCGCTCGTTGATGAACGGCATGCCGCAGCGCTTGGCTTCGGCCGCCAAGATCTCCTGCGCCTGCTTCTTGGTGCCGACCATCAGGATCGTGCCGCCACGCGCCGCGAGGTCGCGGAGGTAGCCGAAGGCCTTCTCGGACTCGACGAGCGTCTTCTGCAGATCGATGATGAAGATCCCGTTGCGCTCGGCGAAGATGTAGCGCTTCATCTTCGGGTTCCAGCGCTTGGTCTCGTGACCGAAGTGGACGCCGGCTTCGAGCAGCTGCTTCATTCCCAGGTACGACATGGTTCCTCCGTGGCGGGGCGTTGAGGTGGGGTCAGGCGCGCGGACCGCGTCGGTCCGTCGTCGCCTCGGTACGGCCTGCATCGGGTGCGTGTGCGCCCGCGGACGCCGTGCGTCCGGTTCAGGGGTTCCCAGGTCGCCGGCGGACGTCCCGCTGCCGCGCGGCAAACCTCCGAACGCTAGCACGAAACCGGCCCTCGATGCGAGCCGTGGTGCACGCCGTCCCGGGCCGGTCTCGGCCGGTCGCCCCACACGACCGCGCCCGCCGGACTCGGACGGCCGGCGGGCGCGGGTTCGCGACGCGCGTACGGCGCGTCGGAGCGGGGCGTCGGGTGCTCAGCGCAGCGCGTTCAGCGCTTCGTTCGCTTCGGCGTATCCGGGGTCGAGCTCCAGAGCACGCTCGAACGCCCGCCGTGCGGCGGCGCCGTCGCCGTCCGCGTTGCGCGCCACGTACGCGGTGCCCAGGAAGAAGTGCGCGTCCGCCGACTCCGGGGGCAGGAGCGCGCCCTGCTGCGCGCGCCGCACGGCGTCGTCCACGCGCCCCTGCGCCAGGTAGGCGCGTGCGAGGTAGGTGTAGAGCGGTGGCGCGAAGATGGCGCCGTCGAGGGTCAGCGCTTGCTCGAAGCGCGGGATCGACTCCGCGACCTGCTCGCACTCGAACAGCACGATCGCGAGCTGCGAGACGGCGGAGAGCGAGCTGGGCGCGAGCGCGACCGCCTGCGACAGCTCGTACTCCGCGGTCGAGCAATCGCCGAGGCGGTAGGCGACGTTGCCCAGGTCGTTGTGCGCGGCCGCGCTGGTCGGGTCGAGCACGACGGCGCGTCGGAAGGCCGTCTGCGCCTGCTCGAGCACGCCGAGGTCGCGGTACGTCTTGCCCAGGTTGACCTGGATGATCGAGCGCTCGCGGTCGCTCATCCCGGCGTCGACCGCGAGTTCGACGGCGCGCTCGAGCGAGGCTCGGGCGCGGTCCAGATCGTTGGCCTCGTAATAGACGATGCCCTTGGTGTTGTGCACGGTCGGATCGTTCGGTGCGAGCGGCTCGGCCCGGCCGAGCACGTCGAGCGCCTCGACGAGCCGCCCCGCGAAGGTGCCGGGATCGGTCTTGTACTGGTTGAGGTAGGTCAGCGCGAGCTGCACGTGCGCGGTCACCGACGCGGGGTCGAGGTCGATGGCCGAGCGGAACGCGTCGACCGCGCTGCCGAACGCGCCCTGGCACGTGAGCGCCCGCCCCTTGCCGATCAGCGCGGGGACGTTGGCTTCGTCGCGCTTGAGCGCTTCCTGGAAGAAGTACTGGGCCAGCGCACAATCGCCCTGGGCGAAGTAGAAGTTGCCGTCGCGCATCAGATCGGCGACGTCGGGCGTCGCGTCCTGGGCCGATGCGCCACCCAGCAGGGCGAGTACCGCGAGGACGGTCGCCCAGCGCGCGAAGGCGCGGGGGACGGTCGGGCGGGGGAAGGTCGTGTTCAACGTGTCCTCCGTGAGGTTGGGTCGGCGCGAGCGTACCACCGGTTCGTGCGTCCGCCGGCGCGCCGAGGGGTTCGGACCGCGTCCTGGTGCGGTGCCGCATGCCTCGCATGGGGGCATGCCCTTCGGGTAACGCCGACTCGTGCGTCACCCGGCATGATGGCGCCGAGACGTGAGAGGGGCGTGTGGCGCGTGCTTCATGCTCGTCGGCGCCCGCACTGCAGCGCAGCACGCCGCCCGGTCGCAGGCGTGCAGTTAGGATACCGAGGTCCGGCGTTCGAGGCCGGCGGGGCAGCCCATCCGACCCGGGACGAACGTCCCGAATCGCTCGACGCGCGGCGACGGTACGGTGTCGCGCCAACCGAGCGAGCCTCCCGCGCAGCGCACGCCTCCGGGCGACCCACGAAGGATCCACGTGACCGCAACCCCCACCCCACACCAGCGCCGTGACCTCGCGACCCTCAGGCTCGTCGTCGTGACCGTCGCCGCCAACGCCCTCGTCATCCTCCAGGGCGCCTTCGTACGCGCGACCGGATCGGGTGCGGGGTGCGGGCGCCACTGGCCGTTGTGCAACGGCGAGGTCGTCCCCATGGACGCCGGCGTCCACACCGCGATCGAGTTCACGCATCGGCTCTTGTCGCTGGCCGTGCTCATCCTGGGCGTGTGGCTCTTCGCCCGGGTCTGGCGCGATCGCCACCGCAAGCCCGGATTGTTCGTGGCCACGGTCGCGGCCACCTTCTTCCTCTTCGTCGAGGCCGGCCTCGGCGCCCTCACGGTCCTGTGGGGGCTGACGGGCGACAACACCACGGTCGCGCGCGGGCTGATGGTCTCGACGCACCTGGTCAACTCGCTGCTGCTCGTCGGTTCGTTGACGGCGGTGTGGCTCTACGCCCGGGCCCAGCCGCCGGAGTGGCCGCTGCGCATCCGACGCCAGGGGGCGCTCGGCACCGTCTTGGCCGTCGGCTTGGTCGGCATGCTCTTCCTGATGTTCACCGGCGGCATCGCGGCGATGGGGAACACGATGTTCCCGTCGGAGTCGCTGGCCGCGGGCCTCGCGGCGGACCTCGATCCCGACGCCCACCCGTTGATCCGCCTGCGCGTGCTCCATCCGCTGATCGCGGTCACGATCGGCGTCTACCTGTTCCTGGCGCTCGGGACCGCGTGGTGGATCAAGCCCGCGCGCGAAGGGCGGGGCTTGGCTCGCTGGCTGCTGGGCACGTACCTGCTGCAGTTGGGCGTCGGCACGCTCAACCTGGCGCTGCTCGGACCGATCGTGCTGCAGCTCCTCCACTTGGGGCTGGCGGTGGTGGCCTTCGGTCTGTTGGCGGCGCTGTCGATCACCCTCCTCGCCGCCCCCTCCGGCCGCCGCGTGACGGCCGATGCCCCTGCGGGAGCTTCCCTGACGTGAGCCCGGTCCAAGCCGTCCTTCCCCGCGCCACCTGGCGCGATTACGTCACGCTGACCAAGCCCAAGGTGATCAGCCTCCTGCTGCTCACGACGATCGGCGCGATGTTCATCGCCGCCTCGGGCTACCCGGGGACGTGGCCGTTGCTGGGGTTGTTGATCGGTGGGTACATGTCGGCGGGCGCCGCCGGCGTCTACAACATGGTCTACGATCGCGACATCGACGGCCGCATGCGCCGCACGGCGCTGCGCCCGACGGTGACCAACGTCGTCCCCACGGCCAACGCCCTCGCGTTCGCGATCGCCCTGACCCTGGGCAGCTTCCTGATCATCTGGGCGGCGGGCAACCTCCTCGCCGCGCTGCTGTCGTGGGCGGGCATCGCCTTCTACGTGATCGTCTACACGATGTGGCTCAAGCGCGCCACGTGGCAGAACATCGTCATCGGTGGCGCCGCCGGAGCGATCCCGCCGCTGGTCGGTTGGGCGGCGGTCACCGGAGAGCTGTCGCTGCTCGCCTGGCTGCTCTTCACGCTCATCTTCATGTGGACGCCGGTGCACTTCTGGGCTTTGGCGCTCATGATCCAGCGCGACTACGACGCGGTCGGCATCCCCATGGCGCCCAGCGTCATCGGCGAGCGCGCGACGGTCATGCAGATGGTCATGTACGCGGTCCTCACCATCGTCCTCACGGTCATCCCGTTCGCGCTGCACGAGTTCTCCGTCGTCTACCTGGTGGCGGCGCTGTTGCTCAACGTCGTGCTCGCGGTCCGCGTGGCCCGTCTGTTCCTGGTGGCCCGGAGCGGCGTCGCGATCGACCGGGCGACGGCGCTGCCGGTCTACACGTACTCGATGCTCTACCTCGCGCTGTTGTTCCTGGCCATGGCGCTCGACCGCGCGTTCTTCGTCGTGCCGGCCTGAGGCCCCGCCGGCCGTGGCGCGCCACCCGCTCCTGACCCCCAAATGGCTCGTCGGCCACGCGTTGGCGCTGGTCGTGGTCGTCAGCTTCACGCAGTTCGGGTTCTGGCAGCTTCGGCGCCATGAGCAGCGCGCCGAGCGCAACGCGGTCGCCGAGGCGCGCCTGGCGGCGGCGCCGGTGCCGCTCGACGACGCCCTCGCCGCGGCCCTCGCCGAGGTCGCCGCCGGTGCCGCCCCGCGCGACGCCTTCCATGCGCGACGGGTGGAGGTGTCCGGGGCGTTCGAGCCCGCCGACGAACTGCTCCGCCGTCCCGTGAGCCGCGACGGTGCCCCCGGGTACCACGTGGTGACCCCGCTCGCGCTCGCCGACGACCCGCAGGGGCGGCGGCTGTGGGTGGAGCGTGGATGGGTGCCCCAGGAGCTGAACGTCGTTCCCGCCGAAGACGCGCCGCCACCCGCCGGGGCGGTGGAGCTGATCGGCTGGCTGCGCGCGCCCGACGTGCCGCCCACGGGCTGGGTCGCAGCGCTCGCGCCGCGCGATCCGGCCGAGGGACGCCTGAGCATGGTGGCCTACGTGGACGTCGAGCGGTTGGCCGGTCAGGTGGACGGTCCGACGGTGCCGGCCGTGCTGCTGCTCGAGGCCGCAACGCCACCGTCGCCGACGACGCTTCCGCTCGCCCCCGAGGCGCCGCTGCTCGGTCTCGGCTCGCACTTGGGGTACGCGATCCAATGGTTCGCCTTCACGGCGATCACGCTCATCGGCTACCCGGCGCTGTTGCGGCGCGTTCGTCGCGAGTCACGAGCCGGCTGAAGCGACGAAGGCGCGCGTCAGGCGCGCGCCTTGGCGACCGCCTCGCGCAGCGCGTCCATCAGCGCATCGAACGGCTGGACGAACTTGGCGACGCCCTCGCGCTCCAACGTGGCGGTGACCTCGTCGAGGTCGATGCCGAGCTCGGCGAGCGCGTCGAGCTGCGCGGCGGCGGTGTCGAGGTCGTCGTCCAGGCGCAGCGCCGGCTCCCCTTGCGCGCGGTACGCGTCGAGCGTCTCGCGCGGCAGCGTGGTGACGGTGTCGGCGCCGATCAGCGGTTCGACGTACATGGTGGCGGGGTAGGCGGGGTCCTTGGTGCCCGTGGAGGCCCACAGCAGCCACTGCGGGCGCGCACCCAACGCCTCGAGGCGCGCGAAGCGCTCCCCACCGAAGGCCTGCTGGTAGCGCTGCCACGCCCCTTTGGCGCTGGCGATGGCGGCGGTCCCACGGAGCGCCTTCGCTCGGTCGCCCCGTGCGCCACCGGCCGCAGCCAGGCGGTCGAGCTCGGGGTCGATCGCGACGTCGATGCGCGACAGGAAGAACGAGGCCACCGAGGCGATCGAGTCCAGCGCTTCGCCACGTTCGACGCGCGCCTCGAGGCCCTTCAGGTACGCCTCGGCGACGTCGGCGTAGCGGCGCAGGCCGAACAGGAGCGTGACGTTGAGGTTGACGCCCTCGGACGTGAGCTGCTCGATCGCCGCGAGCCCCGCTTCGGTCCCGGGGACCTTGATGAAGACGTTGGGGCGATCCAGACGCTGCCACAGGCGCCGCGCCTCGGCGACGGTGCCTTCGGTGTCGTCCGCGAGGTCGGGGGCGACCTCGAGCGACACGTAGCCGTGGTGTCCGTCCGACGCGCGGTAGCGCTCGCGGAACAGGTCGGCGGCGTTCTGGATGTCCTCGATGACCAGCGTCTCGTAGAGCTCGACCACGTCGATCCCGCCCTTGGCGAGGTCGGCGATCGCGTCGTCGTAATGGTCGGTGCGGGCGATGGACTTCTCGAAGATCGCCGGGTTCGACGTGACGCCGTGGAGGCCGTCCTCGTCGATCATGCGGGCGAGGTCGCCGGTGCGGAGCATGCCGCGACCGAGCTCGTCGAGGTAGACGGATTGCCCGAGCTGGGCGAGTTGGCGGAGAGGGTTCATGCGGTCACGATACCGTGCGCCGCTGGAGCGACCGGACGTCGTCCGCACCGGCGGGTCAGCCGACCGTCTCGACCCCGTCGGCGACGATCTCGGCGGCGACGATCTCGGCGGCGCCATCGTCCTGCGCGACCTGCAAGCGCACGCGCGGCAGCGGACGCACCGCCGGACCGCTGACGGCGCGACCGGCGGCCAGCGGGTCGAACACCGAGTAGTGGCAGCTGCAGGTCAGCGTCGGCCGGTCGGTGCGGTGGTTGAACGCGAACGCGACGAGCTCGAGGTCGGTGTTGAGGTCGACGATGCAGTGCTGGTGCGTGCACACGCGCGAGAACGCGACCAGGTGGACCGCCTCGTTCCCGGCGCCTACGGTGGTGCCGCCCGGCACCGGCTCCGGCACGCGGACGGCCACGCACGGCAGGCCGGCAACGGCGAAGGCCTCGCTGGTCCAAGGTGCTTCGAAGCGCGCCAGCGGCGCCACGACGACCGGGGGGGCGTCCGCGAAGACGGGCGGATCGGCCGGTGCGACCTTGGCGAAGTGGATGCGGTAGGCCAGCTGGACCCCGTACGCGGCGCCGCCCGTCGCCAGGAGCACGGGCAGGCGCCACAACCAGGCGTTCAGTCGGCGGCGGTCTTCGTCGATCGGCGGGCGGTCGGCCATCGAGAAGCGCTCAGCGCGGCGCGGCCAGCTCCTGGCCGACCCAACGGACGAGCACCTCGATCTCGGGTTCGGCGAGCGTCGCGCCGAAGCCGGGCATGACACCGCGACCGAAGCGGACGACGCTGCGCACGTTCGCCTCGTTCCCGGCGCGGGCGTTGCCCGTCAACCGCGGTCCGACGCCGCCTTGGCCGGTCGACCCGTGGCACGTGGCGCAGTTCGCGGCGTAGAGCGTCGCGCCCACCTCGATGAGCTGTTGCGGGTCGTCGAGCGCGGCCGTCGCGACGGCGGCCGGGTCGGGGGCGTCCAGCGCGGTCGGAGCCTCGGCGTCCGGCGCCGGCGGCGTCGCGGCCGTGGCGCCGACCGGCGCGTCGGCCGCCGCTTCGGTCCCTGCCAGACGCGCCTGTGCGCCCTCGATCAGTCCCGTCACGCGGCCAGCGGCTTCGACGCCGACGGCGTCCACGTGCGCCTGCCAGGCGCGGACGGCGCCGGCGTCGTCGCCCTGGATCGCGTACGCGTTGCCGAGGAACAGCGTCGCTTGCGGTTCGAGCCCCGCCAAGCCGCCGGCGGCCACGGCCGCGCGCTCCAGCACCGCGACGGCGTCGTCGGTGCGTCCGCGCACGAAGAGCAGCTGCCCGGTGCGCGCGAGCGCGACGGAGGCGAACGGGTCGTGGTCGGTGAGGACCTCGAAGTAGAGCTCCACCGCCTGGTCCTGCGCGCCGCTCGTCCAGTAGACGTCCGCGAGCGCCAGCAGGTTGTCGGCGGAGCGTTCTTGCTCGAGGGCGGTGGTCGCCGGGCCGATCGCTTCGACCAGTTCGAGGCGCGCGAGGGCGTCGCCGTCGTCGGCGCCGGCGGGCGTGGCGAGGTAGGCGCGGAAGCCCTCTGCGGACGCATCGAGGTCGCCCAGCGCGAACGAGAGCTCGCCGATCGCGAACAGCGTCTCGGCGTCGGTCGGGTCGATGCCGCGCGCTTCGACGAGCAGGTCGCGGGCGCCGGCCAGGTCGGTCGGCACCGTCAGCAGCGCCAGCCGTTTGTAGGCGAGCGCCGGCGGCAGGCCGGCGGCATCGTTCGTGGCCACCGTGAGGACCCGCCGGTACGTGGACTCGGCGCTCTCGGCGTCCTGCAAGCCCCAGTACGCGTCCGCGAGCGCCATGAGGTTGGGCACGTCGGGGTCGCGATCGGCGGCGCGCTGCAGGTCGCGCAGCGCGGTCGCCGCCTGCAGGTCCGACTCGAACGACGTGGTCACGGTGCCCTGGCCCACGCGGGGGAGCACCCAGGTCCCGAGGCTCGCGGCGGTGGCGACGGCGATGCCGAGCAGGCCGAGCGTCCCCCACGGGAGCCGGCGGCCGCGCGCGCGCTTGGGCGCGGGGCGCGCACTGGCGGCGCGTTCGGCGCCGGCGCGCTGCGACGCCAGCGTCGCCCGTTGGGCTTCGAGCGCGCGCAGCACCTGCCCCGCCTTGGCTTCGTAGCGTGCGCGCAGCGCGTCGCGGCGCGACGCTTCGAGATCCGCCCGCCCGTCGAGCTCGCGGATGGCGCGCAGCAGGGCGTCGCGCTCCTCCTCGAGGTCGACGAGGATGGGGTCGCGATCGTCCGGGAGCGGGTCGACGGCCTTGCGCGCGAGGAGCGGCACCGCGGCGTAGGCGAGGGTGACGAGGAGGAGGAGCGCGACGATCACGAACGTGAGCACGGAAGACCTCGGGCGCTTAGGCGCGGGACGTGGAAGCGGGTTCGGTGGCCGGATCGGACGCGGTCGAGGCGGCCGGAGCGGTGCCGGCCAGGGCCGCGCGCACGCGCTCGCGGTCGGCCGGGTCGATCTCGGGCACCTCGTCGGCGGCGCGGCGCCAGCGGCGCACCAGCCGGACGAGCAGCACGGCGCCGACGAGCACGGCGAGCACCGGCAGGATCCACACGATCAGCAGGATGCCGCGGGCGGGCGGGTTGAGGAGGATCCAATCGCCGTAGCGGTCCTGGAAGAACGCGAGGATCTCGCGGCGGGTGCGCCCCTCGTCCAGCTGGTCCTGGATGATGACGCGCATCTCGCGCGCGATCGCCGAACTCGATTCGGAGACCGATTCCGAGACGCACGTGGGGCAGCGCAGCTCGTTGCCGATGGAGAAGACCTCGGGCTCGAACACCTCGGTCTGCGCCCACGCCAGCGAGGCGACCGCAGTGAGGAGCAGCGCGAGCACGAACGCACCGAGCCGCGTGGTCGGCCGCCGCGGTTGCGAATCAACCGCAGGGTGCCGGCGCGAAGCGACGGCGCCCATCAGCGGCGCAACTCCGCGATCCGCTCGTCCAGGAGCGCCGTGTCGACCGGCCCGGCATGTTTGTACGCGATGGTGCCGTCGCCGTGGACGAAGAAGGTCTCGGGGACCCCGAACAGCCCGAAGGCGATCGACACCCGTGAATCGTCGTCGATCGCGTTCGGGAACGTGAAGTCGAACTGGTTCAGGAACGAGCGGCCGGCGGCGCGGTTGCCGCGGTCCTGCGTCTGCACGCCGATGAAGGCGACCTCGCCCGCGTACCGACGGGCCGCGGCTTCGAGGTGGGGCGCTTCGGCGTAGCAGGGGCCGCACCACGACGCCCAGAAGTTGATCACCATCGGGAGGCCGTCGCTCGGCTCGAGGCTCAGCGTGGGTCCGAACTCGGCCGCGTACCGCTCGTAGAGCGGGAGCGAGAAGCTCGGCAGCGGTCGCCCGATCAGGTTGGACGGGACGTTGCGGTCGGGGCTGCCGCGCAAGAGGCCGAACACGAACAGCGCGCCCAGCGAGCCGACGACGGCCACGACGACCAGCACGCGCTTCACGCCGCGGCCCGCTCCCCAAGAGGCGCGTCGGCGGTCGCGGTCCGGCGGCTCGCCATCGGGCTCAGCGCCCAGCCCGTGCCGATCGCCATCAGCAACCCGCCCAGCCACACCCATACGATCAGCGGGCTGCGCACCACGCGGATGATCACGCCGTCCGCGTTCGGATCGACGGCGCCCGCGACGCTGAGGTAGAGGTCGTGACCGAAGGTGTATCGGACCGCCGCGGTGGGCACCGCCATCGAGTTCTGCCCGAACATGTTGATGCGCGGTCGGAGCGTCTGGACGATTCGCTCGCCCTGCCAGACGGCTACTTCGACGCCCACCGACGTGCGCCCGGGGACCTGCTCGGCGAAGGGACGCAGCGCCTCGAGCTCGTACTCGGCCGCCGTCACGCGCTCGCCGTACGGGAGGCGGATCTGCACGTCGGTGCGGTACCCGGACGAGCCGACGATGCCGAGGGCGAGGACGATCACGCCCAGGTGGACGACCATGCTCCCCACCTTGCGCCGCTGCTCGTTGGCGTAGCGCAGGGTGGTCGCCGCGAGCCCGCGCCGCGCGAGCCGCGCGCGCGGGACCACGGCGCCGGCGAGCAGGAGCGCCACGCTGGCGAGGTTCCAACCGGCGAGGCCGATCGTCAGGACGGGGTACACCGCGCGCATGCCGAGCGCGAGCGCGCCGACGACGGCCACGATGAACGCGACGGTCATGATCGACAGGTTGCGTCGCAGCGACTGGTTCTCCGCCTTGCGCCACGGCAGCAGGGGACCGACGCCCATCAGGAGCAGCACGATCATCCACAGCGGCAGCGCGGTCTGGTCGAAGAACGGCGCGCCGACGGTGACGCGAGCGCCGTTGACCGCCTCGACGATCAGCGGGAAGAGGGTGCCGATCAGCACCGCGAAGGTCATCGCCAGGAAGAGCACGTTGACCGTCAGGAACGCCCCTTCACGGCTCACCGCGGCGTCGAGCTCGGCACGGTCGCGCACCTGGTCCCAGCGCCAGGCGACGAGGCCGAGGCTGCCGACCGCCACGACGAAGAAGAAGCCGAGGAAGACCGGCCCGACCGGGCCGTCGCCGAACGCGTGCACGCTCGACACCACGCCGGAGCGGGTGAGGAAGGTGCCCAGGATCGACAGCGCGAACGTGAGGACGATCAGCAGCACGTTCCAGCTCTTGAGCATGCGCCGCCGCTCCTGCACCTGCACGCTGTGCAGGAAGGCGGTGGCGGTGAGCCACGGCATGAAGCTGACGTTCTCGACCGGGTCCCACGCCCAGTAGCCGCCCCAGCCGAGGACCTCGTAGCTCCACCAGCCGCCCGAGATGATCGCCGCGGTCAGGAAGCCCCAGCCGGCGAGCGTCCAGCGGCGGGTCATGGCCATCCACTCGGTGCCGGGCCGGCGGGTGATCAAGGCCGCCATCGCGAAGGCGAACGGCACCGTGAGTCCGACGAAGCCGAGGTACATGAGCACGGGATGGACCGCCATCATCCAGTGGTTCTGGAGCAGCGGGTTGGCGCCGGGCCCGTCGAGCGGCGGGCTGGCGAGCACGATGAAGGGGTTCGCGACCAGCACGACCACGCCCAGGAAGAAGACCGTGACCGCCTGCATGATCACGAGCGCCCAGGGGCGGAGCACGGTGTTCGGGGTGGTGGTCGCCATGACGGCCGCGTACGCGGTCAACAGCCACGCCCACAGCAGGATGGAGCCCTCCAAGGCCGCCCACAGCGTCACCACCTTGACCCAGACGGGCGAGTCGATCCGCGAGTGCTCGGCGACGTACTTGACGCTGAAGTCGTCGGTGAGCAGGGCGGCGATCATGACCACGACCGCGGTCGTCGCCGCGAGGAACACGCCCACCGCCGTCAGGCGCGCGGAGGTCTGGAGGCGGGCGTCGCGGCGCACGGCGCCGACGATGCCGGCCACCATCGCGTAGAGGGCCAGCGCGAGCGCGATGGCGCTCGCGGCCGAGCCGAGGGTTCCGAAGTCGATCAGGTTCATGGATGCACGTCCGGTCGCCGCCCCCGGGTCACGGGATCAGAGTTCACTTGAGTGATTCGCGCAGTTCGTCGATGTCGATGTTGCCATGGTCGGCCTCGTACACCTCGGAGTGGCGAACGAGCACGTTGTCGGAGACGAAGGTCTCGCCCTCGAAGTGCCCCTCGATCACCACGCCGACGTTCTCCTGGAACAGGTCCGGCGGCGCGCCGAAGTGGCGCACCGGGTACGAAACCAGTCCGTCGGTGACGAGGAAGGTCAGGCGCAGGTCGGTCTCGTCGAAGGCCATCGAATCCTCGGCCACGATGCCGCCGAGCCGCAGCCGGCGTTCGTCGAAGCGGCCCGGGTCGGCCGCGTACTCGTTCGGGAGGATGAAGTAGACGAGCGACGTGGCGAGCGCCTGGTAGATCATCGCGCCTGCGACCGCCAAGACGGCGACGCCGGCGACTGCGTAGCCCCACTTGCGCCTCATGGAGATCCCTTCCCTTCACGCTCGAGGAGTTCGCGCGCGCGCTCGTCCTGGAGCAGGCGCCGGCGGCGCCAATCGAGATACGCGAGGTAGCCCGCGTAGGCGAGCACCACCTCGAGCCAAGCGACCGATACCCACGTCCAGTGCGACCAGTTCTCAAACACGGACGACCCCCTCGGGCGCAGCGGCGCGGGCGGCCGAGCGGGTGCGCTCCTCGTCCAGCTCGGCTTCGATGCGACCGAGCCGGACCCGATCGAGCATGAACCCGACGTAGATCAGTCCGGCCACGACGGTCGTGAACAGCAGCACGCCGAGCATGGTCGGGTCCATGGTCACCCCGGAGCCGTCGAGCGCGACGCTCTTGGCGGGGTGCAGGGTCCGGAACCACTCGGCTGCGAGGTAGTTGAAGGGCAGGCTGGCGGCCGCGACGATCGCGACGACGGCGGAGACGCGCCCGCGCCGCACCGGGTCGTCGATGAGTCCCCGCACGACGAAGTAGCCGACCATCAGGGCGACCATGATCGCCGTGAGCGTGAGTTTGGCGTCCCAGGTCCAGAAGGTGTTGAGCGTCGGTTTGGAGTAGGTCATGCCGCCGACGATCGTCAGCGCCGAGAACA
>JAABRX010000100.1 GCA_011390675.1 Trueperaceae bacterium | reverse complement strand
CCGCCTGCCAGCTCTGCGCCGCGGAGATCACCCCGGCGAAGGCGAGCGCCACCCACAGCGCGCCCATCGCGCCGGTGCGCATCAGTTGCGGGTCCTGCCCGAAGGCGAACGCGAGGACGCCCAGGGTGACCGCGGAGAAGAAGACGGTGGCGACCGTGACCGCCTTGGAGCGGGCCTCCTGCAGGAGGTCCTTGCGGGCGATCCAGAAGACGGCGCGCAGGTCGTTCACGCCGCTTCCCCGACCCGTTCGACCACGCGCAGGCGGCCACCCGCGACTTCGACGATGGCGTCGGCGGTGCCGCGGCTGCGGGGCAGGTCGTGGGAGGCGAGGAGCACCGTGCGACCGTCGCGGCGCGCCTCGGCGACCAGCGCGTCGACGAGCGCCTGCCCGTCCTCGTCGAGCGCCGCGTACGGCTCGTCGAGCAGCCACACCGGGGCGTCGGCGAGCAGCAGCCGGGCAAGCGCGAGGCGCTTGCGCATCCCGCTCGAGTAGGCACGCACGAGGTGGTCGGCCGCGCGCACGAGCCCGACGCGTTCGAGCAGGCCGGCCACGTCGGTGGCCCTGGGGTCGAGCCCGCGCAGGGCCGCGGCCAGCCGCAGGTTCTCGCGTCCGGACAGCGCCCCGTACGCCCCGCCGAAGACCGGCAGCGAGGCCACCCGCGACCGCACCTCGTGCGCCTCCTTGACGACGTCGAAGCCCAAGACGCGGGCCTCGCCGGCGGCGGGCCGCAGTCGGGTGGCGAGCAGGCGCAGCAGGGTGGTCTTGCCCGCGCCGTTGGGTCCGTGCAGCGCGACGACGCGCCCGACCCCGACGTCGAGGTCGAGGCCCGCGAGCACCGGGGCGCCGCCGTACCCCTGGACCAGGCCGCGCAGGCGGATCGCGGCCTGGTCGGGCTGTGCTCCGGGATCGCTCACAGGCGCGTCCATAGCCAATCGGGCGTCCATTGGATGAGCAGCGTGTTGAGCCGGGCGAAGGCGCCCGACACCATGAGCACGCCGACGACCAGGAGCAGGGCGCCGGCGCCGCGTTCGATCCACGGTAGCCACGGTCGCATGCGGCTCGAGACGCGCAGGAAGGGCTCGAGGGCGAGCGCCGCGATCATGAAGGGCACCGCCAGGCCGGCCGCGTACGCGGCGAGCAGGCCGACGCCGCTCGCGAGCGTCCCGGCAGCCCCGGCGGCGGTGAGGATGGCGCCCAGCACGGGTCCGATGCACGGCGTCCAGCCGAACGCGAAGGCGGCGCCGAGCACGGTGGCGCCCCAAGGCTTGGCGGTGTCCGTGCCGGGTCCGAGCGGTCGACGGGTGTCGCGGTAGAGGAGCGGGAGCCGCACGACGCCGAGCATGACGAGCCCGAAGCCGATCACGAGCACCCCGCCGATGATCGTCAGCGTCCCCTGGTACTCGCGCAGCACGCTGCCGAGGGCGCTCGCCGAAGCCCCCATCGCGATGAAGACGAGCGAGAACCCGAGCACGAAGAAGCCGGCGTTGCGCAGCACGATCGCGCGCCGCGCGCCCGCGGATCCGCCCACGTACGCGAGGTACGTGGGCACCAGCGGCAGGACGCACGGCGACAGGAAGGACAGGATGCCGGCGAGGAAGGCGACGGGGAACGTGGGCATCGATCGCGATCGTACCGGGTGGGGGCGGGGACGTTCCGTCAAGCTCCGTACGGAGCGCCGCCCCGAGGTGTGGGCCACCGGGCGGCGCCGGATGCGTCGGCGTTGGGGTAGCATCCGCCCACCCCGCACCCGCCGCGTCGGCCTCCAGGCCCGCGTGCACCAGGAGGACCGCATGCGCTCGTTCCGCTCGCTCGCCCCGATCGTGCTCGTTCTGGCGCTGTTCGGCGCCGCCGCAGCGCAAGCCCCGGTGGAGCCGCTGGCGCCCCGCGAGACCGTGCGCGTCGCGTACGTCCCCATCATGAAGTTCGCCCCGCTGTACGTCGCCGCGGAGCGCGGCCTGTTCGACGCGCTCGGCCTCGACGTCACCATCGACCGCGTCGCGTCGGGCACCGAGGCGATCGCCTTCCTCGAGCAGGGGCAGATCGACGTCGGCGGCATCGCCATCGTCGTCTCGCTCTGGAACGGCTGGTCGCAAGGGCTCGATCTGCGCGTCATCGCGCCGGGCGGCCTCGAGCCGTTCGAGGGCAGCCCGACCAAGCTGATGCTGCGCGCGGACCTCGCGGACACCGTCACCGAGATCGCCGACCTGCGTGGCCGGACCGTGGCCGTCGCCGGTGGCCCCGGCTCGGGCGGCGAGTACCTGGCCGCCAAGGCGCTCGAGCGCGGCGGCCTCACCATCCGCGACGTGGCGCTCGTCAACCTCGGCAACCCCGACATCCCCGCGGGCCTCGCCGCGGGGTCGATCGACGCCGGCATCCTCGGTAGCCCCTACGCCGACGCGATCGAGGCCGACGGCGCGGGCGTCCCCTTCGCCACCGACCTCACGCCCGGCCTCATGACCGTCGCCTTCGTCGGCTCCGGCCGCTTCGTCGAGGAGCGCCCCGAGGTCGCGCGGCGCTTCGCGCTCGCGCTCATGCAGGCCGCGCGCCTGATGCAGGGCGACGACTACCTGGCGCCCGAGAAC
>JAABRX010000099.1 GCA_011390675.1 Trueperaceae bacterium | reverse complement strand
CCGTCCGGGAAGCGCAGCACGAAGGCCTCTCGGAGCCCGACCGGATCGAGGGTGGTGGCCAACGCCCCCGTGGTCCAGCCGGCCACGACGGCGCCGCCCGACCAGGCCAGCGCGCCGACCCCGTCGCCGGCGGCGCTCCCGAACGTCCGTTCGCTCGCCGGCGTGCCGTTCACCGTGTACCGCTGGAGGACCGGCCCGCGGCCCGCCACGACGGCCGCGCCCGCGTCGTCGACCGTGAGGTGCGTGCCCGTGCGCCCTTCGGGGAACTCGGTCGTCCATAGTGGACCGCCGGTGGCGTCGTCGATCGCATGGAGCGCGTCGTCGACGAGGAAGAGCGTCGCGCCGGGCGTGGCGGTCGCGACCGCGGCCGTGCTCGAGAGGAAGGGCCCGAGCGCCCATCGAGGTGCGCCGTCGACGTCGAGCGCGTGCAGAACCGCGCTGCGGACCGCGCTGGCGCCGGGGGCGGTGCGGACGACGAGCGTCGGTCGGCCAGCGGCGTCGACGGTGAGGGCGAGCGCCTCGGTCACGGGATCGTCTGCGATCGTCCGCGTCGTCTCCAGCGTGCCGTCGGGCGCGTACCCGGCGATCATCGCGACCGTGCCGCCCGGCGGACCCTCGGTCCACGCGATCCACGTCCGGCCGGCGGCGTCGATCGCGACCGCGGCGGCCTCGGCGAAGGTGCCGGGGGCTGCCGGGCCGACCACCGCGCCGGCGTCCGGCTCGCCACCGACCGGCCAGCGCCACACGACCGCTTCGGTGCCGTTCCCGCCCGCCGCGGGCGTGCGCCACCCGACCGCCACGACCGTGCCGTCCGGGGCCACCGCCACGTCGCGAACGCGGCCGTTGGTGTCGCCGGTGGCGAGCGCGGACGCCACCACGTTCGCCCCCGCATCGAGGCGCACGAGCAGGTCGTAGCCGTCGTAGCCGTCGAGCGCGGCGACGACGTCCTGACTCCCCGGGACCGCAGCGAGCGCCGCCGCGTCGCGAGCGACGTCGTACCGATACTGGCGACCGGCGGCGTCGCACGGACGTACGTGCACGATCGACGAGATCCCACGGTCCAGTCGGTGGGGGGTCACCTCCGCGCCGATCCCACCGGATCGCACCGCGACGACGTCGAGCACGCCCGGGACCACCACCTCCAGGTCCACCAGCAGCGGGACGAAGGCGTCGGAGGGGACGGCGTTCAGGACCCCGCGTTCGGGGAACGCGTCGGCGGAGCCGCGGTGACCGAGCCAGGAGACGCGCACTTCGTCCCCTTCACAGACGACGCCCGGCTCGATGTCCACGGAGATCCACGGCGGCGGCGGCGCGCTGGTGGCCAGGGTGGCGACGACCGCCACCGCGAGCAGCGCGCCGCGCCCAGCGAGGTCGACGGCGCGGTGCGCCGTGGTGCGGGGTCCCGCGGGTGCTCCGGCGCGGCCCAACGCGACCGCGAGCGTCCAGCCGATCACCGCACCGAGCAGGACGGCGGCGACGTCGAGCGCGTCGAAGGTCCCGAGGTGGGCGTAGGTCGCCGGATGGAAGCGACCGGAGCCGGGACCGTCCGCGAAGAGCAGCGTGGCCAGCGCCGGGTGCTGCACCGCCTCCGTGGCGAGCGCGACCGCGGTCCAGCCGGCGGCGGCGCGCCGGCGCGCACCGGCGCCCCGAGCGAGCGCGGTCCCGGCCAGCACCAGAGCGGCGGCGAACCACAGCGTCGGCCAACTGGCGGCGAGCGCGGCGAGCGCCGCGGGGGCGTCGGGACGGGGCCCGACGTAGGCGAGGGCGCCGACCGCGACGAGCGTCGCGGCGAGCGTGAGCACGGTACGAGTCCGGAGCACGGCCACCTCCGACGTCAGCGTGCCTCCCGCGGCGTTTCACATCCGTGAACGCGGGACGTGGCGGGCTCCGACGCAGCGGTCGGCACTACGGCGCCGGGCGCACGGGGTCCCGTAGGATGCACCCGATGACCGGCCGCCTCGCCCTCGCGCTCCGCACCGGTGCCCGCACCGCGCTCGCCGTCCTGCTCGTTCAGGCGGCCGTCGCGGTCGCACTGGCGGCGGCGCTGCCCGAGGTGGGCCACGTCCATCCGGCCGGGACGCCCGCGCACGTGCACGCCCTGGTCGAGGTCGGGGGGCTCGCGGTCCCGCCGGAGCCGCGCGTGCAGGCGCCACGACCGATCGCGGTCGCGGTGCGCCGCGCGTCGCTCTCGGCGCCGACCGCGCGCCCGCGCGACCTGCGGCGGACGCGGTGGGGTCGGGCGCCACCGGCGATGGGCGCGGACCGCCCCGTCGTCGTGCGCGCCGCCTGAGTTCGGCGCGCCCCCTTCCCCCCGCGGACCCCGAGGATCGCTCGTCGCGCACGCGCACTGCGTGCGCGACGGCGACGCGCACGCTCCGCGGCCCCCATGAGGTCGCCCATGAGCCAAGGTACCGATCGTTCCGCCGCCCAACCCGAGACCGTCCCCGAGACCGTTCCCGAGACCGCCGCCGAGCACCTCGACCGCCGCACCGCGCTGCGCCGCCTGGGCGGCCTCGCCCTCGGCGCCGCGCTGCTCGGCTCCGCCCATGGCCAGGGGATGATGCACGGCCGCGGCACCGCGGACCCCGCGATGCCCGGTCGGCCGATGGCGGGCGGCGCCGGCCCCGGCGCGGCCGACGCGCCCCCGTCCGGCCCCCGCGCCACTGGCCGGCCGCACGCCCACGCGGCCCCGTGGGACCACGCCACCTGCGCGTTCTGCGGCATGACGATCGCGACCCCCGAGGGGTTCCCGCAGGGGGCCGGGTTCCGCGAGCGCACGTACGCGCAGTGGTCGTTCGGCGCCGAGGCGCGCCACTTCGAGTCGATCGGCTGCGCGCTGAGCTGGGCCTACGCGCACGGCGTCGCAGACGGCGAGGGCGCCGCCCTGTACCTCGCGGGCTACGACGCCCCGGTGGCGATGCACGCCGCCGACCTGCTCGACGGCCGCGCGGCCACCTTCCTCTGGGCCGAGCGGCTCCCGACGTCGATGATGGCGCGCTGGGGCGCCTTCGCCGACCAGGGCGCGGCCGCCGCCTTCGCGGCCGCGCACGAGCGGGCGGCCGGCCCGCTCGGTCGCCGTCGTTACGCGGACCTGACCTTCCTGCAGGACCAGGCCCCGCTGCCGCTGATGAACCTGATCCCGCTGCTCGCGCGGGCGGTCGGCTTGGTCGGATGATCGAGGGCCTCGACCGACCGGTCCACCGGCGCACGATGCTGTGGTGGCTGGCGCGGGCGCCGCTGGTCGCGGCCGTCGCGTGGGGGGGTACCGCGGGCGCTCAGCCGGACCCGGCCGCACCGCGCCCCGTGGCCCGCGCCGACGACCGTTGCCCGGCGTGCGGCATGGCGGTGATCGACGCGCGGTTCGCGGCCCAGGCGCGCGACCCGGGCGGTCGCACGCTCGTCTATGACGCCATCGAGTGCCTCGCCGACCACCGCAATGGCCACGCCGGACCGGTGCCGGGCGAGGGCCCGGCCTGGCTGGCCGACCGGGCCGCCTCGAGCGCCGCCGAGGCCGTCTGGCTTCCGGTGGCCGAGGCCGTCGTGCTCCACCACCCGCGCCTGCGCACGCCCATGGGCGGTGGCCTCGCCGCCTTCGCCGACGTCCCCGCGGCGCTGGCCTTCGCCGAGGCGCACGCCCTGGCGGACGCGCTGGCGTACGGGTGGGCCGAGGTGCTGGCGCTGGGCGTGCCGCGCCCCTGGGTGCCCGTGCGGTGAGCGGGACCTCGCCGGCCCTCGTCCCCGCGGTCGGCTTCGCAGCCCTGCACCGGCGCGAGCTGGCGCGCGACCCGTGGACGTGGGCGGTCGCGGCGCTGCTGCCCGCCACCGCGTTCGCCTGGCGCGCGGTCGCGCCCGAGGTCGGGGTCGTGTCGGCGTTCGGCGTCGCGGCGCTCGTCGGGCCGCCGGCCGTGGTCGCGCTCGTCGCGCCGCGGTTGGCACGCCGGGCGACCTGGTCGTTCTGGGGCTCCTTGGCGGTGCGCCCGGGGCGTGCGTTCGTCGCCGCGTCCGTAGGCGCGGCGACGGGCGTCCTGCCCCCCGTGCTCGCCGGGGCGGCGCTGGCCGCCGCGATCGTGGGCGCCGACCTGGCGGCGACCGTCGCGCTCGTCGCGGCCGTCGCCGCGGTGTTCCTGCCGTACGCGGCCCTGGCCGCGCTGCTCGCCGCCGCCACCCTCGACGCCGCGCGCGCGGTGGCCGCCGGCGCGGCCGTGTGGGCCGTCGCGACCGTCGCCTACGAGCCGGCGCTGGTCGCGCTGGCGGGGGCGTTCGCCGACCGCCCGTTCGAGCCGTTCCTGGCCGCCGCGCTGCTCCTCCACCCGGGGGAGCTGGCGCGCCTCGCGCTCTTGCGCGCGCTCGACGCGCCGGTGTTCGTCGGCCCCACGGGGCTGATCGTCGCGCGCTGGCTCGGCCCGGCGCCGGCGCTCTGGTCGGTGGGGGCGACCGCGCTCGTGGCTGGGTTGCTCGTCGCGGTGGCCGGGGCGGTCTTCGCCCGGAGGTCGCGGTGAGGCGCCCCGTGGCGCGGATCGCGAGCACCCTGCTGATCGGCGCGCTCCTGGCCGCTCCGGTCACCGCTCGCGAGGTGGCGCTCGCCGCCGGCGCTCCGCTCCCCGACCTCGAGCCCGGCGACGTCCTGGTGCTGGGCGCCGGCGTCCACCCGGGCCCCTGGGTCGTCGACGTCGCGGACGTCACGCTGCGCGGTGACGGAGCGGTCCTCGACGGCGGCGGGACCGGCAGCGCCCTCACGCTCACCGCCCCCGGCATCGTCGTCGAGGGGTTGCGGATCGTCGGCGTCGGTCCGGTCGCCGATCTGTACGCGCCCGACGCCGCCGTCGCGGCCTTCGGCTGCCACGGGTGCGCGCTCCTGGGCGTGTCCGCGCCCGGGACGACGACGGCGGTGCGGATCGAGGACGCGCGCGGCGCCCGCATCGAGGACTTCACGGCGTCCGGCGACGGCCGCGGTCCGGGCGTGACCGCCTACGAGACCCCGGGCCTGCTCGTGCAGGGGGGTCGGTTCACCGGCTTCCTCGACGGCCTCTACCTCGAGCGCGCCGACGGCGCTCGGGTGGCGGGCGCGACCGTGGAGCGCAGCGTTCGCTACGGGCTGCACGTGATGTTCACCGTGGGCGTGGAGCTCGTCGGCAACCGCGTCGTGGACGGCGGCGTGGGGTCGGCGGTGATGTACGGCCGCGACGCGCGCATCGAGGGGAACCTGCTCACGGGCCATCGTGCGCCCATGGCGTTCGGCCTGCTGGTGCAGGAGGAGGCGGACGCGCGCGCGATCGACAACGAGGTGCGCGGCAACGCGGTGGGGCTGCTGCTCGTGGCGGCCCCGGGCGCCCGGGTCGAAGGCGGCACGATCACCGACAACGGCGTCGGTGCGCTGCTGCAGCGACCGCCCGTCGCGGGCGCCACCGCGTCCTCCGTGGCGATCGCCGGCGCCGCCTTCGAAGGCAACGCTGCCGACGTGGCGGTCGACGACCCGGACGCCGCCCTGACGCTGCACGGCAACGCCTACGACCGCGCCCCGCGCCTCGACCTCGACGGGGACGGGGTGGTCGACGTCGGCTACGTCGCGACCTCGGCGTTCGCGGCGCGCGCCGCGCGCCAGCCCGACCTGGCGCTGCTCGCCCACGGCCCCGGCATCGCGCTGTGGGGGCGGCTCGAGGCGCAGGTGCCCGGGGTGCGCGCCGCGACCTTCGTCGATGCGGCGCCGAGGCTGGCGTCCACGACGCCGCGCGCGCCGGGATCGGGGGTCGGCGCTCTCGGCCTCGCGGTCGGGCTCGCCGGGCTCGGCGCCTTCGCGGCCCGGGGGCGTGCGTGACGCCGACGGGCGTGGTCCCGGGTGGACGGGCGGCCGCGCTGGAGCTCGAGCGCGCCGCCGTGGCCGGGCGCCTCGAACCGCTCGATCTGCGCGTGGACGCCGGCGTCGTCGCGCTCGTCGGCGCCAACGGAGCGGGCAAGAGCACGCTCCTCGCCCTCGCGTCCGGTCGCCTGCCGCCCACGAGCGGCCGCGTGCGCGTGGCCGGTGCGCCGGCGCGCGATCCACGCGCCGCGGCCGCCCGCGCCGACGTCCCCCAGGCCGTCGCCTTTCCGGCGCGGGCGCGGGTGCGCGAGCTGCTCGGGGTGGCGCGGGCGGCGCGCGGCGTCTCCGCCGAGTCGGCGGCGGCAGCGGTGGAGCGGTTGGGTCTGGAGCCGCTGCTGCGGCGCCCGGCGGGGCGGCTCTCGGGGGGCGAACGCCAGCGGGTCGCGCTGGCGTCCGCGCTGATGGGTGCCCCCCGCTTGTGGCTGCTCGACGAACCGGCCGCGGCGCTCGACCGCGACGGCTTGGCGCGGCTCGCCGCCTTGGTCCGGGCCCACGCGGCCGCCGGCGGTGCCGTGCTGGTCAGCGCCCACCGCGACGAGGAGGTGGCCGCGTACGGTCCCGGCCGGGTCCTGCGCCTCGAGTCCGGCCAGGTCGTCGTCGGCGCGTGAGGGTCGGGACGCGCAGCCCGGACGCCGCCCGCTCCGCGCCGTAGGCTGAACGCCATGAGCGGCGACGCCCTCACCGTCTTCGTCATCCTCGCTGCGACGGTCGCGCTGTTCGTCAGCGACCGCATCCGCCTCGACCTGGTCGCCCTGATGTCGGCCGCGGCGCTGGTGCTCTCCGGCGTCCTCAGCCCGGCGCAGGCGCTGGCCGGCTTCTCCGACCCGCTGGTGATCACGATCGCCGGGCTCTTCGTGGTCTCGGGCGCGCTCTTCCAGACCGGCGTGGCGGGCCGGCTCGGGGCCTGGCTCGGGCGCGTCGCAGGCACCGGCGAGGCGCGGCTGACCTTGCTGGTGATGCTGATGACCGCGGGGCTGTCGGGGATCATGAGCTCGACCGGCACGGTCGCGGTGATGCTGCCGGTGGTCGTCAGCCTCGCCTGGCGCGCCAAGATCAGCCCGTCGAAGCTGCTGATCCCGCTGTCGTTCGCGTCGCTGCTCGGCGGCATGCTCACGCTGATCGGCACCCCGCCCAACATCGTCGTCACCGAGCAGCTCATCAGCCAGGGGCGCGAGCCGTTCGGCTTCTTCGCCTTCACCCCCTTGGGGATCGCGATGGTGGTGATCGGGACGACGTTCATGGTCACGATCGGACGTCGCTGGTTGCCGTCGCGCGCCCCGGCGGACGGCGGCGGCGGCGAGCTCGGCCTGAGCGTCCGCGAGCTGGCCGACCGCTACGACCTGCCGGCCCACGTGTTCCGCCTGGTCGTGCCCGAGGGGCACCCGTTGGTCGGGTCCACGTTGGGCGCGCTGCGCTGGCCGGAGCGGTTCCAGGTGCAGGTGCTGGCCGTGGACGCCGATCCCGACGCCGTGCGCACGCACCACCGGGCGCGCCGCGACTTGGATCGGTCCAAGCCGCTCAACGCCGCCACCACCCTCGAGCACGACGATCGGATCGTGCTGCAGGGGCACGCCGACGCGGTCGCCGCGCTCGCGGTGGACGTCGGGTTGCGCACCGAGCCGGTCGACCCGACCGTGTTGCCGGGCAACCTCGGCGTGGTGGAGGTCCTCCCGCCGCCGCGCTCGCGCTGGCTGGGGCACTCGCTGCGCGACCTGGCGTTCCGCGACCGCTACGGCGTCCAGGTGGTCGGGGTGCAGCGCGGCGGCGCCAGCGTGGCCGAAGGGCTGGCCGAGCTGCGTCTGCGCTTCGGCGACACGCTCCTGGTGCAGGGGCCGCGCGCGGCGATCGAACGCCTCAAGCGCGAGCGCAACGACGCGGTGGTGCTGGAAGAGCCGGACGGCGGCGCGGTCACGAGGCGGTCGGCTCGGCGCGCCCCGGTGGCGATCGCCATCATGCTCGCCATGCTCGTGGTCATGACCACCGGTTGGCTTCCCACCGTCGTCGCGGTGGGGCTCGCGGCGATCGCCATGGTGGCGACCGGCTGCCTGTCGATGGAGGAGGCGTACCGAGCGATCAACTGGGAGAGCGTGGTGCTGATCGCCGGCGTGCTGCCGATGGCGACGGCGCTCGAGGCGACCGGTGGGATGCGCCTCGTGGTGGACGCGCTGGTCGCCGGCGTCGGTCCGTACGGGCCGCTCGCGCTGCTCGCCGGGCTCTTCGTGCTCACGTCGCTCGCGAGCCAGGTGATCTCGAACACCGCGACCGCCGTGCTGCTCGCCCCCATCGCCTTCCAAGCCGGCCTCGACCTCGGCGTGTCGCCCTACCCGCTCCTGATGGCGGTGGCGCTGGCGGCATCGACCTCGTTCGCGACGCCGGTGGCGTCGCCGGTGAACACGCTGGTGCTGAACCCCGGCCAGTACCGCTTCGGGGACTTCGCGAAGGTCGGTTTGGCGTTGCAGGCGCTGGTGCTGGTGGCGACGTTGCTCCTGGTGCCGGTGTTCTTCCCGTGGTGAGAAATCGCGTCGCCGTCGGGGCTCGGGCCTAGAGCCGCACGGCTTCCGCCGCAAGGGACCTTGCGTTGATGGCCGCGAGTCGCTACGCTGCATTCGACCCCGCACCGAATTCGGGCGGGGGGCGCCGGGCGGCGGTCCGGTAACGCATGTACCGCACGACGCTCGGCCACCCGGCCGCTCGGCGGCGGTGGAAATGATGGTTGGCAGCATGGCTACAGGTACCGTTAAGTGGTTCAACAACGAAAAAGGGTTCGGTTTCATCGAGGTCGAGGGCGGCGGTAAGGACGTCTTCTGCCACTTCTCCGCCATCCAGGGCGACGGCTTCAAGAGCCTGAACGAGGGCGACGAGGTCGAGTTCGACGTCGAGCAGGGCGCCAAGGGCCCGCAGGCGAAGAACGTCACGGTGCTTCGCAGCGCCGGCCCGGCCGCCGGCTCGTCGCGCGGCCCGCGCTACTGACTTTCGACGGCTGACTTCGAGCGCCCGGGACCGCTTCGGTCCCGGGCGCTTCTTCGTGGGGCTCGGCGGTGGTGGGCCTGCGCCTCCCGGTGCCCGCGGCGGCTGGTAAGGTAGCGCCACTCCGAACTCGACGCCCGAGCGTCCCAGACGACGCACGAGCGTGCCCCACCCCCACCGGAGCGCCCCCATGACCTGGCCCCCGAACCCCTCCGCCCTGGTGTTGGGTTCGATCGTGGCCGGCATGGTCGCGGTGGCCATCGCGTCCTGGTTGCAGCGCGACCGAACGCGTGGCGCGCGGAGCTTCACCTTCCTCGCGCTCGCGGCCGGTCTCTGGGTGCTGGCGGAGGGCGGGCAGGCCATCGCCGGCGACCCGTTCGCCCGCCTGACGTGGCTGCAGCTTCGGGTCCTGGGGATCGCTGCGCTCCCCGTCGCGTTCCTGGTCTTCGCCAACGACGACGTCCGGCGGTTCGCGCGACTCGATCGCCATGCCGTCGCGATGCTGCTCGTGATCCCGGCCGTGACGATCGGCCTCGCGTGGACGTTCCCGCTCCAGGAATCCCTGTGGCGTGCGGTCGAGACGGTCGGAGAACGGTTCGTGCTCCGCCCCGGCCCGTGGTGGTGGGTGCACGCCGCCTTCGGTCACGCCGTGGCCGTCGCCGGCACCGTCGTCCTGGCGCGCGCCCGCGCGGTCGCTCCGCGTGCGTCCCGGGCGCCTTCGACGGTGGAGCTCGGGGCCGTGGCCATGGTGTGGGTCGTCCACGTCGTGGCGGCGGGTTTCCGTGCCGGGCTGCCGGTGGATCCGACGCCGTTCGCCGTCGCCATCGCGGTGGCCCTGTTCGCGCGCGGCCTGCTCACGCACCGGGTGCGGGACGTGGTGCCGTTGGCGCGCGAGATGGTGCTGCGGCGGTTGCCCGACGCCGTGCTCGTCCTCGACCCGCATCTCCGGGTGTTGCAGGCGAACGCCGCGGCCGCCGAGGTGTTCGACGTGGGCCATCCCGACGACCTGGTCGGCCGCGACGCGGACGACGTCCTCCGGGAGCAGCCCAGCCTGCGGCGCGCCATCGAGGTCGGCGCCTCGGTCGAACTGCAGCTCGCCTGGTCGCGCGATCCGGTCGAACGGCACGTCCGGGCGCGCACCACCCCGCTGCCCGATCGCCGCGGCCGCCTGAGCGGTCAGTTGCTGTACCTGCAGGACGTCGCCCGGGAGATGCTCGTCGAGCGGGAGCGGCGCGCGACCGAGCTGGAGCTCGTCGAACAGCGAGGGTACGCGACGGTCCTGTTGGACGGGGCGCAGGGCCTGGCGGCCGGGCGCGCGGTCGACGAACTGCTCGAAGAGCTGCTGCGTCGCGCGGCCGAGGTGGTCGGCACGCCCCACGCGGCGCTCTTCCGGCTCGCCCCCGACGGCCGCGCCATGGAGCGGTGGCGCGCCCTCGGGCGGCTCGTCGGCGATCCCGACGGGCCGACGCCGGTCGGGGACGACCTCGCGGGACGCGCACGGCGCGACCGGAGGACGTTCGCCGTGGCGGATTACCCGTCGTGGCCCGAGCGAGCGAGCGGCCCGCACGCGTCTTGGGCGCGCGCGGCCCTTGCGGTACCGCTGCTCGACGGCCACGACCCCCACGGCGCGCTCGTGCTCGTGCGCCCGCGCACCGACCGGCGCCCGTTCTCGGGTAGCGAGCAGGCCGTGGTGGTCGGCCTCGCACGCCTTGGTGCGCTTGCGATCGCCCGTGAGCGTCGGTCCGACGAGATCGACGGGCTGAGGCGCGAGGTCGCCACGCTCGAGGCGCAGGTGGTGGATCTGGAGCGCGCTGCCGCGGCGCAGCAGCGCCCCGCCGCGAAGAAGCGGGCACGGGCGTCGCTCCGGTGGCGCTTCGAAGAGGTCGACCTCGCCGACGTCGTCCGGCGCGCCGCCCGCACGGCCGACAGCAACGCCGCCCGTCGCCCCGAGGTGGACCTCGTCTTGGACCTCCCGTCCGGGCTCCCACCCGTCATCGGCGACCGCGAGCGCCTCCTCCGGGTCACGGCCCACCTGATCGCTCGAGCGCTGGCGAGCACCCGGGCGGGCTGCGTGACGCTGAGCCTCGGCCGCGACCACGACCTGGAGATCGGCGACGCGCTCGTGCTGCGGGTGCGCGATACCGGCGAGGGGGGCGACGCGGCCGCGCTCGCGAAGGCGTTCGAGCCACCACCGGCGGGCGCGTCCGCCGCGCTCCACGCCTGCAAGCTGGCCGTCGAACGGCACGGGGGTCGCCTGTGGTCCTACCGCTCCCCACGCAGCGGCGCGACCGTCGCGATCGTGGTGCCGATCCTGGCCACCGGCGCGGCGCCCGCCGAGGCGCACGCCGCGACGTCCGCGGGGGACGGCTGATAAGGTAGCCCGACCTACAGCCCACTCCGACGCGTCCCCATCGCCCGGTGTCCGTCCTCGCGTCCCCAACGGAGCGCTCCATGACCTGGCCCCCGAACCCCTACGTCCTCGCGCTCTGGATCATCGCCGCCAGCTTGGTCGCGCTCGCCCTGGTCGCCTGGGGCAAACGCCTGAACACCCGGGGGGCCCGCAGCTTCACCTTCTTCACCCTCGCCGGCGCCGTGTGGGCCGCGGCCGAGGGGATGGAAGCCGCCGCCCTCGACCCGGCGCTGCAGCTCACCTGGCTGCAGCTCAAGTACCTGGGCATCGCCGCGCTCCCGGTCGGGTTCCTCGTCTTCGCGAACGACTACACCCGCCAGACCGCATGGCTCAACCGCTTCGTCGTGACGCTGCTGTTGGTGGTGCCCACCATCACCGTCGGCCTGGCGTGGACCTACCCGCTCCAGGACGTGCTGTGGCGGTCGGTGACGGCCGTCGACGGGGCGCTCGTCGTCGTCCGCGGCCCCTGGTTCTGGGTGCACACCGCCTCCAGCTACCTGTGGTTGGCGATCGGCTCGTTCTACCTGCTGCGCGGCTACGTGGGCACCCCTCGGGGCTACCGGGCGCAGGTCACCTGGGTGCTCCTGGCCGTCGCGGTGCCGTGGGTCGCGAACCTGGTCTTCGTGTTCACGAACCTCGACCTGCCGATCGACCCGACGCCGCTGACGTTCGCCGTCAGCGCGTGGGCGTTCGCGCAGAGCCTGTTGTCGCATCGCCTGCTCGACATCGTGCCGGTCGCGCGCGAGACCGTCATGCGCCACCTCGGCGACCCGGTGCTGGTGCTCGATCCGCGTCAGCGCGTGCTGCAGGTGAACCCTTCGGCGGCGAAGCTGCTCGATCTCGAGCGTTCGGACGACGCCATCGGTCGGACCGCCACCGAGCTGTTCCACGATCAGCGCGACCTGGTGCGCGCGCTCGGCGACGACGCCTTCGTCGAGCACGACCTCACGTGGACGCGTGCAGAGGTGGAGCGCCACCTGCGCGCGCAGGTCACGCCGCTCCGCGACAACCGCGGGCGCCACACCGGCCACCTGGTGCGCTTGCAGGACATCGGCCGACAAGTGCTCGCCGAGCGGACGCTGCGCGAGAGCGAACGCCGCCGTGCCGAGCAAGAGGCGTACCTGACGGCCCTCCAGGAGGTCACCAACGGCCTCGCGGCGCGTCGGCCGGTGGGGGAGTTGCTCGAGGTGGTGCTGCGCCGCGCGGCCGAGGCGCTCGACACCCCGCACGGCTTCGTGCACCTCGTGGCGGCGGGCGGCTCGGTGCTCGAGCGCCATCGCGCCGTGGGGCGCTTCGAGTCGCTGCCCGACCTGTTGTTCCGCCCTGGCGAAGGGCTCTCCGGGCGCGCCTGGAAGGAGCGCCGACCGGTCACCGTGCCCGACTACGCGCGCTGGTCCGGCAAGCTCCGCGGCGTCGATCTCGACTGGGGGCGGGCGGCGATCGCCGTTCCGCTGGCGGGGCGCGACGAGGTCCTCGGGGTGCTCGCGCTGGTGCGCCCGCGCGAGGATCGGCGCCCGTTCTCGGGCGCCGAGGAGACGCTGCTCGTCAGCTTCGCGCGGCTCGGAACGATCGCGCTCGAGAACGTGCGGCTGATCGAGGAGATCGAGGCGCGTCGGCGCGAGAGCGACCAGCTCGCGCGCATCGGCACCGCCATGCAGGAGCCGACGTCGCTGCAGGAGCGCATGGACCTGCTGCTGAACGCGATCCAGGAGGTCGTGGGGTTCGAGCGCGCGGTGGTCTGGCTCCCGACCGAGGACGGTGGGGCGCTGCGCACGTCCAGTTGGATCGGCTTCGACGCCGACCTGGGGCGCACGCCGGTCCACGAGGTCCGGCTCGACGGCAGCGTGCCGCTCCTCGAGCAGGCGTTCCGCACCGGCGAGGAACACGTGCTGGACCAGGACCTGCCGGTCCCGGACCGCTGGCGCGCCCGCGGCGACGCGGCCACGTCGCGGCTGCTGCGCTCGCGCGCTCCGGCGGTGCTGCCGCTCGTGTCGCGCGGACGCACGGTCGGGGTGCTCGCGGTCGACAACCCCTACAGCCGCAAGCCGCTGGGGGACAAGCTCTCGGCGTTGCGCCGCTTCGCGACGAGCGCCGCGGTCGCCATCGACTCGGCGCAGCTGTACGAGGACGTGCAGCGTGAGCTGGTCGAGCGCCGCAGCGCGGAAGCGGAGCTGCGGCGCAGCGAGGAGCGCTACCGCACGATCCTCGACACCATCCAGGACGCCTACTTCGAGATCGATGCCGGCGGGGTGCTGAAGATGGTCAACCCGGCGTTCGTCGCCGGCATCGGGGAGGCGTCGGCCGATCGCGTGCTCGGGCGCGCGTACCGCGACTTCGTGGAGCCGCGCGACGTCCGCCCGCTCATCCGCACCTTCGGCGCGGTCGGGAGCACGGGCACCCCCGTGCAGCGCTTCGAGTTCCGCATCCGGCGCGCCGACGGCGGCGGCTTCGACGGCGAGATGTCGGTGGGTCCGGTGCACGACGACGACGGCACCGTGGTCGGCTTCCGGGGTTTGGTGCGCGACGTCTCCGAGCGCAAGCACTACGAGGAGGGGCTGCGCGCGGCCAAGGAGGTCGCCGAGGCGGCCAACGCCTCCAAGAGCGCCTTCCTGGCGAACGTCTCGCACGAGCTGCGGACGCCGCTCACGTCGATCCTCGGCTTCGCGCGGCTGATCGAGCGGCGCTTCGAGGACGTCCTCGCCCCCGCGCTCGAGGGGCACCCCGACCGCAAGGTGCAGCGCGCGGTGGGGCAGGTGCGGACGAACGCGGGCATCATCTACTCCGAGTCGCAGCGCCTGACGCACCTGATCAACGACGTGCTCGACCTGGCCAAGATCGAGGCCGGCCGCGTCGATTGGCGCATGGCGCCGCTGGCCGTCGCCGAGGTGCTTCAGCGTGCCGCGCAGGCGACCCAGGGGCTCTTCGACCAGAAGCCCACGGTGCACCTGGTGGTGGACGCGCCCGACGACCTGCCCGACCTGGTCGGGGACCGCGACCGGCTGACGCAGGTGGCCATCAACCTGATCTCGAACGCGGTCAAGTTCACGCCTGCCGGTGAGGTGCGCTTGGCGCTGGCGCGCGAGGAGGACCCCCAGGTCGGCGACGCCCTGGTCGTGCGCGTGCGCGACACCGGCGTGGGCATCGCCCCCGAAGACCACGCCACCGTGTTCGAGCAGTTCCGGCAGGTGGGCGACACGCTCACCGAGAAGCCGCAGGGGACCGGCCTCGGGCTGCCGATCTGCAAGCAGATCGTCGAGCACCACGCGGGTCGCATGTGGCTCGAGAGCGCGGTCGGCGCTGGCTCCACCTTCGCGTTCGCCCTGCCGCTCACGCCGCCCGAAGAGGTCGCCGAGGCCGCCGTCGCCGCTGCCGCGGAGGTCGCTGCCGACCCCGGTCCGAGCGAGGGCGTGCTTCGCTTCGTCGGCTCGACGGTGCAAGCGGCCGAGGCGGCGCTGCGGCGGCGGGTCGAGGCGCTGGTGCGTCGGACGCTGTCGGGCGCCCAGGGCGAGGCCGGACCGACCACGTCCGTCCTCGTCGTGGACGACGATCCGCAGATCCGCGCGCTGCTCCGGCAGGAGCTCGAGGAGGTGGGCCACGCGGTGGTCGAGGCGGCCGACGGGCGCGAGGCGCTCGCCGCGGTCGCCGCCCGACGCCCGGACCTGATCGTGCTCGACGTGATGATGCCGGAGCTGACCGGCTTCGACGTCGCCGCCGTGCTCAAGGGCGACCCGGCGACGGCGAGCGTCCCCATCGTGATCCTGAGCGTCGTTCAGGACGAGGAACGCGGCGCGCGCCTGGGGGTGGCGCGCTACTTCACCAAGCCGGTGGACGTGCGCGCCCTCGTCCAGGAGGTCGCGGTGGTGCTGCGCGACGCCGCGACCGAGACCCGGATCGTGCTCGTCGACCCCGCCGAGGCCGACCCCGAGGACCGCCGCCACGCGGAGCGGGTGCGCGCGGCGCTGCGCGACGCCGGCTACGCCGTCGAAGAGGTGGCGAGCGCCGCCGAGGCGCTCGCTCGGCGCGCCACCGCCCACCCCCCCGACCTGATCCTCGTCGCCGCCGACGTCGCTCGGGGGACCGAGCTGGACGGCGCGGCGCACGCGGCCGGCGCCGCCGTGGTCCTGTTCCAGTGAGCGAGCCCCTGGCCCCGGCGCTGCGCCGGCTCCTCCCCGCCCGGCGCGCCCGCGCGCTGCTCGATGGTTTCGCGCCGCTGCTGGGGCGCGTCCGGGTGCGCCTGACCGACGCCGACGGCGAGGAGCTGGCGACCGGGGCCGGCCCCGACGCCGACGCCGCTGCGCCCTTCGTCGCCCACGCGACCTGGGCGCTCCCCGGCGCGCCCGAGGCGCGGCTGCTCGCAGCCCCGGCGCCGGCGACGCCGCACGAGGTGGCGGTGGTCGAGCTCGTGCGCCGCACCGCGTTCGACGTGCTCGAGGCGGCCTTCGCGCGCCGAGCGATCGCCGCCGAGACGCTCGAGCGCTACCGCGAGATCCACCTGCTGTACCGCGTCGGCGAGGCGCTGGCGGGCACCCTCGACCCTCACGAGGTGCCGCGCCGCGCGCTGGCCGAGGCCCGTGCGGTCCTCGCCGCCGACGGCGGCGCCGTCTGGTTGGTCGCCGAGGACGCGGACGCCGACGCGCCCCCCGACTTCGCCGCCGGGACGGTCTTCGGCGACGCGGCGGACGCGGTGCCGGCGACCCTGGCGGCGCTCGGGGAGGCGATCAAGCCCGCCGTGCTGGGCACCGACGGTGCGTGGGGACCCCGGGTCTGGGCGCCGCTGGTGAGCGACGGCGCGCTGCGTGGCGGCGTGCTGCTCGCGCGCGCGGCGGGCGCCGCCGACTACGCGGCGGGCGACGCCAAGCTGCTCGCCGCCCTCGCCACCCAGGCCACCGCCTTCCTCGACGTCGCGCGCTTGCACCGCCGGGCGCTGGCGCAGGAGCGCCTGGAGCGCGAGCTGCAGCTGGCGTTCGAGGTGCAAGCGCGGTTGATGCCGCGCGGCTCGGCGTCGCGCGAGGGGTGGGAGGTCGCCGCCCACTGGCGCCCGGCGCGCGAGGTGTCGGGCGACTTCTACGACGTGCTCGACGTCGGCGACGACCTCGGCCTGGTCGTCGCCGACGTCGCCGACAAGGGGATGCCGGCGGCGCTGTTCATGGCCGTGGTGCGCAGCCTGCTGCGCGCGAGCGTCGGACCGGACCGCTCGCCGGCGGAGGCCGTGGCGCAGACGAACCGGTGGGCGTGCCGCGACGCGTCGGACGGCACCTTCGTGACGCTCTGGTACGGCCAGTTCGGGCGCGACGGGCGCCTGCGCTACGTCAACGGCGGCCACAACCCGCCGCTGCTGCTGCGCGCCGACGGCGGCTTGGAGCGCCTGCCGCGCACCGGCATCCTGGTCGGGTGGGACCCCGACGTCGCCTTCGGGCAGGCCGATCTGCAGCTCGAGCCCGACGACCTGATCCTCGCCTACACCGACGGCGTCACCGAGGCGCTCGCGCCCGACGGTTCGGAGTACGGCGAGGAGCGACTGCTCGAGATCGCCGCCGGCGCCCGCGTCGGCGGGGCGCACGCGGTGCTCGAGGCGGTGTGCGCCGATCTGGAGCGCTTCACCGCCGGTGCCGATCCGTACGACGACGTGACGCTGGTCGTCGTGCGGCGCGATTCCCCCGCCGCGCCCTGACGCGCTGGACGGTATGCTCGCGGCCACCCGCTCGACCCCCGCGTTCGCGCGCCCCGGAAGGACCTCGATGCCCAAGCTGCTCATCGCCGACGACGAGCCCCACATCCGCCTGCTGTTGACGCAGACGCTCGAAGCGCTGGAGGACGAGGGCGTGGAGCTGTTCGTCGAGCCCGACGGGCAGGCGGCGCTCGATCGGATCCGCAGCGAGCGCCCGGACGTGGTGTTCCTCGACGTGATGATGCCGCGGATGAACGGCTTCGACGTCTGCGCCGCCGTCAAGGCCGATCCGGACCTCGCGCACGTCCAGGTCGTGCTGCTCACCGCCAAGGGGCAGGAGGTCGACCGCCAGAAGGGCGCCGACGCCGGCGCCGACCTCTACCTCACCAAGCCCTTCGATCCCGACCAGCTCTTCGCGACCGCCGAGCGCCTGCTCGGCCTGGGGTGACGCCATGCCGACCATGACGATGACGAAGCCCGCGACCGACGACCACCTGGCGTTGTTCCTCTCCTTCGTCGAGGTGCTCGTCGACCGCTTCGCGCTCGCACCCGACGTGGCGCAGCGCCTGAAGCTGGTGGTGGAGGAGGCGACGACGAACGTCGTGCGCCACGCCTACGCCGTCGGTGTCGAGGGCGACCTCACGCTCGTCGCCGACGTCGACGACAGCGCGGTCGTCGTGACCTTGGAGGACGAGGGGCGCCCGTTCGCCCCCGAAGACGCCCCACCGCCCGACCTCGCGAGCGGCTGGAACGAGCGCCGGGTGGGCGGTCTCGGTTGGCACCTGATCCGTGAGCTCGCCGACGACGTCCGCTACGCGTCGGTGGACGGCCGCAACCGTCTGACGTTGCGCATCGACCGCGCCGCGCG
>JAABRX010000012.1 GCA_011390675.1 Trueperaceae bacterium | reverse complement strand
CGGCCCACCATCTCCTCGACCTGCTTGCGGAACCCCTCGAGGGTGGCGCCGAACTCGACGAGCACCTTGCTCGCCGAACCCCCCTCGCGCATGAGGCCCAGGAGCAGGTGCTCCGGTCCGATCATGGCGTGGCCGAGCTTCGATCCCTCTTCGCGGGCGAAGTGGAAGACGAGCCGGGCACGGTCGTCGTAGCGGTTCATCGCGCACCTCGAAGCGGCTGCTGGAGGGCGGAAGCGGACGATCCGGAGCGGCGGCCCACGGCCGACCACGGCGCGACGCGCGTCGATTTGGTGCGATCGAGCGCGTCAGGGACGGGCATCGTGGCTGGGACCGGCATGGTGTATCGTACGCTTTCGGCGTGAGCGCCGTGTGGACATCCGTTACGGTTCGCGGACACCCCGCGCGGGCGCGCCCCCACCCGAGGAGCCGACGATGACCTTCCAGGACCTGATCATGAACCTCGACCGCTACTGGGCGGACCGCGGCTGCGTGATCGCCCAACCGCACGACACCGAGGTCGGGGCGGGCACCTTCTACCCGACCACGTTCCTGCGCGCCCTCGGCCCCGAGAAGTGGCGCGCCGCCGGCGTCGCCCCGAGCCGCCGCCCGGCCGACGGTCGCTACGGCGACAACCCGTACCGGTTCCAGTACTACTACCAGTACCAAGTCGTGCTCAAACCGTCGCCTGCCGACGTCCAGGACCTGTACCTGGGCTCGCTGACGGCGATGGGCATCGATCCGTTGGCGCACGACCTGCGCTTCGTCGAGGACAACTGGGAATCGCCCACCCTCGGTGCGTGGGGCTTGGGGTGGGAGGTCTGGATGGACGGGATGGAGATCACCCAGTTCACCTACTTCCAACAGGTGGGGGGGCTCGATTGTCGCCCCGTCACCGTCGAGCTCACCTACGGCCTCGAGCGCCTGGCGATGTACCTCCAAGGGGTCGAGCACGCGTTCGACGTGGTCGTGACCGAGGGCGTCACCCTCGGCGACCTGCGCCGCGACTTCGAGGTGCAGCACTGCCGCTACAACTTCGAGCTCGCGGACGCCGACCTGCAGCGGCTGCTCTTCGACAAGTACGAGGCCGAGTGCCGGCGCCTCCTCGAGCACGACCTGGTGCACCCGGCCTACGAGTTCGTCCTCAAGTGCTCGCACGCGTTCAACCTCCTCGACGCCCGCGGGGTGCTGTCGCACACCGAACGCCAGGGGTACGTCCAGCGGGTGCGCCGCCTCGCCGAGGCGAGCGCGCGGGCGTACGTCGCGTTGCGCGCCCCCGCCGCGGAGGCGGCTGCCTGATGCCGCGGCTGCTGTTCGAGATCGGCACCGAGGAACTGCCTGCCTGGTACGTCCGGAGCGGCGGGCCTGCGCTGCGCGCCGCGGTCGAGGGCCTGCTCGGCGAGGTGGGGCTGCCGCACGGCGCGGTGCGCGCCTTCGCGACCCCGCGCCGCCTCGCGGTGCTGGTCGAGGACGTGGCCGAGGCGACCGAGCGCCGCACCGAGGTGCGCCGCGGACCGTCCGCGGCCGCCGCCTTCGATGCCGACGGGCGCCCGACCAAGGCGGCGATCGGCTTCGCCGCCGGGGCCGGCATCGCGCCCGATGCGCTCGAGGTGGAGGACACCGACAAGGGGCGCTACGTCGTCGCCCGCCGCAGCGTCGGCGGGGAGGACGCCGCCGAGGTGTTGACCGCCCGCCTCGGGGGGCTCGTCGCGGCGCTGCCCGCGCCGCGCAAGATGCGCTGGGGCGACGTCGACACCGCGTTCGTGCGTCCCGTCGCCTGGCTCGTCGCTCTCTGGGACGACGCCGTGCTGCCGGTGGAGGCGGCCGGCCACACGGCGGGGCGCGCCACGCGAGGGCATCGCTTCCTGCACCCGGCACCGATCGAACTGCCGGACGGCGCCGCGTACGAAGGGGCGCTGGAGGCTGCGGGCGTGCTCGCCGACCGCGCGCGCCGCGCGGCGGCGGTGCGCTCCGCCATCGCTGCCGCCGCCGCGGCCGAGGGTCTGACCGCGGCCGCGCCCGAGGCGCTCGTCGAGGAGGTCGTCGACCTGGTCGAGCAGCCCGTCGCGGTGCTCGGCGCCTTCGACGAGGGCTACCTCGAGCTTCCCGACGAGGTCCTGACGACGGTGATGATCCACCACCAGCGCTTCGCGCCGGTGCGCACCGCCGAGGGCGCGCTCGCGGCGCGCTTCGTCGCGGTCTCGAACCACCGAGTCCCGGACGTCGCGGTGGTGCGGGGCGGGTACGAGCGCGTGCTCGAGGGTCGGCTGTACGACGCCCGCTTCTTCTGGGACGCCGATCGCCGCAAGAGCCTGTCGCAGCACGCGTGGGCGCTGTCGGGCATGGCCTTCCAGAAGGAGCTCGGGACGATGGCCGACAAGGTCGGCCGGACCGGCGCCACGGCGCTCGCGATCGCCGACGTGCTCGGCGTCAGTTCGAGCGAGCGCGCCACGCTGGAGGCGGCGCTCCCCGTGTTCCGTGCCGACCTCGCGACCGAGATGGTCGCCGAGCTGCCCGAGCTCGAGGGGACGATGGCGCGTGCGTACGCCCTCGCCGAGGGCGCTCCCGACGGCGTCGCGAGCGCGCTCGAGGACGGGGTGTTGCCCCGCGGCCCCGCCGACGCGCTCCCCGCGACCCGCGTCGGCGCGGTGCTCGCGGTCGCCGATCGGCTCGACAAGCTCGTCGGGTTCTTCGCCCTCGGCAAGCGCCCGAGCGGCTCGGCCGACCCCTTCGCGCTGCGCCGCGACGCGATCGCGATCGCCCGCGTGCTCGCCGCCCAGGGGTGGCGCCTGCCGCTCGCGCGCCTGATCGAGGCCGCCGGTGCGGCGTACGCGGACGGTCCGGTCGCGGTGACCGACGACACCGCGGCCGCGGTCGAGGCGTTCGTGTGGGACCGCGTCGCCGGGCTGCTGCACGAGGAGGGCCCGACCACCAACGAGGTGCGCGCGGCGACGCACGGAAGCCGCTCGGTGATCGCCGCCGCCCGGCGCGCCCACCTGTTGCGGGCGCTCGCCTCCGACGAGCGGCCCGAGGCGCGCGAAGCGTTCGAAGGCCTGCTCGCGCTGTACAAGCGGGCGGCGAACCTCGCCGAGAAGGCCGAGCCGGGCGCGACCCTGCCCGCGCTCGAGGCGCTCCGGGAGCCCGCCGAGCGGGAGCTCGCCGAAGCGCTGCCGGCGGCGCGGCGCTCCGTCGAGGGGTTGCTGGCCCACGTGCGCGAGCACCTGACGCCGTGGGACCTCGGTCGCGGACCGGCGACGCCGCTCGACGACGTGTCGGGGCCGGCGACCGAACTGCTGCGCCTCAAGGCGCCGCTCGACGCCTTCCTCGACGGCGTCCTGGTGATGGTCGAGGACGACTCGGTGCGCCGGGCGCGGTTGGCGCTGCTCGCCGAGGTCGCCTCCGTCTTGCGCGAGCTGGGGGCGCTCGAGCACCTGGGCGCCTGACGACGACCACGCACCACGAACGCGCCCCCGGGGGTACCCGGGGGCGCTCTCGCTTGGTGCCGAAGATGGGACTTGAACCCACACGACCTCGCGGTCACACGACCCTGAATCGTGCGCGTCTACCAATTCCGCCACTTCGGCGAACGGGTTCGAACCGGTCGAGTCGAACGGGTCGAACCGCGCGGGCGGACCCGCGGCGCCGTTCAGGCGACGGCGCGTCCGTGAGTGTACCTGGGCGGCCGTGGGCGTGGCAAGGGGTCGGAGCCGCTCAGGCGCGCGCCGAGTCGACGCCCAGGCGCCGGGCCCGCGCGAGCGCCACGGCGCCGGCGAGCATGCCGGCCGCCGCCACCGGGAAGAGCGCCGAGAGGCCGAAGGCGTCCATCGCCGCTCCGGCCAGCGCCGGCGCGAGCACCGCCGCGCCCATGCTGAACAGGTAGTAGAGCCCCGTGAAGAAGCCGATGCGGTCGCGCCCGCCCAGGTCGGCGACGAGCGGGTACGCCTGCACGTTCACCAGCGCCCACGCCGCTCCGGCGAGCACCAGGACGGCCGCGGTCAGCGGCACCGACCGGACCACCGCGAGCGTGAGGAAGAGCACCGGCAGCGCCGCGAGCCCCAACCCCATCACGCGCGCCTTGCCGAGCCGGGTGCCGAGCAGACCGGCAGGGAGCGACGCCGCGACGAACGCGAGCGAGAACGCGCCGAGGAGCACGCCGGCGAGCCCGCCGCTCACGCCCAGCGCCCCCACCGCGTAGGTCGTGAACTGCGCTTCGACGCCCGCGAACCCGATGAAGTACAAGAAGATCGCCACGAGCGCCCACCGAGCGCCGCGCGCGTCCGGGTCGCGGAGCAGCCGTCGGACGTCGCGCACGAGCGCCGCGAGCGGAGCGGCGTCCTCGGTGCCCGAGCCCTCGGCGACGAACGCCGGATGCCGGTCGGCGGCGCGCCCCAGCACCACGACCGCCACCAGCAGCAGCGCCCCGGCGACCGCGAAGGGGAGCCACGGACCCAGGTCGTACAGCGGTGCGAGGGCGAAGAAGGCGACGAGTCCCCCGACCCCGCCCATCAGGTTGATCATGCCGTTCGCGGTGGAGCGCCGCTCCGGCGCCACGTGGTCGGGCATCAGCGCGATCACCGGTGCGCGCAGCACGGTCATGGCCACCAGGAACACGATGTCCGTGGCGATGAGCGTCCAGAAGGCGGTCGCCGAGAAGGGCAGCAGGGCGAACGCGAGCGCCGCCACCGGCATGCCCACGACCACGAAGGGGAGTCGGCGCCCCAGCGGTCCGTCGACCCGGTCCGACCAGGCGCCGACCAGCGGGATCAGGAGCAGGGCGAGCAGGTTGTCGAGCCCCATGACGGCGCCCCGGAGCGCGGCGGAGTCGACGAAGCGCGCCAGCAGGAGCGGGACGTACGCGTTGTAGACGCTCCACACGACGGTGATGCCGAAGAAGCCGGCGCCGATCGCGGCGATCTTGCGCATCGGCACGGCCGGGGCGGTCGCGCCGGTCGCGGCCCCTGCCGGACGCGTGCTCACACCAGGAAGCGCCCGTCGCGCTGGAGCGGTTCGCCGTCGACCAGGAGCTCACCGCCCGTGCGCAGGTCCTTGATCAGGTCCCAGTGGATCGCGCTCTCGTTGGTGCCGCCGGTCTCGGCGTAGGAGCGGCCGAGCGCCAGGTGCACGGTGCCGCCGATCTTCTCGTCGTAGAGGGTGTTCAGGATCGGCTTCAGGATCCGGAAGTTGGTGCCGATGCCGAGCTCGCCCAGGAAGCGGGCGCCCGGATCGGCCTCGAGCTGCGCCTGCAGCAGGTCGTCGCCCTCCTCCGCGCTCGCCTCGACCACCTTGCCGGCCTCGAAGCGCATGCGCACGCCGCGCACGACGCTGCCCGAGACCGAGCTCGGCAGGTCGAAGAAGACCGTACCCTCGGCGCTGTCCTCGTGCGGTCCGGTGAAGACCTCGCCGGAGGGCATGTTCTTGCGGCCGTCCGAGTTCACCCAGGTGCGGCCCGCGACGGACAGCCGCAGGTCGGTGCCGGGACCCTTGATCCGCACCTCGCGCGCCGGCGCCAAGCGCTCGATGAGGGTGGCCTGGAAGGCGCGCAGCTCCGCCCACTTGGCGACGGGATCGGGGTCGTTCAGGAACATCGCGTCGAAGACGAACGCCTCGAATTCGCCGAGGCTCATACCGGCGTCCTGCGCGGCGGCGTCGGTGGGGAAGAGCGTGCCCACCCACTTGGTCCGACCGACGCGGATGGCGCCCACGGGACCCTGTTGCCGGGCGAGGCGCGCGATGCGCCCCTTGTCCGCGGCCTGGAGCGCGCGCGAGTTCGTCGGGGCGGCGATGCGGATCCACGCGTCGACGCGCCGGACCTCTTCGAGGTCGAGCACCGGCTCGGCGTCGAAGTAGGCGTCGGGTGCGAGCTCCAGCACGTCTTCCTGGAACTCGGGGTACGCCAAGCGGACCTCGGGGCGGCCGCCGGCGCGCAGCACCGCGCGCGTCAGCGCGCGCGCCATCGGGATCGCCGACGTCGGGACGTGGATCGCGACGAGTTCGCCGGGTTGGACGCGGGTGCAGTAGCCGACGAGCAGCTCGGCGTACTTCTCGACCATCGGGTGCAGCATGGTGGACGCTACCACGCGTTCCTCACGCGTTCGTGGTGGACTGAAGGCATGACCGCCACCGCCTCCGAGGGCCCCGAAGCCGCCGACGCGCCGGCACCCGAGCGGCTGCAGCGCTTCCTGGCGCGCGCCGGGATCGCCAGCCGCCGCAAGGCGGAGGAGCTGATCGAAGCCGGACGGGTGACCGTCGACGGGGTCGTCGCGGTCCTGGGCCAGAAGGTGGCGCCGGGGCAGCGCGTGGCGCTCGACGGGACCCCGGTCGCGGCGCGCACGGAGCATCGCACGTTCGCGCTGCACAAGCCCGCCGGCGTCGTCACCACGGCCGCCGACGAGCGCGGTCGGCGCACGGTGCTCGACCTGGTGCCGACGGTCCCAGGGCTGCACCCGGTGGGCCGACTCGACCTCGACTCGGAGGGCCTGCTGCTGTTGACGACCGACGGGGCGCTCACCGATCGCCTCACCCACCCGCGCTTCGGGCATGCGAAGACCTACCGGGTGTGGTGCGACGGCGGCGCGCTGGCGCGCGCCGACTGTCGGCGGCTCGAGGAGGGCGTCGAGCTCGACGACGGTCGGGCGCGCGCGCTCCACGCCCGCCCGGCGCCGGGCGGCGCGGTCCTCGACCTCGGCGATGGCCGCAAGCGTCAGGTGCGGCGCATGTTCGACGCCGTCGGCCGTCCGGTCCAGCGCCTGGTGCGCACCCACGTCGGGGGCTTCGCGCTCGGCGACCTCCCCTTGGGCGGGTACCGCGAGCTGGGTCCCGAGGACCTGCGGCGCCTCGGGTATACTCCTCCGAACGACGACGCGCGGTCGTCCAGGACGGCGTCGCCGCCCCGCACGCGACGATCCCGTGGCCGCACGGAACGAGGCGAAGAATCATGAGCGACGCTGCCCCCACGGTCTTCACGTCCGGCCCCGGCCCCATCCAGCTCGACGCCGAGGCCATCGCCGCGCGCGTCCGAGCGCTCGGCGCGGCGATCGCGCGCGACCACGTCGACGCGGCGCCGCTCCACCTGATCTGCGTGCTCAACGGCGCGTTCTTGTTCATGGCCGACCTGGTGCGGGCGATCGATCGCCCGCTCACGGTCGACTTCATCTCGGTCTCGAGCTACGGTTCGCGCACCGAGTCGTCGGGCGAGGTGCGGCTCGTGAAGGACCTCGATCAATCGCTCAAGGGCAAGCACGTGATCCTGGTCGAGGACATCGTCGACACGGGCCTCACCATGCGCTACCTGCTCGGGTACCTCGAGGGGCGCGGACCGCTCTCGGTCAAGGTCGCGGCGCTGCTCTCCAAGCCGGCCCGACGGCTCGTCGAGGTGCCCGTCGATTACCTGGGGTTCGAGATCGAGGACGCCTTCGTGTACGGCTACGGGTTGGACGTCGACCACCGGTACCGCAACCTGCCGTTCGTGACGAGCATGGTCGGAGGCGAAGAGGGATGAGGCGCGGGCGCGTCGCCTGGGGGGTGTCGGCGGTCGTGTTCGCGGTGGCCCTGGGCGTGGGCGTCGGCTGGGCCTTTCGCGACACCGATCCGCCCCAGCTGTGGCTGGAGCTGCCCGAAGGTCCGTACGCGGCGGGCACCCCGTTCGAGGTCTACGTGTCCGCCGACGTCCCCGTCCGGTTCACGCTCCGGTACGGCGACGTGGTCGTCGATGAGGTCGCGGCGGAACTGCGTGCCTCGCTGCTCGCGGTCGCCGGGCGGCGGGTGGTGCAGGTCGACGCCGAGGCCGCGTCCGGGTTGACGGCGACCGTCGCCCGCGAGGTGGTCGCGCTGCGACCGCCGGCGGTCGCGCTCGAGGCGCCCGACGTGCTCGAGGTCGGCGACGCGTTCGCCGTATGGGTCGGGGCGGCCGCCACGGACCCGTGGAGTACCGAAGTGGTGTCGGCGGCGCTCACCCTGGATGGGGTGCCGCTGCGGCTCCACACGGCGACCGATGGGCGGTGGGCGCTCGCTTCGGTGCCGCTCGAGGCGCCTGCCGGCGTGCGCCGGCTGGAGCTTCGGCTGGTCGACGCCCTCGGCGGGGTCCAGGTCGAGGAGCGCGAGCTGATCGTGCGCGCCAACCCGCGGCCGATCGAACTGCTTCAGTTGAGCGCGAGCACGCTGGCGGTCGTCACGCCCGAGGGGCGCGAGCTCGAGGCGGCCGCGCTCGACGCCGCGTTCGCGGCGGTCCCGAACATGCCGCGGTGGTCCGAGCCCTTCCTGCTGCCGCTCGAGGGGCGCGACACGTCCGGCTTCGGTGCGCCGCGGCGGTACGGCGTCGGCGGCAACGTGAGCTACCACCAGGGGGCCGACCTCGCCGCCCCCACCGGCACGCCCATCCTGGCGACCAACCACGGCGTGGTGCGGGTCGCGGGTTTCTACCCGATCAAGGGGGGCCTGGTGGTGCTGGACCACGGGCAGGGGGTCACGAGCCTCTACTTCCATCAGTCGGCGATCGACGTGGCGGTGGGCGACGTGGTCGTGCGCGGCGACGTGATCGGGCGCGTCGGCTCGACCGGCCTGTCGACCGGGCCCCACCTGCACTGGGAGATGCGGGTCGACGGCGTCCCCAGCGACCCCATGCGCTGGGTGGGCGAGCGCTACCCGCTGGCGGCGCGCCCATGACCCGCACCGGCGTCGTCGTGGCGCTCCTGGCGGCCCTGCTGCTGGCGTCCGGATGGGGCGCCGCGCAGGCGACCCTGCCGCCGACGGCGCTCGTCTACGGCGCGACCGCGCCGGCGCCCGCCGAGCGCTGGACCCGCGACCCCGGCGCCGGCGTGTACTACGAGGTGTTCGTCCGCAGCTTCCAGGATTCCGACGGCGACGGCATCGGCGACTTCCGCGGGCTCACGGCTCGGCTGCCGTACCTCGCCGACCTGGGGGTCACCGGCCTGTGGTTGATGCCGATCCACCCCAGCCCCAGCTACCACGGGTACGACGTCGCCGACTACCGCGCCGTCCACCCCGAGCTCGGCACCCTCGCCGACTTCCGCGCCTTCGTGGCCGCCGCGCACGGCTTCGGCATGCGCGTCGTGCTCGACCTGGTCGCGAACCACACGAGCGACCGGCACCCGTGGTTCCAGGCGGCCCTCGCGGGCGACCCGGCGTACCGCGACTGGTACCGCTTCGAGACCGATCCGCCCGCGACCCAAGGGACCCTCGGCGGCAACGCCTGGCACGACGCCGGCGACGGCTCGCGCTACCTGGGGCTGTTCGTGCGCGAGATGCCCGACCTCGACCACCGGAACCCCGAGGTGGTCGAGGCGATGCTCGACGTCGCCGCCTTCTGGCTCGACCTGGGCGTCGACGGCTTCCGGGTCGACGCGATCCAGCACGTGGTCGAGGGGGCCGACGGCACCATCGCCAACGCCCCCGAGAACGTCGCCTGGGTGCGCGCCTTCGGCGCCCGGCTGCGCGCGCGCCACCCCGGGGCGTTCCTCGTCGGCGAGACGTGGACGGCCACCCCGACCATCGCGGCGTACCACCGCGACGCGCAGCTCGACATGAGCTTCGATTACCCGCTGTGGCGTGCCCTGAGCAGCGCGCTCCAAGCGCGCAGCGCGATCGACCTGCGCGCCCAACTGCAGCTCAACGCCGACGCCTACCCCGAGGGCGCGCGCCGCGGCACCTTCGTGAGCAACCACGACCAGTTGCGACCGGCGAGCGTCCTAGCGCCCCTGCGCCCCGACCCGGACCGCGCGGCGCTCCTCGGTCGGCTGCTCCTGGCGCTGCCGGGGACGCCCTTCCTGTACTACGGGGAGGAGCTCGGGATGCCCAACGGCCCGGGCGACGACGACCGTCAGAAGCGCACGCCGATGCGCTGGACCGCCACCGCCGACGGCGGCTTCTCGGTCGCCGAACCCTGGATCGCGCCGTCCACCGACGACCCGTCGGTGAGCGTGGAGGCGCAGCGCGGCGACCCCGGATCGGTGCTCGCCGCGTACCGCGAGGCGATCGCGCTGCGCGCCGCGTGGCCGGCGCTCGCGGCCGGCGACGTTCAGGTGGTCGCGGACCTGCCGAGCTCGGTGCTGGCGGTCTGGCGCACGCTGCCGGACGCGGAGCCCGTCCTCGTGGTGGCGAACCTGGGGGCGCGCGACGTCGAGGTGGCGCTGGTCGACGTGCCGCTCGACGGGGTCGCGCCCTCCGCGCTGCGGGCGCTGGGCGCCGGCGCCGAGGGCTCGCGCACCGGTGCGATCGACGTTCCGGCGCGGACCCTGCGCCTGTACGTGTCCCGGCCCTGAGCGCCGACCTCGCCTCGCGGCGGGGTCGGCCTTCGGGGCCTCGCCGGGCGTCCGGCCGAACGACGTGGGCGCGGTAGACTCCCGGCCATGACGCCTTCCGACGCCCCGCCCATCGGTGCCGTGCCGCCTCGCGGCCCGCGGCCCCGCGTGTTCTCGGGCATGCAGCCCACCAGCGACCTCCACCTCGGCAACTACCTGGGCGCGCTGCGCCAGTGGGTGGCGGGCCAGCACGAGCGCGACAACGTCTTCTGCGTGGTCGACCTGCACGCCCTCACGATCCCCGAGGCGATCGACCCTGCCCACTTGCGCGCCCGCAGCCGCTCGGTGGCGGCGATGTACCTCGCGAGCGGCCTGGACCCCGAGGCGTCGACCGTGTTCGTCCAATCCCACGTCCCCGAGCACACCGAGTGCGCGTGGCTGCTGAACTGCGTCACGCCGCTCGGATGGCTCCAGCGCATGACCCAGTTCAAGGCCAAGACCGACGGGCGCGAGTCGATCGGCACCGGGCTGCTCGACTACCCGGTGCTGCAGGCGGCGGACATCCTGCTCTACGACACCGACGAGGTGCCCGTGGGCGAGGATCAGGTGCAGCACATCGAGCTCACGCGGGACATCGCGGTCCGCTTCCACCACCTGTTCGGCGAGGTGTTCGTGCTGCCCAAGGCGGTCGTACCCAAGAGCGGCGCTCGGATCATGGGCCTCGACGAGCCGACCGTCAAGATGAGCAAGTCGATCGCGGACGAGCGCCCGGGCCACGCGGTGCGCCTGCTCGACCCGCCCGACGCGATCCGCAAGGCGATCATGAGCGCGGTCACCGACTCGGAGCGCGAGACCCGCTTCGAGCAGGCCTCGCCCGGCGTGCGCAACCTGCTCACCATCTGGCAGGTGCTCGACGGCCGTCCGATGGCGGAGCTCGAGGCCGAGGTCGACGGCAAGGGCTACGGGGCGCTCAAGAAGGCGGTCGTCGCCGTCGTCGTCGACGCGCTCGCGCCCATCCAGGCGCGGTACGCCGAGCTGCAGGCCGATCCGGCCGAGCTCGACGCGCTGTTGGCGCGCGGCGCCGAGCGCGCCCGCGGCACGGCCGCCGCCACCCTGGCGCGGGTCAAGGCGGCGGTCGGGGTCGGCGCCTGAGCCAGCCCGTCCTGCTGCTCTTCCTCGACGGCGTCGGTCTGGGCGCCGACGACCCCGAGGTCAACCCGTTCGCTCGCGCCCCGACCCCCGCCCTGACGGCCCTCGCCGGCGCCCGCTGGATCGACGCGCTCGCCGATGGCGTCGACGCCGGCGCAGCGCGCGCGGCGGGCGCGCTCGACGCGACCTTCGGCCACGCGCACCTGCCGCAGTCGGCCACCGGTCAGACCGCCCTGATCACCGGCCTCGATGCGGTCGCCGCCATGGGGCGCCCGTACGGCCCGTGGCCGGGGCCGACGCTCGCGGCCCTGCTGGACGCCGACGGCCTCTTCCACGACGCCGCCCGCGTCGGCGGCGGCGCGCTCGCGAACGCCTACCCCCAGCGCTACCTGGACGCGCTCGCCGCGCCTGCGGGCGCGCGCCGGCGGCTGCGCCCCCCGGCCTCCGTCGTCGCCGCCCGAGCGGCGGGCGTGCGCCTGCGCGGCGAAGCCGACGCCCGCGGCGGTGCGGCCGTCGCGGCGGACCTCGGGTTCGAGGGCGGCGTGCACCTCGATGCGGTGGCCGTCGACGCGTGGGCGCGAGGGCTGGTCGCGATCGCGCGCGACCATCCGCTCACCTATCTGGACGCGTGGGTGACCGACCGGGTGGGCCACCGCGCGGACCTGACGCTCGCGACGGCGCTCGTCGCGCGCCTCGACGCCGTGCTGGACGCCCTGGCGTCGGCCCTCGACGACGTGACGCTGGTGGTGGTGTCCGACCACGGCAACCTGGAGGACGCGACCGGTCCGCGCCACACGCGGTCGAAGGTCCCGCTCGTCGCGGTCGGCCCGGCCGCGCGCCAGTTCGCCGGCGCGCGCGACCTGCGCGACGTGCGGCCCGCGCTGCGGCGCGCCTGGGGGCTGGCGGACGCGTCGGGGTGACGCTGCGGCGCGGGCGTCAGAGCCCGAAGACGATCAACACGATCGCCTCGTACCACGCGCCGAACAGCAGCAGCAGACCCGACGGGACGAGCAGCGATGCGGCCCGGCGCACCGCCTCCGGGTAGGCGCCGAAGCCGCGGCGGAAGAGCGTGCCCAGCACGATGCCGCCCCCCGACACGACCAAGAAGTACGCGGTCAACTCGATCGCGACGAGCGCGATCACCGGGAGCAGCGCCAGCGGCGAGGCGCCGCCGAGCAGCCCGAACGGGACGCCGAGCAGGAAGAACTGGGGGATGGCGAGCAGGTACGTGGGCGCGCCGAGCAGCATCGAGAGCAGGAAGTGCACGCTGAAGGTCACGACCACGAAGTTCTGGTAGAAGGTCACGACCGCCGCGCGCGCGACGTCGCCGCTCCCGTAGGCATCCGTCGCCCCCAGCTGGCCGACCGCTTGTTGCACCACCACCAGCACCGCCTCGCCGCAGGCGTCGGGCAGACCGCTGCCGCTGAGCACCCCGAGGCCGAACACGGTGTACAGGACGATCATCGTGCCCACCACGGTGCGCCGGTGGCGGCGGATGGTGTCGCCCGCGTGCGCGAGCGCGCGGCGCAGCGGGCTCGGCCGCAGCAGCCCCAACAGCACCAGCACGCTCAGGGTCACGAAGGCGAAGCTCGCGGTCGGTGTCTGCAGCCAGGCGCGCCCGATGGTGGCCGGGTCGACGCGGAAGCCGACGCGCGCGACGGTCCAGGCCTCGTCGTCGCGGAGCAGGTCGACCTGGACGACGTCGAGGACGTCGCCTGGGCGCACCGCCGCGTACGTGAACGAGGCTTCGACCTCGGGATCGGCGACGGTCGCGGATCGCCGCTCTGCGAGGCGCACCTCGGTGCCGGCGGTCGGGGGTGGGTTGGCGACGAGGGCGGGCAGCGCCGCGCAGACCTCTTCGACCGGACGGCCTGCGAGCTCGGCGATCGTCGGCGCCGGGCGCTCGAGCCAGACGGCGACCGCCGCGTCCGCGACCGCCGCGGGGTCGTCGCCGATCGGCCAGCCGCGATCGTCGACGGCGAGGGCGTCGACGGCGAGGGCGGCGTCCGCGGTGGTCGCTGCCTCGGCGGACGGTGGATCGGGGGGCGCGCTCTGGGCGGTCGCGGGACCGAGCCAGGCGAGCGCCGCGAAGAAGAGGGCGAGGGGCACGAGGCGTCGCATCGACGCCATGATACGGGTCGGGTCGCGGGCTAGACTCGCGCCCGTGGACGCTCCTGGCCGCTGGATGGCCCTCCTGGCCCGCACCGCTCGAGCCTTCGCGCCCGCGCTCGCGCGCCCGGAGGACGCCTTCGCCGAGGCGTGGTTGCCGGAGCCCGAGCGGGCGCTGTACCGGGCGATGGACGTCCGCGATCGCGACCACGGCTGCCGGGTCGCGCGCCGGCTGTTGCGCGACCACCCGGACGCCGATCCGGTGTGGGTGCGCGCGGCGCTGCTGCACGACGTCGGCAAGTCGGTGGCGCCGTACCGGGCGTGGGAGCGGATCGCGGTCCACCTGGTGCGGCGCGATCGTCGGCCGAACGCCCCACGCGGCGCGCTCGGCCGGGCGGTCGAGCGCGATCGCGACCACGCCGCCGTGGGCGCGCGGATGCTCGCCGCCGCCGGCGCCGATCCGCGCGTGGTCGAGCTCGTGGCGGAGCACCACCGGCCGCGGACCGGCGATCCCGCAGCCGCGGCGCTGGCGGCCGCGGACGCGGCCGCCGACGCGGCGTGGCGGGCTGGGGCGGGCGTCGCCGACCGAGGGGGCGCGTGAGCACCGGCGACGGTGCCTGGGGGTGGGTGGAGCGGCGCCAACGCTTCGGCGTGCGCCCCGGTCTGGAGCGCACCCAAGCGCTGCTCGAGGCCCTCGGACGCCCCCAGGACGCCCTGGCCGTGGCGCTCGTGGCGGGGACGAACGGCAAGGGTTCGACCACCGCGCTGCTCGACGCGATGCTGCGGGCGGACCCGGTTGCTGCGAAGCCGGTCGGTCGCTTCGTCAGCCCCCACCTGATGCGCTTCGACGAGCGCGTGCACGTGGACGGCGCTCCGGTCGCGCGCGCGGAGCTCGAGGCGGTGCTCGACCTCGTGCGGCCCCACGCCGAGGCGCAGGGGGCGACCTTCTTCGAGGTGCTGGTGGCGGTGGCCCTGCTCGCCTTCGCGCGGGCAGGCGTGCACCGCGCGGTGCTCGAGGTGGGGATGGGCGGTCGCTGGGACGCGACGAACGCCACCGAACCGGAGCTGAGCCTGGTCGCGCAGGTGGCGCTCGACCACGAGGCCGTGCTCGGGGGCACGCTCGAAGCGATCGCGGGCGAGAAGGCGGGCGTCTGGCGCCATGGGCGGCCGGCGCTCACGGCCGCGGACGGCGCCGCGCTCGACGTGCTCCGCGCCGCGGCCGCCGCGCGTGGCGCGCGCTTGACCGCGCTCGACGACCTCGATTGGCGCGGCGTCGACCTCGGCTGGGCGGGCGTCCGGGTGGAGGGCCTCGGCGCCGGCCCGATCGCGACGCCGCTGCTCGGGCTGCATCAGGCGCGCAACCTGGCTTTGGCGGCGCTGGGTGCGGCGGCCTGGGGCGTGCCGTGGCCGGCGATCGCGCACGGCGCAGCCACGGTGCGCTGGCCCGGTCGACTCGAGCCGCTGCGGGCCTTCGGGCGCCAGTGGTTGCTCGACGGCGCCCACAACCCCGCCGGCGCCGCGGCGCTGGCGGCCGCGCTGCGCTCGCTGGACGCGCGGCCGGCCGTGGCGGTGGTCGGCGTCTCGGACGACAAGGCGGAGGGCCCGCTGGCGGCGGCGCTCGCGGCGCTCGCCCCCGACGTCGTCGCGACGCGCGCCACCGCGAGCCCGCGCGCGGCCGCGGTCGACGCTTTGGCGGCCGCGCTGCGGCGCTCGCCGGCCGCGCCGCGCGTGCACGTCGCGGCCGACCCCGACGCGGCGCTCGCGCGTGCCCTCGAGCTCGCGCCCGCGGGGTCCACCGTCGTCGTCGCGGGCAGCCTCTATCTGGTCGGTGCGGTGCGGCCGCGCCTCATCGGGGAGGCGCCCGAGGCGTTCGAGCGCTGGCAATGACGGGGCGGAGGTACTTGAAGGTCGCGATCGCCGCGAGCGGCGCGGTGCCGGTGAAGAGCGCGAAGGCGGTATCGGTGTCGGCCCCGCCGCGCAGCGCGGCGAGCGCGACCACCAGCGGGTAGAGCACGAGCGTCGCGATCGCCGCCGCCGTCGCGCGACGCGTCAGCAGCGTCAGGGAGACGATGAGCACGAGCCCCGCCAGGCCACCGAACGGGTAGAGCGGGAGCGATGCACCGAAGATGGTGGCGAGCGCCTTGCCGCCCTTGAAGCCCACGAACACCGACCAGGCGTGGCCGACGACGGCGCCGAGCCCGGCCGCGAGCGCGGTGGCGAGGGCGGCGCCGGGCTCGAGCGCGACGGTGCGCGCCATCGCCATGCCGGCGGCGGTCGCGAGCGCCCCCTTGGCGACGTCGGCGGCGAAGACGGCGACCCCCAACCCCCAGCCGAGGTTGCGGGCCGTGTTCATCGCGCCCATGTTGCCGGACCCGACCTCGAAGATGCGCCGGCCGCGGAGGCGCGCGGCGAGCGCGGCCGAGGGGAGCGCGCCCAACAGGTACCCGATCGCCAGGGCGGCGGCGAGGGTCAACACGCGGGCGCCTCGATGCGGGCCGGCGCGGGCCGAGCGGCCGCGTCGCGCGCGATCGCCTCGAGCGCCCGCACCTCGCCCACGTGCCAGCGGACGTAGCGCTGGAGCGTCCGCCAGTGCCGGGCCCGATCGCTCGGAGGCTCGGCGACCGCGCTCGCGAGCGGCCCGCGCACGAGCACGGCCAACGCCTCCATGCCGGCCTCGCCCAGGTAAGCGACCGCACCGGCGGACGCGTCGGCCGCTGCGCCCCCGTGCTCCGCGCCGTGTTCCCCGCAGCGCGCCGTGCCGTCGGCGACGTCGAGCCGGTCGGGCGCCGCATCGCACCGGGCGCAGCGGCCGACGGCGGGCGCCAGGCCGGCGGTCGCGATCAAGCGCCAGGCGTAGGCGAGGCCGACCGCCTCGGGATCGGTGTGGACGTCGAGCCCGCGCAGCCCGCTCGCCAGGAGCGCGTACCAGCGATCGCTCACGGGGTGGTCGACCGTGAGCGCGTCGGTCAGCTCGGCGAGGAGGTGGGCGTACGGGTAGGCCTCGGGGCGCGTCAGCCCGGAGAGCGCCCCGTTGAGCTGCACCTGCGTCACGAGCGCCAGATCGTCGTCGTTGCGGCGCCAGTACTGCACGGTGACGTCGTGGAAGAGCGAGAGCCGGGCGAGGTTGCCGCCCGGGAGGCGCCCCTTGCGCACCACCGCGCGCCACGTGCCGGTGGGCGACAGCAGGGTGGCGACGACGTCGCCGCTCGGCAGCGGGCTCCGGCGGAGGACGATGGCGTCCCGGACTTGGGTTCGGCGCACGCCCCAGTCTACGCGCGGTCGTCGGCGCCGGGCGGGAGCCGGGTCACGCGGGATCGTCGTGCCAGAGCAGGGTCGCGGCCTCCTTGACCGGTTGCAGCCCCACCGCCAACCCGGCGGGGAGCTCGAGCGCGTCGCCGCGCTGCAACACGCGGAAGTCGCCGTGCGGAAGGTCGACGATCACCGCGGCGTCGACCGCGAACAGCCAGCGCGGCCGCGCCAGCGACCAGGTGGTCGCGCGTTCGAGGCGCGCGGCCACCCACGGTCGGCCGGGGACCGGCGCGCCGGCCTCGCCGGCGGCGCGCGCCAGGCCGGTCACCGACACGGCGTCGCCAACGGCCGCGCGACTCGCGTCGCCAACGGCCAGGTGGACCGCGTCGTCGCTCGCCGTCACCCGTCGGCCCGGCGCGCCTTGCCGAACGCCATGCGCAGCTTGAAGCGGCCACGCTTGAGCGCGGCTTCGGCGTCCTCTTGCGAGATGCCGAGCCGCTCGGTGACCGACACCATCGACTCCTTGGGCACGCCGATGCCGTCGATCGGCGCCACGACCGCCCGGACGGGGGGGTCGAGCTGGTCGAGGAACGGCTCGAGGTCCTCGGGGGTGGCCTTCGGTCGGGCGGTCTTGGCGGTGGCCGACTTGGCCTTGGTGGTGGTGGTCCGCTTCTTGGTGGCGCTCTTGCCACCGCTCTTGCCGCCGCTCTTGCCACCGCTCTTGGCCTTGCGCTTGGCGCTGCTGCGCACGCCCTTCGCGGCGGCCCGCGCGGCGATCAGCGCCAGCGCCTCGTCGAGCGTGAGGGCGTCGGGGTCCTGGCCCTCGGGGAGCGAGGCGTTCACCTTGCCGTGCTTGACGTACGGGCCGTAGGCGCCGTCGTGCAGCGTCACCGGCTCCGCGTCGTCGGGGTGGTCGCCCAGCGTCTTGCGCGGCGCACCGCGGCCGCGCTTCTTGGCGAGCAAGTCCAGCGCCGTGGCGAGGTCGACCTCGAGCACGTCCATGCCCTTGGGGAGGCTCGCGAACACGCGCTGGTGGCGCACGTACGGGCCGAAGCGGCCGATGTGGGCCTCGATGGTCTCGCCCGTGTCGGGGTGGGCGCCGAGCTGTCGCGGCAGGTCGAGCAGCGCCTGCGCCATCGCCCCGTCGACCGCCTCGGGCGTGACGCCGGGCGGGAGCGAAACCCGCTTGGGCCGGTCTTCGCCGGTTCCGTCGCCGAGCTGCAGGTACGGGCCGTACGGCCCGCGCTTGAGGAGCATCGGCTCGCCGCTCGGTCGGTGGGTGGCGAGCGCCTCGTCGGGGGTGTTGCGTTCGCGCAGCGCGCGCTCCAGGTCGTCGCGCACGAGGTCGGCGGGCACGGCCTCGTCGGGGAGGCTGGCCTTGAGCGTCTCGCCGTCGACCTCGCCCTCCACGTACGGACCGTAGCGGCCGACGCGCACGACGAAGGGCGCCCACTTGGGGTGCTCGATCGTGCTGATCTCGCGCGCGTCCACGTCGGCGAGGCCGGACTGGACGAGCGTGGCGATCCCGTTCGGCCCGGCGTAGATCGCGTCGAGGTACGGGACCCGCTTCGCGGTGCCCTGAGCGATCGCGTCGAGGTCGTCCTCCATCTTGGCGGTGAAGAGCTCGTCGACCAAGTGCGGGAACTGGTGCTCCAAGAGCGCGTTCGTCGCGAAGCCGGTGAAGGTGGGCACCAGTTGGCTCCCCACCTTGCGCACGTAGCGGCGTTGCTGGATGGTGTCGAGGATCGACGCGTACGTGCTGGGGCGGCCGATGCTCTTCTCTTCGAGCGCCTTGACGAGCGTCGCCTCGGTGAAGCGCGCCGGCGGCTTGGTCTCGTGGCCCGCCGCGGCGACCTCGACGGGTTCGAGCACGTCGCCGCGTTCGAGCGGTGGCAGAGGCTGCTGCTGGGCGTCGAGCGCCGCGTCCGGGTCGTCGCTCCCCTCGACGTAGGCGCGTTGGAAACCCGCGAACACGGTCGTTCGACCGGTGGCGCGGAAGGTGGCGACGCGGGCTCCGTCGCCCGTCCCGTCGCGCCCCTCGATGCGCGCGGTGACGAAGCGGAGGCGGGCGTCGGCCATCTGGCTGGCGACGGCGCGCTTCCACACCAGGTCGTAGAGGGCGGCGTCGCGGTCGCGCAGGCCGAGCTCTTCGCCCGTGCGCATCTCGACGCCCGCCGGCCGGATCGCCTCGTGCGCTTCCTGCGCGTTCTTCGACGTCTTGCCGTAGCTCCTCGGCGCGTCCGGCAGGTGGTCGGCGCCGTAGCGGGCGCGCACCGTGGCGCGGATCGCGTCGAGCGCCTCGGGGGCGAGGTTCGTGCTGTCGGTGCGCATGTAGGTGATGTGGCCGCGCTCGTAGAGCGCCTGGGCGACGCGCATGGTGTCGCGCGCCGACCAGCCCAGCTTGCGCGAGGCCTCCTGCTGGAGCGTCGACGTCGTGAACGGCGCGGTCGGGCGGCGCGTCTCCTCGCGCGTCTCGAGGTCGGCGACGGACCAGGCACCGGCGCGCAGGCCGGAGGCGAGCTCGCTGGCGGCGCGCTCGTCGAGCAACACCACGTCACGGCCGGGCGCCAGGTCGGCCTTCAGCTGCCCGGTGTGCTCGTCGAAATCGCGGCCGCTGGCGACGCGAACCCCGTCCACGTGGGTGAGCGAAGCTTGGACGCGCGCGGCAGCGCTCGCCGTGGGCTTGCCCAGCGTGGCATCGACGTCCCAGTACCCGCCGGCGACGAAGTCGAGGCGCTCCCATTCGCGCTGCACGACGAGCCGCACGGCGACGCTCTGGACGCGCCCTGCGGACAGCCCTTGGGCGATCTTGCGCCAGAGCAGCGGGCTGATCGAGTACCCGACCAACCGGTCGAGGACCCGGCGCGTCTCCTGCGCCTCGACGAGGTTGAGGTCGAGCTCGCGGGTCTGCTCCAGCGCTCGCTGGATCGCGGCCGCGGTGATCTCGTGGAACGCCATGCGCTTGACGGGGACCTTCGGTTGCAGCACCTCGACGACGTGCCAGCCGATGGCCTCGCCCTCGCGGTCCTCATCCGTCGCGATGTAGACCTCGTCCGCGCCGGCGAGCGCCTTCTTGAGTCCGCGCACCTTGGTCTGGTTCTGTGGCGAGATCACGTAGTGGGGTTTGTAGGCATCGTCGATGTCGATGCCGAAGGTGAGCCGCTTGGCTTGGTCGCCCGCCTGCTTCGCGTTGGCGGGGAGGTCGCGCACGTGCCCCATGCTCGCCACGACGCGGTAGCCAGGGCCCAGGAAGCGCTCGATGGTGCGCGCCTTGGTGGGCGACTCGACGATCACGAGCCGGGTGGTGCCGCCCTTGGGCGCTTTGGTCTTGGCCGTCTTCTGGGCCACCGGATCACGTCCTTCCGAAACGGCGGCCATTATATGGACGGACCTCGAAACGTCAAGTGGCGGTGCGCCCGCTAGAGCGGCCGACGATGCGCGATGGCGCGGCCGAGCGTGACCTCGTCGGCGTACTCGAGGTCGCCACCCACGGGCAAGCCGTAGGCGATGCGCGAGGTGCGCAGGCCCCGTTCCTGGGCCGAGCGGGCGACGTACATCGCGGTCGCCTCGCCCTCGACGGTGGTCGAGGTGGCGAGCACCAGCTCCTCGACGCCGTCGGTGAGCCGTGGCCACAGCAGCGCGAGCGTCAGCTCGTCGGGACCGACGCCGTGCATGGGGGAGAGCGCCCCGTGCAGCACGTGGTAGAGCCCTTGGTACTCGCCCGAGCGCTCGATCGCGAGCACGTCGGCGGGTTGCTCGACCACGCACAGGACCTTGGGGTCGCGGCGCGCGTCCTCGCAGACGGCGCACAGCGGCGCCTCGCGCTCCTTGACGTGCGCGCAGCGCGGGCAGCGGTCGAGGCCGCGCTTGGCGTCGAGCAACGCCCGCGCGAGCGCCTCGACGTCGCCCTCGGAGCGGTTGAACAGGTGGAACGCGAGGCGCTGGGCGGACTTGGGGCCGATCCCCGGCAGCCGCCCGAGCTCCCGGATCAGCGTGACGAGCGGTGCGGGGAAGCGCACGCGCTCAGAACATCCCGGGCATGCCGCCGAGGCCGCCCATCGCCGACCCCATCTCTTGCTCGTGCACCTCTTTGGCCTGGCGCTGGGCGTCCTTGATCGCGGCGACGACCAGGTCCTCGAGCAGGCTCAGGTCGTCCGGGTCGACGGCGCCGGGGTCGATGGCGACCTTGGTGATCGTGCCCTCGCCGTTCGCGGTCGCCTTGACCAGGCCGCCGCCGGCGCTCCCTTCGACGACGAGCGCGGCGAGGCGCTCCTGCGCTTCGGCCATCTTCTTCTGGGCGCGCTGGGCTTCCTTCATGAGTTTCTGGACGTTCATCGTTCCCTCCTAAGGGGTTCGTGGGGGCGGCGCATCGGCGCCGGGATCGGGGTCGTCTTCGGGGGCGTCGATGGCGGTGGCGACCGCTGCCTCGTCCGGCACGGCGTCGTCGTCCGCGGTCGCGGTGCGTTCGACCTTCGTCACGCGACCGGGGAAGACCGCTTGGAGGAGCGCCATGCCCTGGAGCGAAGCCAGGGCCGGCGGGCTGGTGGCGGGGTCGGCGGCCGGGCTGGCGGCCGGTCGGGCGGCGTCGGTTGGGGCGGCGTCGGTCGCGGTGGCGTCGGTCGCGGTGGCGCCGGATGCGCACGCGCGGGTGCTGACGCCGGCTGCGCGGGCGCGGCTGCGTCGGCGTCGGCCTCGCTGCGGTCCGGCGGCGCGGGCGCTGCCGTGCTCGGGCCGTCGTCGTCCCAGAAGCCTGCAGGGAGTTCCTCGACGGTCGTCGGGACGGCGTCGGGGGGCGTGGGCGGTGGGGCGCCCTCGCTGGTCGTGGGCGGCCGGTCCGGCTCGCGGGGCGCGGGCGGCGGCGGGGGATCGGGGGCGGGGCGTGGTTCCGGTGCCGCCCTGGGGCCCGGGGCCGCCGACGTCGCCGTCGACCCCGTCACGCTTTTTTTGCGGGTGGCCCCCCGTCGCCGCCGCTGCGCGGTGCGTGCTCCGAGCGCCCGGCAGGGCCTTCGATCACGACCGTCAGGTGCGCGCCGCCCTGCGCGTCGACGACCGCGATGGCTTCGCCCTCGCGTCGGCGCAGCTGACCGTGGTGGAAGGCGTGGCGCTCCTCGAAGCGCAGGATCAGGCGCTCTTCGGTCAGTTCGGCCGCGGCGGGGAGCAGGAAGGCCTTGAGCTGCGTCGGCGCCTGCGTGAGGGCCGCGTGCCACGTGAAGCGGGGACGGGCGCTCGGCGCCTCGCGCGCGGGCCGCGCACCGCGCGCCGCGGGACGCGGGTCGAACGGTGCCGGCTCGACCGGTGCCGGCTCGACCGGCGCGGGCTCGATCGGTGGGGCTTCGGCCCGTTCGGGCGCGGGCGTGGCGTCGCGATCGGGCTGCGCCGGCGCCGGCACCGCGGCGCTCGGGGCGTCCCCGGTGCGGACGACCACGTCGGGCGCGTCGGCCGCGTCCGAGCGCACGAGCCCGGTCGCGGCGGCCGCCGTGCGCAGCAGCGCCACCTCCAGCGCGTAGAGGTCGTTCTGGCGCACGAAGCGCTCGGACATGGCGTCGAGCGCGTCGAGCGCGCGCATCAGCAGGGGCAGCGCGTCGGCGTCGCGCGCGTCGGCGTGCACCTCGGCGAAGAGCCGATCGCGCAGGCTGCGACCGAGCTGTTCGGCGACCGTGCGCGGCGCGAAGCCGTCGCGGTAGAGCGACCCGGCTTCGTCCAAGAGCGCGTCCCAGGCGCCGTCGAGCACGGCCCGCCCGAGCGCCTCCAAGCGCTCGCGGGGCGGCAGCCCGAGTGCAGCCTCCGCGTCCTCGAGGCGCACCTTCGCGCCGTCGACGAGCAGGCGTTCGAGCATCGATTCCGCGTCGCGCATCGCGCCGTCGGCGGCGCGCGCGACGAGCGCCAAGGCGTCGGCGTCGGCATCGACGCCGGCCTCGGTGGCCAAGCGCTCGAGCTTGCCACGGATCTGCGCGTCGGTGAGCCGCCGGAACCGGAAGTGCTGGCATCGAGACAGCACCGTCGCCGGCAGCTTCTCCGGTTCGGTGGTGGCGAGCACGAACACCAACCCCGGCGGCGGCTCCTCGAGGGTCTTGAGGAGCGCGTTCGCCGCGGCGCGCGACAGCATGTGCGCTTCGTCGAGCACCCAGACGCGGCGACCGCCGCGCAGCGAGGCCAAGCGCACCTTCTCGCGCAGGTCGCGGACGTCGTCCACCGAGTTGTTCGAGGCCGCGTCGAGCTCGGTCACGTCCGGGTGCCGGCCGGTCTGCACCATGACGCAGGACTCGCACGTGCCGCACGGGCGCTCGGCGGGCTCCGTGGCCTCGCAGTTCACGGCCATCGCGAGGAGCCGGGCGGTCGTGGTCTTGCCGACGCCGCGCGGCCCGGAGAAGAGGTACGCGTGCCCCACCGCGTCGCGCTTCAGCGCCGCTGCCAGCACGTCGAGGACGTGCTCTTGCCCGACGACCTGATCGAAGCGTCGGGGCCGTGCGCGCTGGTAGATCGACGCCATCGCGGTCAAGCTACCACGGGCTTCGCGCAGGCCTGGAAGCGCTCCCGGGCGGGTAGCATGCCGTTCATGGAGGGGTTCGCGCCCGGCACCGACGGCGCGCGCTTCGGCGTCGCGCTCGGTGGCGGCACCGCGCGCGCGTACGCCCACATCGGCGCGCTTCGGGCGCTCGAGCGGCACGGGCACCGCCCGACGGCGATCGCGGGCACGAGCTCCGGCGCGGTGTTCGGCGCCATGTACGCGCTCGGTACGGGCACGGCCGAGCTCGAGCGCTTCGCCCGCGAACTCGAGGCGGCCACGGTGTGGCGGCTCGCCCTGGATCCCGGGCTCGGCCAAGCGGCGCTCGTCCACGGACGCCGGCTCGAGGCGTGGCTCGATCGCACGGTGTTCGGGGGCGCCGTCTTCGCGGACGCGCGTCTCCCGTTGGCGGTGGCGTGCACCGACCTCGGGACCGGGGAGCTGGTCGTGATGCGGGACGGTTCCATCGCCCGCGCCGTCGTCGCGAGCTGCGCGCTACCGGGTGTCTTCGCGCCGGTGCTCGACGGGACCCGGGCGCTGGTCGACGGCGGGTTCGTGGAGAGCGTTCCGTTCGCCGCCCTCGCGGCGCTCGGACCGTGGAAGCCGCTCGGCATCCATGCCGGGATCGACGTGCGCCGCGCGCGCCTCATCGCGCTGGTCCGCACGCTCCACACCACCGCGGCCGGCCGCGCCACGGCGGCCTGGTTCGGGCGCCGGCGCGGCCGCAACCCGTGGTCGCGGCTCGGGCGCGGCCTGACGCTCGCGGTCGCTTCGTACGAGCGCTCGATCGAAGCGCCGCCCGGGGGTTGGTTGGTCACGACGCGGCCGCCGATCGCGTGGTTGGACTTCCATCGTTCGGCCGACGCGATCCGTGCCGGCGCCCAGGCGGTCGACGCCGCGTTCGAAGGTGGGGGGCTGGCGGCGTGGCTCGAGGACGCACCGTCCGAAGGGGGGCGCACGTGAGCTGGTACCTGCTCGACGCACTGGAGTCCGCGCCGGTCTGGCGCGCCCTCGAGGTGGATGGCCGCGCGTCCGGAGCGCACGCGGACGCCTGGCGCGCGGCGCAGCGCGCGGGTGGCGACCCCGCGGACGCGCTCGCGGACGCCGCCCTGTACGGCGACGGGACGTGGGCCGTCGTGGCGGCGGCGCAACCGGCGGCGGTGGTGCGCGGCGAGGTGGCGGCGGCCCTCGCGCGCGACGTCGAGCGCGCGGTCGTGGCGCTGCGCGCGACCCTGCCGCCCGCGGGGGCGCCGGCGTGGCCGACGGTGCAGACCGAGCGCGACGACCCGGTGCGCTTCGCGTTGGCCGCGCACCTACGGGCTGGGAGCGTCGATGCGGCGGTCGCCGTGCTCGTCGCGCACGCCCGGCGCCGCGGGGCCGGTCCACTGGCGCGCCACGCCGCCGTCGCGTGGGACGGAGGCGCCTGGCATGGAGCGCCCGAGCGACCGGTCGACCCGTTGCACGGGGTCGAGGAGCAGCTCGCGCGCCTCGACGCCAACGTCCGGGCGTTCTTGGGCGGACGGCCGGCCCACGCCACCCTGCTGTACGGGCCGCGCGGGAGCGGGAAGTCGACCGCCGTGCGCGGGCTGCTCGCGCGTCATGCGGACCATGGGCTGCGGCTCGCCGAGGTGCGCGATCCCGGCCGCTTGGGCGAGGCGCTCGAGGCGCTGCGCCCCTGGCCGTTCCCCACCCTGCTCGTGCTCGACGACCTGGCCTTCGAAGAGGGGGAGACCGGATACCGCCCGCTCAAGTCGCTGCTCGAAGGGGGCGTGCGCGGGCTGCCCGAGCGCTGCTTGGTCGTGGCGACCTCGAACCGGCGGCACCTGGTCCGCGAGCGCCTGCGCGACCGTCCGGACCCGCTCGACGACGACGTGCACGCGTGGGACACGCACCAGGAACGGCTGGCGCTGGCGCACCGCTTCGGCCTCGTGCTGACCTTCCCGGCGCTCGACCGGCGGCGCTACCTGGAGTTGGTCGAGGCGCTCGCGGCGGCCGAGGGATGGCCGGCCCCGGCGGAGGGGTGGGCGGCGCCCGCCGTCGCCTTCGCGGAGCGCGGCTCGGGGTACTCGGGGCGCACCGCCCGGCAGTTCGTCACCGAGGAGCGGCAGCGGCGCTCGACGGGCTGAAGGGCGCCGCGACCTACGGTTCGGTCGATGCTCTCAGGTCGAGGAGGAGGCGTCCGAACGCGTACACCTCGCCGCGCCGCAGCGGCCGGCCGGGATCGTCGAACCCCAACCCGAGCGCCGTCAAGTCGCTCCACGCGGGTTCGGGCGGCAGGTCGATGCCGGCCACCTCGCGCGCGAACTGACCGAAGGCGGTGGCCGCGCGGGTCGCGGGTACGTCCGGACCGTCGATGCCGGCGCGCGCGAGCGCCCGCCGCGCTCCGTCCTCGTCGCCGTAGGCGCGTTGCGCGACGTTCGCGAGCAGGTAGGTGAGCGCCGAGTACGGGACCGGCGCGTCGAGGCCGGGTTCGTTCGCGTAACCGCCGAGCGCCAGCCCCCACCGCAGCATGGCTCGGTAGTCGGCGTACCTCGGGTGGTTCGCCGGCCCCGCCGGCGCACGTGGGGCGAGCGGCGGCAGGTACGCGCCGCGCGCGAGCAGGCGGGTGCGGATCGCGGCGATCGCCGCGCCGTCGTCGGCCACGTCGGCGGGGTCGCGCCCCTCGCGCGTGGCCAGCGCCGCCGCCACCCCGACCGCTTCGGCGACGGCCATCCCGAAGGGCACGACGCGGGCGCTGCTCATGGCGATCGGGTCGGCACCGAACGACCGGCCCACCACCCAGAGCCCGTCCAAACCCACGGGCACGGTCATGCACAGGCGGGCTCCGTACACGTCGGGGAGCCCGAACACGAAGCCGTCGTCGCTGGGCCGCAGCGTCTGCACGTCGAGCGGGTAGCCACCGGCGGCCACGTCGCGGTCGGTGACCACGTGGTCGAGGACGTCGTCGACGGTGAGCGTGCAGCGGGTGGCGACCTGGCGCGTCTGCCGCACGTACAGCGCGTCCGCGACGCCGCCCGCGCGCGCGTCGGCGAAGCCGGGCACGTCGCGCGCCAACCAAGCGACGACGTCGGCGACCTCCGCGGCGGCCCGCGCGCGGCCGTCCGCGAGCGAGTCCGGGTCGAACGGATCGAGGCCGTAGATCAGGAGCGCGTTCACGAGCACGGTCCCGTCGTCCTGACGGCCGAGGTTCAGACCCCGAAGGCGCAGCGACGGATCGCGCGCCGGGTACGCGGCCGGGTGCCCGCCGAAATGGCCGTAGGCGACCCGGGCGTCGGCGTACGCGTAACCGCGCCCGCGCTGGGCCACCCCGCGGCGCAGCGCTGCCCAATCGACGCCGTCGATGCGGAACACCAGCGTGTCAACCATGCGCGCATCGAGGCCGAGCGGGCGCCATCCGAAGCTCCATGCGGCGCCCGCTGCGACGGCGACGTGCCCGTCGGCCGTCCCGTCGATCACGTGGCTCGCCTGCAGTCGGTGGTCGCCGACCAGAACGCCCTGGACGCGCGTCGTCGCCGTGCCGCCCTCGAGCCACGGGCGCACGGGCGCCGCCTCCAGGCGCACGGTCACGCCGGCCCCGGCGAGCAGGTCGTGGAACGCGCGCTCTCCACGGATCACGTCGAAGGCGTTCTGGCGCCCCACCGCGCGCCACCAGCGGTCGAAGAGGCCGCGCTGGAAATCGACCGGCGTGACCCGGAGGTCGAGGACGTTCATGGCGCCGCGCACGAAGAGCCCCCCGAGCCTCGGGTCCTCGGTCACCAGGAGCGTGCGCGCCCCTTCCTCGGCGGCGGCGACCGCCGCCGCGATCGCCTCGGGCTCGCCCCCGACGACGATCACGTCCCACCGCTCGTCCGCGGTGCGCGCGATCGCCGGCATCGCGAGCGCGGCGACCGCCACGGCGAGCAGGACCAGGCGCCTCACCGCGGGCGCGGCAGCCACCCGGCCTCGATCACGTCGTCGGCCACGTCGGCGGCTGCGCGCGGTCGGCCCAGCGCCCGCGCGGCCCGCGCCATCGTCGAGCGCCGTTCGTGCGACTCCAGGAAGCGCTGCAGCTTGTACCCGAAGGTCGTGAGCGGGTCGATGCGCATGCCGGCGCCCCCCTCGAGCAGGAAGTTCGCGTTCGCCTCCTCCTGCAACGGATACGGCTGCACGATCGCGAACGGGAGGCCGGCGGCGAGCGCCTCGGAGGTGGTCAGGCCCCCTGGTTTGCCGGCGAGCAGGTCGGCGGCCGCCATCCAGGTGGGCACCTCGTTCGAGTACCCGAGCACGCGGAAGCGCACCAGACCGTCGGTGCCGTCCACCGCGTCGGTCAATCGGTGGCGCAGCGCCTCGGAGCGCCCGGTGATCGCGACGACGGTCAGCGGCCACGGCAGGGACCGCAGCTGGCGGAGCATCTCGGCGGTGACCTTGGCCTCCATGCCCCCGGCCATGATCAGGAGCACGTCGCGGTCGGGATCGAGCCCCAGCGCGGCGCGCGCCGCGCTGCGGGTCGGCAGGTCGGCGAAGCGCGCATCGATGGGGATGCCGGTGATCCGGACCTTGTCGGCGTCGACGCCCACCGCGCGCAGGTGCACCGCGAGCTCCTCGTGGGCCACGTAATAGCGGCGCATGATCGGGTGCAGCCACAGACCGTGGACGAGGAAGTCGGTGATCACCTCGACCTGCGGGACGTTCTGACCCCGCTTCCGGGTCGAGAGGATCTCGCCCCCGAGGAAGTGCGTGTGCACGATGAGGTCGGGGCGGAACGCGTCGATCTGGCGCGGGAGGTGGTAGCTGATGAGACGCGTCAGGCGCGCGCGCAGGCGCGCTTGACGGGTCTTCGCCTCGCGCGACACGTCGAGGCGCTTGCCCAGCCAGTCCACGAGGTCGGGCGCGGTGCGCACCAGGTCGAAGTAGGACTGGCGGTACAGGCGCCGGAAGGGCGTGGAGGTGTAGTCGAGCAGGTCGACGTGCTCCACCGTCGCCCCACGCTCGGTCAGCGTCGCGGCGACCGCCCGGCCGGCCGCGACGTGCCCCGAACCGATCGAGGCCGAGACGACGAGTGCGCGGGACGAACGGGCGTCGGACACGCGACGACTCTACCAGCGCCCGATGAGGCGCCCACACGGCGGCGCTTCTCAGCTTCGTCGGTTAGCCTCGGTCCGAGGAGGCTCCACCATGCGCCTGACCCCCGCGCGCCCCGCCCCCGCGCGCCGCACCCCCGCGACCCGCGCCGTCCTCCCGATCGCCCTGGCCGCCGCTCTGCTGGCGGCGTGCGCGACCGATCCGGCCCCCGACCTGCACGACCTCACGGTGACCGGCGCGCTCGACGAGCGCATCACGTGGCTCTACGGCACGCCGCGCACCTTCGCGCTCGACGGCGTCGAGCGGGTGCTCGAGGCGCCGGCGGATTCCGCGACCTTGGACCCCTGGGCGGTGCCGGAAGCGCTCTGGGTCGACGGTGCCGCGACGTTGCGCGCGGACGCGAGCCCGCTCGCGGCGCCGGCCGACGTGCGCCGGATCCCGCTGACCACCGACCTGCAGCTGCGCACGACGCGCGCGACCCGGGCGCTCCTCTACTACGACGGCTCCAGTTGGCTGGAGCTCGGGGTCTTCGACCCGGCCGGGCTCGACGTGCGCGTGACGCCGCGGCCGCGCATCGGCGGCCTGCGCGGCCTCGGTGAGTTGACCGCGACCGAGGCCGACGCGCTGCGGCGCGTGCTGGAGGACCAGGACGAACCGCTCGTCGTGGCGTTCTTGGACGGTGAGGACGTGCCGCGGCGCGCGGTGGACGGCACCGGCGAGCAGCGCGCGACCGCCGTGCACGTGACCTCGGGCCTCGCCACCGACGAGGCCGCGTTCCGGCCGAGCCCGCGCGACGTCCCCTTCGAGGTGGTGGCGCGCGGCGCCCAGGCGGTCGGCGTCGATCGCGCCGCCTATCGCCTCCTGCGCACCCGCGAGGAGTTGACCCAGGCCTGGAACCAGGCGTACGGCTCGAGCCTGAGCGTGCCTCCCGTCCCGAGCGCCGATCTCGCCCGCGAGACGCTGGTCGCGATCTTCCTCGGATCCAAACCCACGGGCGGCTACGGCCTCGACGTGGAGGCCGCTGCGCTCGAGGGGGGCGACCTCTACGTCGACGTGCGCGCCACGTCGCCCGCGTCGGGCACCATCACCACCCAGGCGCTCACCAGTCCCTGGCTGCTGCTCCGCATCCCGCGCGGCGACGTCTCGGCGGTGTGGTTCCGGGACGCGGAAGACGGGCGGCTCCTGGCCGTCGCCCGTCGGAGTGATTGAGCCGAAGAGGCCCGGCTCAATCACTCCGACGGGTTGCGGTTGCTTCGCAACCGCGCCCGAAGGGTGGAGCGCGTGCACCGTGGCGGAGCGCGCGGCGGTTGCGTAGCAACCGCAACGCGGCGCAGGCGCCGGGCCGTAGGCCCGCGCCGTCCGCGCCGCGCGTCAGGTGAGCGCGGTGGGGTCGAACAGCCGCCGGTACTCGTCGGTGGCGTAGCGGTCGGTCATGCCCGCGAGGTAGTCGATCACGGCGCGCTCGACGCCCAGGCGCTCGCCGGAGCGGCGCACGTCGGGCGGAAGCATGTCGGGAACGTCGACGTAGGCGCGGTAGATGCGCTCCAAGATGTGGTCTGCCTTGCGCGTCATGCGGATCAACCGGTGGTGGAAGTACAGGTTGGCGTACAGGAAGCGCTTGAGCTCGCGAAGCCGGGGGCCGACGTCGGGACCGTTCCCCACGAGGGTGGTCGGGTGGTCGCGGACGTCTTCGAGCGAAGCGACGCCGGCCTCTTCGATGCGCCGGTGGGTGTGCTCGATGGCGTCGGAGATCGAGAGGCCGAGCAGCTCACGGTTCAAGGCGTAGCGCGCCTGGTTGTCGAAGCGCGCCGGGTCGAGTCCGAGGCGCTCGAACAGCTCGGCGACCACGGGCACGTCGACGATCTGATGCGGCGACAGGTGCCCCGACCGCAACCCGTCGTCCAGGTCGTGGGCGTTGTACGCCAACTCGTCCGCGACGTTCACCACTTGCGCCTCGAGGCTCCCGCGCCGCTCGGGCTCCCAGGCCGTGTCGGGCACGTCGTACTCGGTCTCGTGCTTCATGATCCCCTCGAGCGTCTCCCAGCTCAGGTTGAGCCCCTCGAAGCCCGGGTAGCGGGTCTCGAGCTCGGTCACCACGCGCAGGCTCTGACGGTTGTGGTCGAACCCGCCGAAGTCGGCCGCGAGGCGGTCGAGCGTCCGCTCGCCAGCGTGGCCGAACGGCGGGTGCCCGAGGTCGTGGGCGAGCGAGACGGTCTCGGAGAGGTCTTCGTTGAGCCCGAGCGCGCGAGCGATCGAACGCGCGACCTGCGCGACCTCGAGCGTGTGCGTCAAGCGGGTTCGGTAGTAGTCGCCCGCGTAGTTGACGAACACCTGGGTCTTGTACTCGAGCCGGCGGAAGGCGCTGGTGTGGACGACCCGATCGCGGTCTTTCTGGAACGCGGTGCGGTACGCGCTCTCCGCCTCCGGATGGACGCGGCCCCGCGACGCGTCGGCGAAGGCGGCGTACGGGGCGAGCGTGGACCGCTCGGCGGCTTCGAGGCGCGCGCGGGGCATCAGCATGCGGTCAATCTAGCGCGGCGTCCCCACGTTCGGCGCGCGCGGCGGTAGGCTTCGGCCCATGCCCGAGTTGCAGCGCTACCTCGACGTCGCCCTGGAGGCCGCGTTCCAAGCCGGCCGACGCACCCTCGCCCACTTCGGGACCGGCGTCGCGGTCGAGACCAAGGGCGACGACACCCCGGTGACCGTCGCCGATCGCGAGGCCGAAGCGCTGCTGCGCGCGCACTTGGGGCGCGCCTTCCCGGACCACGGCATCGTGGGCGAGGAGGAGGGCGCCGATCGAGAGGACGCCAGCCACGTCTGGTGGGTCGACCCGATCGACGGGACCAAATCGTTCGTCCGCGGCGTGCCGCTGTACGGGGTGCTCGTGGGGCTCGCGATCGAGGGGCGCGTCGAGGTCGGGGTGGCGCACTTCCCGGCGCTCGGGATGACGGTCTCGGCCGCAAGCGGGCACGGCACCCGCCTCGACGGCCGTCCGGTGCGGGTGCGGACGTCGGCGGGGCTGGCCGATGCGTACGTCGGCTTCACCGACGCGGGATCGTTCGCGCGCCACGGGCGCGCGGGGGCGTGGGCGCGGGTGCAGGCGGCCACCGCCTTCCAGGCCGGCTGGGGCGACGCGTACGGCCACGCCCTGGTGGCGGCCGGCCGCCTCGACGTGATGCTCGACCCCGTCATGCACGCGTGGGACTGCGGGCCGTTCCCGGTCCTGCTGCGCGAAGCCGGGGGCCGCTTCGGGGATTGGCGCGGCGTCGAGACCATCCACGGCGGCGAGGCGCTCTCGGTCTCCGAGGGGCTGTGGCCCGAGCTCGAGCCGCTGCTCGAACCCCGCGACGCGTGAGCCGCCGCGCGGCTCGCGCGTCGCGGGGCGAACGCCTCCGGGCCCACGGTCCCCACGAGCGCGAGCCGTAGACTGACGGCATGAACCCGTACCCCCGCCGCCGCACCGTCACCGTTCCGGTGGGGCGCGTCCTCCTGGGCGGCGATCACCCCGTGGTCGTGCAGTCCATGACGAACACCGACACCGCCGACGCGGCCGGGACCGCCGAGCAGGTCGCGACGCTCGCGCGCGCGGGCTCGGAGATCGTGCGCGTCACCGTCGACACCAAGGCCGCCGCCGCCGCCGTCCCCGAGATCCGCGCGCGGCTCGACGACGCCGGCCTCGACGTGCCGCTCGTCGGCGACTTCCATTTCAACGGCCACCAACTGCTGCGGGCGTACCCCGAAACCGCCGAAGCGCTCGCGAAGTACCGGATCAACCCGGGGAACGTCGGCGTCGGCGATCGCCACGACGAGAACTTCGTCACGATGATCGAGGTCGCGAAGGAGCACGACCGGGTGGTGCGCATCGGGGTGAACTGGGGCTCGCTCGATCAGGCGCTGCTGACCGAGCTGATGGACGCCAACGCCCGGCGCGCCGAGCCCGAGGACGCGCGCGAGGTGATGATCGAGGCGATGATCCAGTCCGCCCTGCGGTCGGCGGAGTTGGCCGAGCGCACCGGTCTGCCGGCCGAGCGGATCGTGCTCTCGGCCAAGGTGAGCCGCGTCCGCGACATGTGGGACGTGTACCGGAGGCTCGCCGCGCGCTGCGCTTACCCGCTGCACCTGGGCCTCACCGAGGCCGGCATGGGCCTCAAGGGCGCCGTCGCGTCGACGGCCGGCCTCGCGCCGCTGCTGACCGACGGCATCGGGGACACCATCCGGGTCTCCCTGACGCCGGACCCGGGAGCGCCTCGCGAGCGCGAGGTGGAGATCGCCCAGGAGGTCCTGCAGGCGCTGGACCTGCGGCGCTTCGCGCCCGACGTCACCGCCTGCCCTGGCTGCGGCCGCACCACGAGCACCCTGTTCCAAGAGATGGCGCGCGACATCCAGGCGTACCTGCGGGCGAGCATGCCGGCGTGGAAGGAGGTCTACCCGGGCGTCGAGGGGCTGCGGGTGGCCGTGATGGGGTGCGTCGTGAACGGTCCGGGCGAATCGAAGCACGCCGACATCGGCATCTCGCTGCCGGGCACGGGCGAGACGCCGCGCGCGCCGGTGTACCGCGACGGGGTGTTCGTCGGGACGCTCCAGGGCGCGGAGATCGTGCCCGGTTTCCAGAAGATGCTCGACGACTACGTCGTCGCCCGGTACGGCGACGGCCCCCGCCCCGAGGACGCCCGCGTGCCGCTGCCGACGAGCGGCTGAGCAGCGCGGTCACGGGTGCGATCCGGACCCCTAACCATCGTTAGGCTGCCCACGGTTCGGGTGCGACGGGCGTGCTAGCGTCCGCTCGGACCGGGGAGGAGCGGAGGGGGCCATGACCGTCGACGAAGCCATCGCGGCGTGCACCGACGCCACGCGGGCCCACTCCAGCACGTTCTACTTGGGCTCGCGGCTGTTCCATGGCGAGCGGCGTTCCGCGGTGACCGTCATCTACGCGGCGTGCCGCGCCGGCGACGACGCCGTCGACGAGGCGCCGAGCAGCGAGGCGGCGCGCGAGCGCCTGTCGGCGTGGTGGGCCGGCATCGAGCGGGCGTACGCGGGCACGCCGGACCTGGACGATGCGGTCGAGGTCGGCCTCGCCTGGTTGCTCGAGCGGTTTCCCGTCCCCAAGGCAGGCTTCGACGAGCTGCGGTTGGGCTTGCTGTCCGACCTCGAACCGGCGGACGTCGCCGACCTGGACGAACTGATGGTGTACTGCCGGCGCGTCGCCGGCGTGGTCGGTTGGCTGGTGGCGCCCGTCTGCGGCTACCGCGGTGGCGACGAGACGCTGCAGATGGCGCTCGCCCTCGGCAACGCCATGCAGCTCACGAACGTGCTGCGCGACGTGGGCGAGGACCTTCGGATGGGGCGCTGTTACCTGCCCGCCGACCTGCGGGCGAAGTACGGCGTCGACCTGGACGACCTGCGCGCCGGGCGCGTCACCCCCGGGTACGTCGCGTTGCTCGAGGAGCTCGGTACGCACGCCAACGCGCTCTACCGCGAGGGGTGGCGCGGCATCCCGCGCCTGTACGGGGTCGCCGCGCTCGGCGTGGCGGTGGCCGCCCTGAACTACGAAGGCATCTTGCGCAAGCTGCGCCAGAACGGCTACGACAACCTCAACCGGCGCGCCTACCTGCGCCCGGTCGAGCGCGTCGCCCTCATCCCGCGCGCCGTCGTCAGCGTGGTGGCCGGGGGCCGGTCGTGACGCGGCGCGCCAACCGAACTGGAGGGGCCCCGTGCCCGATTACGACGTTCTGACCATCGGCGCCGGGCACAACGCCCTCGTCGCCAGCGCCTACCTCGCGCAAGCCGGCCTCAAGGTCGGCGTGTTCGAACGCCGAGCGATCGCCGGTGGAGCGGTCTCGACGGTGGAGCACGTCCCGGGCTACCAGTTCGATCTCGGCGGCTCCGCCCACATCCTGATCCGCAACACCCCGATCGTCGAGGAGCTGGCGCTCGAGCGCTACGGGCTCGAGTACATCGACGTCGATCCGCTGTTCTTCGCCCCCTACGAAGACGGCGACCACCTCATGATCCACCGCTCCGAGGCCGCCACCATCGAGGGGATCGAGGCGCGCTTCCCCGGCGAAGGGGAGGCGTACGGGCGCTTCCTCGACGAGTGGCGGCCGTTCGCGCGCACGGTGCGCGATCTGTTCCTGGCGACGCCCAACCCGCTCAAGCTCGGGAGCGCCGCGATGTCGGGCAAAGCGGTGCCCGGCGACTGGAAGCAAGCGCTGCCGCGCATCCTCAAGCCGTACGGTGAGCTGGTCGACGACTACTTCCGCGAGGAGAAGGTCAAGGCGCCGCTCGTGTGGATGGCGGCGCAGTCGGGACCGCCGCCGACCGAACCGATGACGTCGCCCTTCCTGCTGTGGCACCCGCTGTACCACGAGGGGGGCATGGCGCGCCCCAAGGGCGGCTCGGGCATGCTCACGCAGGCCCTCGCGCGCCACGTCGAGGACCACGGCGGCGAGGTCCACACGTCGGCGCCGGTGGACGCCATCCTCGTCGAGGGGGGGCGCGCCACGGGCGTGCGGGTGGGCGATCAGGTCTACACCGCTCGCGTCGTGCTCGCTGGCGCGCACGCGCTCGAGACCTTCGGCAAGCTCCTGCCCGAGGAACACCGGCCCCCGGCGGCCAAGAACATGCGCGTCGGCAACGGTTTCGGTGCGGTCGTGCGGCTGGCGCTCTCGGAGCCCATCCGCTACGCCGTGCACCCCGACGACGCCGCGCGCCGCGCGCTGCAGCTCATCTGCCGCGACCGGGCGCAGGTCTCCGCGGCGTACGGCGACTACCTCGCCGGCCGGCCCGCCGCCGACCCCCCGATCATCGCGATGAGCTTCAGCGCCGTCGACCCGACGCTCGCCCCCCCGGGCGGCGAGGTGCTGTGGCTGTGGGCGCAGTACTTCCCCTATCAGCTCGCGGGCAGCCGGAGCTGGGACGAGATCGGCCCGGAGGTGGAGGCGTCGATCCTGGACGCCTTCGAGGTGCACGCGCCGGGCACCAAGGACAAGGTCGTCGGCTCGCTGTTCCAGCACCCGTTGTGGCTCGAGCGCGAACTGGGCCTCTTCCGTGGCAACGTCATGCACCTCGAGATGAGCCTCGATCAGATGTTCGCGTTGCGACCGTTCCTCGGGGGCCACGCGTACCGCGCACCGGGCGTCAAGGGGCTGTACATGACCGGGGCGAGCACGCACCCCGGTGGCGGCATCATGGGCGCCTCCGGGCGCAACGCCGCCCGGGAGGTCCTGAGCGACCTGCGCTCGCCGCTCGCGGCGCTCGGGCGCGCCCTCGGCCGCTCGAGCTCGTGACGCGACCCGCCGGCCAGGCGCCGGCGCCCCCGACCGGCGGCGCCCCGCGCTGGGCGTGGGCGCCCCCACGCTGGGCGTGGGGGTTGCCGGTCGCCGTCGCCCTCGTCGCTGCCGCGGTCTGGTCGGACGGCATGACCTACGCGCAGTTCCACGTCGCGTTCACGCTGCCGTGGCTGGCGCTGCTCGTGTGGGACGCGCGCCGCGGGCGCGACGATCCGCGCGCCGTCCGGCACGGCGGGCTCGCCATCGGGGTCTTGATCGCGGTGGCGCTCGCGTACACCTACCCGTGGGATCGCCACCTGATCGTGCAGGCCGTCTGGGGGTACCCCGACGGGCGCGTGCTCGCCACCGTCGGCGGCGTGCCCGTCGAGGAGATCGCGTTCTTCGCGATCCAGACCTGGGCCACCGGGCTCGTCGCGCTGGCGGTGCGCCGGCGGCTCCGCGCGCACGCCGCGCCGGCGCCGCGCGCCGCGGCGGCCGCCCGCACGCTCCCTGCGGTCGCAGCCCTCGGACTGGCGGCGCTCGGACTGCTGCTGGTGCCGACCGCCCCCGGCACGTACCTCGGCTTGATCTTGGTCTGGGCGATGCCGATCCTGGCGGTGCAGTGGGGGTTCGGCGGCGACCTGCTGTGGGCGCGCAGGCGCGTCTTCGCCCTCGCCGTCGCGCTGCCGACGCTGTGGCTGTGGTTGGCCGACCGCTTCGCGATCGGCGTGGGCATCTGGTGGATCTCGCCCGACCGCACGCTCGGCTGGGCGCCGCTCGGGCTGCCGATCGAAGAGGCGACGTTCTTCCTCGTCACCAACCTGCTCGTCGTGGGTGGCGTGTTGCTCGCGGTCGACGGGCGGTCGCTGACGCGGCTCGCGGCGCTCGGTCGCGAAGCGCGGGCGCGGCCGTGGCGCCCGTGGTTGGCCGCGTGGGTGCTCTTCATGGTGCCTACGCCGCTCCTCCCGCACGCCTTCGTGCCGCTCGCGTACGCGAGCACGGGGGCGCTCGCCGTGGCCGTGCTCATGGTCGCGATCGCCCGCTTCGGTCGTCGCGCGTGGGCGCTGCTCGGCGCGGCGCTCGCGTTCGGGTGGGCGGTCGAGGTGCTGGGTTCGCGCACCGGCATCCCGTTCGGTCCGTACGACTACACGGCGCCCGGCCCCACGCTCGCCGGGGTGCCGCTGCTCGTCCCGATCGGTTGGTTCGCCTTCGCGCTGATCGCCTTGGCCGTCGTGCCGGGGCGGCGGGCGTGGTGGGGGGCGCCGCTCGCGCTCGTCGCCTGGGACCTGGGGCTCGACCCGTTGATGGTGCGCGAGGGCTTCTGGGCGTTCGCGCGGCCCGACTACTTCGGGGTCGCCTGGACGAACTTCGTCGGTTGGTACGTCGCCGGGCTGGGGCTCGTCGCGCTGCTCGTCCGGATCGATCCCCGCGTGCGGACGCCGCGCGGCGACGCCGGCCGGTTCGCAGCGGCGATCGGCGACCTGCAGGCGACGTACCTGGCGCAGGCCTTCCTGATCGGCGTCGGCCTCGCGTTCTTCGGGCTGCCGGTCGCCGGAGCGATCGCGACCGGCGCGATGGTGGCCGTCTGGGCATGGGGCCGATCGGGACCCGCGGCGTGAAGGACCGGGTAGCGGCCGCCTTCGTCCGGCTCGTCGCGGCGTTCGTGCCGGCGCGCATCCACCGGGCGTTCCGCACGGGCACCGGCGGCGTGTGGGGGTACCTCGAGGCGCCCGTGCCCGCCGGCGGCGCCGTGGTCGTCGCCAACCACCACTCCTGGTGGGACGCCTACCTCGCGTGGGGGTTGGCCGTGCACCACGGTCGGCCGTCCGGGGCCGTGATGGACGACGCCCAGCTCGATCGCTTCCGCTTCTTCACCCACCTGGGGGCGGTGCCGGCGAGCCGGCCCCGCGCCGCGGCGCGGCACGCAGCCGCCGGTGCCTGGTTGGTCGTGTTCCCGGAGGGGGGGCTGCGGCCCGCTGGCCCGCTCGGCCCCACTCGCCCGGGCGCCGCGGCGATCGCTCGCTGGGCCGGCGTTCCGGTGTGGCCGGTCGCCTTCCGCGCGGTGGTGCGTGGGGGCGAGCACCCGGAGCTCTTCGTGCGCGGCGGGACGCTGCTCGCGGCCGGCAGCGACGCTGCTGCCGCCGACGCGGCGCTGGCGGAGCTGCTCGAGCGCCTCGACGGCGATCTCGCCGCCGCCGCCGATCCCGAAGCGCCCGTACCGGGGTACGAGGCGTGGTGGCAGGGTGGCGGCCGCACCGACGAGCGCGCCGGATGGGTGGCGCGGCTGTGGGGCGGCGGCCCGGGTCGCCGGGCGGGCGGCGGCGCGTGACCCTCGGCGATGCGGCGTTCGTGGCGGTGGCGACCTTCCTCCTCGGGCAGGCGCTCGTGCTCGCGCTCAACGTCGCGACCTTCCCGGTCCTCGGCGCGCGCGCGGTCGCCCGGCCTGGCGGCGCACGGCCGCGCGTCTCGCTCCTGGTGCCGGTGCGCGACGAGGCCGTCGTGCTCCCCGAGACGCTGCCCACGTGGCTCGCGCAGGGCGCCGACGAGGTGATCGTCCTCGACGATGGCTCGAGCGACGCGACGCCGGCGCTGTTGGCGTCCGCGGCCGCGAGCGCGCCGACCCTGCGGGTGCTCGGCGGCGCCCCACTGCCCGCCGGCTGGTCGGGGAAGAACTGGGCGTGCCACCAACTCGCCGGCGCCGCGCGCGGCGACGTTCTCGTCTTCACCGACGCCGACGTCGCCTGGAGCGCCGGAGCGCTCGCGCGGGCGGTGGACGAGCTCGACGCCACCGACGGTGGCCTGCTCACCGTCTGGCCGCGCCAGCGCTGCGGCACCTGGGGGGAGCGGCTCGTGGTCCCACTGGTCGATCTGTTGCTCCTCGCGAACCTGCCCCACCCGCTCGTGCGGGCGCTGCCGTTCGCGTCGATCGCGGGCGCCAACGGGCAGCTGATGGCGTGGCGCCGCGAGGCGTACGACCGGGTGGGCGGGCACGCCGCCCTGCCGGCGGAGGTGCTCGAGGACGTGCGCCTGGCGCAGCGCGCGAAGCGCCTGGGGGTGCCGCTCACGCTGCGCCTCGGCGGGCCCTGGGTGGCGACGCGGATGTACCGCGGGTGGTCGGCCGTGGTCGCGGGCTTCGGCAAGAACGCCCTGGCCGCCGCGGGCGGGGCGCCGGTGGCGCTGATCGGCGTGTGGGCGGTGAACGTGGCGGCGTACACGGCTCCGTGGATCGCCGCATGGGCCGACCCGCGCTGGTGGTGGCTCGCGGCGGCCGGCGTCGCGCTCCGAGCCGTCGCGAACGCCAAGAGCGGCCGTCCGGTCGCCGAGGCGCTGCTCCAACCGCTGGGCCCGGTGGCGCTCGCGGCCGTCGTCGCGCGGGCGCTCGCGCGCCGTGGCGGGTACGAGTGGAAGGGTAGGGCGTACCCGTGACCCCGCCGCGCGTCGCGGTGGTGGGCGCCGGCTTCGCGGGCTTGGCCGCGGCGATCGACCTGGCGCGGGCGGGCGCGGAGGTGGTCGTCCTGGAGCGCGCCGACGAGGTCGGTGGGAAGGCCGGGGAGTGGCGCGCCGGTGGCTTCCGTTTCGACGTCGGGCCGTCGGTGTTCACCCTCCCCGACGTGGTCGACGCGCTCTTCCGCGACGCGGGGCGCGAGCGGCCGTTCGAGCTGGCGCCGTTGGCGCCGCTGTGCCGCTACCGCTACCCTTCGGGACGCGTCTGGGACGTGTACTCGGACCTCGACCGCACGCTGGAGGGGTTGGACGCGCAGGAGGGTGCCGCGTACCGTCGCGCGCTGGCGGCGGCGCGCCGCCTGTACGAGGACGCCGCGCCCACCTTCGTGCGCGGGCCGGCGCCTGGGCTCGCGCGGCTCGCGGCCTACGGCCTGCGCCACGGTTGGCGCGCCCACCCCGGCCGGAGGCTCCCCGACCTGCTGGCGGCGCTCGGCGTCCGCGGCGACCTGCTCCCGTTCTTCCTGCGCTTCGCGACGTACTTCGGCGGCGACCCGTACCGGGCACCGGCTGTGCTGCACAACATCGCCTGGGTCGAGCTGGGCCTGGGCGTGACGCTGCCCGTGGGCGGCGTGCACGGGGTGGTGCGCGCCCTGCGTGCGTTGGTGGAGGACCTGGGGGTCGAGGTGCGCACCGGCGTCTCCGTGGAGGCGCTCCCGGTGCGCGGCGGGCGCGTGCGCGAGGTGGCGACCGATCGCGGTCCAGTCGCCGTGGACGCGGTGGTGGCGGCCGTCGATCGGCGCTGGGCGCTGGCGTGGCTGGGGCGGGCGACGCCGGAGCGGCGGCACCCGAGCCTCTCCGGCACGGTCGCGCTGCTCGGGGTGCGCGGCGCGACCCCCGAACTCGCGGCGCACACGATCCTGTTCCCGCCGGACTACGCCGCCGAGTTCGACGACCTGCGCGCCGGTCGCCACCCCGGCGACCCGACGCTGTACGTCCACGCCTCGTCCAAGGGCGACCCCGGCGACGCGCCGCCGGGCCACGAGAACTGGTTCGTCATGGCCAACGCGCCCGCGCTGCCCCCGGGGGCGCCCGAGCGGGCCGAGGACGCCCTGGCGGCGCGGCGCCTGCGCGCCACGCTGGCGGCGCGCGGCTTCGACCCCACCGGGCGGGTGGTCGTCGAGCGCGACCTCGGTCCTTCGGAGCTCGCGCGCTTCGGCGACCGCGGCGCCATCTACGGCGCGGCGCCCACGACCCTCGCCTCGACGCTCCGACCCGGGCCCTCGGTGCGGGGCGTGCGCAACCTGCGGTTGGCGGGGGGCACCGTGCACCCGGGGGGCGGTATGCCGCTCGCGCTGCTGTCGGGTCGCAACGCCGCGGCGGACCTGGCGCGCGAGCTCGGGCTCGCCCCGGCGGTCGCCGCAGACCTGGGGTGACGCCCACGCTCGCTGGCGCGGGGCAGCGCTAGACTCGCGTCATGAAGATCTACACGCGCACGGGCGACGACGGCACCACCGGGCTCTTCGGCGGCGGACGGGTCCGCAAGGACGACCTGCGGGTCGAGGCGTACGGGGCGGTCGACGAGGCGAACGCCGCGATCGGCATGGCGCGCGGCATGGGGGTGGATTCCGACGTCGACAAGCTGCTCGCGCAGGTCCAGCACGCGCTGTTCGACGTGGGCGCCGACCTCGCGACCCCGCCCGAGGCGGAGGCGCGCGCCCGCCTCCATCTGGTCGAGGAGGCGGACGTCGAGGCGCTGGAGGCGGCCATCGATCGCTTCGAGGCGGAGCTCGAGCCGCTCAAGCAGTTCATCCTGCCTGCCGGACACGCCACGAGCGCGGCCTTGCACGTCGCTCGTTCGGTCGTGCGGCGCGCCGAACGCGCCACCGTCGCGCTGTCGTCGGTCGCGCCCATCGGCACGCCGGTGGCGCGCTACCTCAACCGGCTCTCGGACCTGCTGTTCGTGCTCGCGCGCGCTGCGAACGCGCGCAACGGCGTCAGCGAGGCGCGCTTCCACGTCGTGCGGCGCACCCGCGACGCGGACTAGCGTTCGCTCAGCCGCCTCGGGTCTCGCCGTCGGGGCCCGCCTCCTCGATCCACGCCCGACCGCGACCGGTCGGCCGCAGCCCTTCGCCGGCCCGGCCACGCTCGACGAAGCCGCCGTCGAGCGCGTGGCGCACGACGCGTTCCACCTTCGCCGAGCGCCACCCGAGGTGCTCGCGCAGCGCCGGGCGGGTGTTCTCGCGCGCCTCGGCCTCGGCCTCGGCGTGGGTAGCGAGGTGCACGAGCAGCGCGCGCGCATCGAGGTCGAGCCCGCGCGTCCGCGACCGCACCAGGTGCGCGACCAACCCGTGCCGCGGGCCCACCAGCAGCGCGCCGGCCACGAGCGCGCCCGCCACGAGCGCCATCGCGGGGGCGATCGCGAGGTCGTAGGCGAGCGCGGCCGCGTAGCCGCCGATCGCCGCCGCGACGCTGACGAAGAGTCCGATCACCAGCATCGTCCCGACCCGGTTCGCGAGCAGCAACCCGGCCGCCGGCGGGGCGACGACGAAGGCGACGAACAGCACCGCTCCGACCGCGTCGAAGGCGGCCACCGCGGTCAGCGAGGTCGCGGCGAGCAGGGCGGTGGCGACCGCGCCGGGCGCCAGTCCGACGGCCGCGGCGAACCCCGGGTCGAAGGCGCCGACCTTGAGCTCCTTCCACAGCGACGCGACGAGCACCGCGTCCAGTGCGAGCACCACGAGCATGGTGCGCAGCGCGCGCGGCAGCTCCAGCCCGAAGAAGGGAGCGACGTCGATCCAGGCGAAGCCGATCTCGCCCACCAAGACGGCGTCGGCATCGAGGTGCGCGTCGCCGGCGTAGCGACCGGCGAGGAGGACGCCGAGCGCGAACAACAGCGGGAACACGAGGCCGATCGCGGCGTCCGAGCGCACCCGGCCGGTCGCTTCGAGCGCCCGCGTCCCCGCCACGGTCAGCAGCCCCGCGAGCGCCGCGCCCACCGTGAGGGCCGGGTGGTGGAGGTCGCCCACGACCAGGAAGCCGACGACGATGCCGAAGAGCACCGAGTGGCCGATCGCGTCCGTGAGCATCGTGCTCTTGCGCAGCAGCAGGAAGGTGCCGACCACCGTGGCCGCCATCCCGACCACGGCCCCGAGCACCACCGTCGCGACCGTCGGGTCGTCGATCCACCCTTGGAGGGCGCCGATCACGCCGAGCCCCGCACCGTCGCGCTCCGGGCGGCGCCCGCGCGCACCCGGCGGCGGCTGCGCGCGACCGCGAGCACGACCGAGACGATCGCCGCGAGCGTGACCGCCACGACCACCACGGGCCCGGTGGCCGCGTCGCGGTCGACCGCGCTGACCAGCGCACCGGTGGCGCCGGCGGCCGCGCCGGTGGCCGCCGCCACCAGCACGAGCGGCGCCAGCCGCGCCACCCACGGACGCGCGGCGATCGCGGGCGCCACGACGAGGGCCGTGATCAGGACGACGCCCACGAGCTGAAGGCCGAGCACGACCGCGACCGCGAGGGCGGCGGTCAGGGCTGCTTCCAGCGCGCGAACCGGGACGCCGACGCTGCGGGCGTAGCCCGGGTCGAACGCCACGAGCGCGAGGGCCGGCCAGGCGAGCGCCACGCCGGCGGTGAGGGCCAACGCGACGCTCGCCAGCAGCACGACGTCGCCCGGAAGCAGCGCCGCCGCCTGGCCGAACAAGAAGGTCTGCAGGCCCGCGGCCGCGGCGTCGCCGCGGCTCTGGGCGGCGGTGAGCAGCGCCAGGCCGAGCGCGAACGAGACCGACAGCACGAGCGTCGTCGCGCCGTCGGCGCCGAGGCGCGTGTGCCGGGCCAGCACCTGCAGCACCGCCGACCACAGCAGCCCGGAGGCGAGGGCACCCGCGACCAGGACCGGCAGCGCCCGCTCGCCCGAGAGCAGGAAGGCCGCGACGATCCCAGGCAGCGCCGCGTGCGCCAGGACGTCGCCGAGCAGGCTCTGGCGGCGCAGGACGGCGAAGGTGCCGAGCCCGCCGGTCAGCGCCCCCAACAGCGCGGCGCCCACCAGGACGGTGCGCGTCGATCCGTCGATCAAGATGGTCCAGAGCTCGCTCACGAGCGCCCCGGCGCGCGTGCGCCGGGCTCCGAACCCGCGCCCGCGATCGCCGCGCCCCCGGCCGCGACCACGGCCACCGCACCGCCGTAGGCGCGCCGCAACGCCTCGGGCGCGAGCGCCTCCGCCGTGGGGCCCGACGCGATCACCCGCACCTGCACGAGCGCCACCCATTCGAAGCGGTCGGCGACGGTCTGCAGGTCGTGGTGCACGACGAGCACCGTCCGGCCTGCCCGCCTCAACTCGTCGAGCACCTCCAACACGGCGGCTTCGGTGGGGGCGTCGACGCCCGCCATCGGCTCGTCCATCAGGACCAGCTCCGCCTCCTGCGCGAGCGCCCGCGCGAGGAACGCGCGCTGCTGTTGGCCACCGGAGAGCTCGCCGATCTGGCGGTGCGCGAGGTCGACGAGCCCGACCTGCTCGAGCGCGGCACGCGCGGCCTCGCGGTCGGCGCGCCCGGGGCGGCGCAGCCACCCGAGGCGTGCATAGCGCCCCATCGTGGCGACGTCGAGCACCGTGGTGGGGAAGTCCCAGTCGACCGCCGCGCGTTGCGGCACGTACGCGACCCGCTTGCGGACGCTGGCGAAGGGCTCGCCGAACACCCGGACGTGGCCGGCGGCGGGGCGCACCAGCCCCACCACCGCCTTCAGGAGCGTGCTCTTGCCCGCGCCGTTCGGCCCGACGATGGCGCCGAGCACGCCGGTCGGGACGTCGAGGTCGACGTCCCAGAGGACCGTGCGCTCGCCGTAGCGCACCGTCAGGTCCTCGACGTGCACCGCGACCCCGGCCGGGGTGTGGTCCGGCGTCGCGGTGGTCATCGCCCGACGCTCTCCATTCCCTCGGGCCAGCGGGCGAGCCAGTCGGCGAGCGCGGTCGGGAGCGGGGCCGGCGCCCCGCCCAGCGCGGTGGCGACGGTCGCTGCGTTGTGCACGATCATGCCGACGTACGTCCCCTCGGGCGTCCCGGCGCTGCCGAAGGCGTCGGAGAACAGTTCGCCGCCGAGCGCCACGTCGGTACCCCGGTCGCGCACCGCGACCCGCACCGACTCGATCGTGCGCGGGTTGATCGTCGACTCCACGAACACCGCCGGGATGCCGCGCTCGGCGATCAGGTCGGCCGTCGCGCGCACGTCGCCGAGGCTCGCCTCGGCCACGGTCGAGAGCCCCTGCAGGCCGACGACCTCCAGGTCGTACGCGCGCCCGAAGTACTCGAAGGCGTCGTGGGCGGTGACCAGGACGCGCGCCGACGCCGGGATGCTGGCCATGGTGGCGGCCGTCCACGCGTCGAGTTCCACCAGGAGCGCGTCGTAGGCCGCGACGCGCTGCTCGAACGCTTCGGCGCACGCCGCCGGCGCCACCTCGGCCAACGCGGTCGCGACGCGGGCCGCGACCGACCGCCACAGGTTCGGGTCCATCCAAGCGTGCGGGTCGACGGTGCCCCCCTCGCCGGTCAAGCGGTCGGCGACCGCGACGGCCTCGTCGCCCACCGCGACGACGCGGGTGCGGCTCGCGAGCCGCGCGAGCACCTCGCCGAGCCGCGCCTCGAGCCCCAGGCCCACGTAGAGCACCAGGTCGGCGTCCTGGACGGCGCGCACGTCGGAGGCGGTGGCGCGGTAGCTGTGGGGGTCGACGCCCGGCCCCATCAGCGTGTCGACCTGCGCGCAGCTGCCGGCGAGTTCGGCGGCGACGTCGCCGACCATCCCGACGCTCGCGACCACGCGGGCGGGCGCGTCCTGAGCCAACGACGTTCCGGAGGCGCCGACGAGCACCAGAAGCAGCGCCAGGATCGAGGTTGAGGTGCGCCGAATGAAAAAGTTAGGCATGACGAAATCTACGGAGTGGAGCGTTGCGTGTCAAGCCCATGCGCCACGCGGCGACGGCGCCGCACTCAGCCTGCGGACGGTCGGTGCGCCGCATCGCGGGCGCGCAAGCGGGCGTCGAGATCCGCGTGGCCCTCCGCGGTGGCCCAGCGGGCGACGTCGCGGAGGAGCCGGCGGGGGAGCCCAGGGCCCTCGTAGATCCAGCCCGTGTACACCTGCACCAGCGTCGCGCCGGCCTCGAAGCGCGCGATCGCGTCGACCCCCGACTCGATGCCGCCCGACGCCACGAGCGGCAGCGCGGTGCGCGCGCGGGCGGCGCGGAGCACGGCGAGCGCGCGCGCCGCCAACGGGGCCCCCGACAGCCCGCCGGCTTCACCCGGATCCTGGGTCAGGCCCTCGCGGGCGATCGTCGTGTTGGCGACGACCAGACCGTCGACCCCGTGTCGTTCGGCGAGCGCGATCGCCTCGGCGAGCGCTTCCTCGCTCAGGTCGGGCGCCACCTTGAGGAGGACGGGCCGGTCGCCGAGCTCGCCCCGCAGATCGCGCGCGCGGGCGAGCAGTTCGGCCAGCGGCTTCGCCTCCTGCAGGCTGCGCAACCCCGGCGTGTTCGGCGAGCTCACGTTCAGGACGAGGTAGTCCGCGACGGGCCAGGCGGTCCGCAAGGCCTCCTCGTAGTCGGCGACCGCGTCCTCGAGGGCGACCGCGCGGGTCTTGCCGACGTTCACGCCGATCGGCTCGGCGCTCCACCACGAGGCGCTGCGCGCCGCCGCGAGCCGCTCGGCCAACGCGGCCGCGCCCGCGTTGTTGAACCCCATCCGGTTGACGATGGCGCGGTCGGCAGGGAGCCGGAAGGCCCGGGGGCGGGGGTTGCCGGGCTGGGCCTGGGTGGTGACGGTGCCGAGCTCCGCGGTGCCGAAGCCGAACGCGCCCCACACCGCCGCGGCGGTCCCGTCCTTGTCCATGCCGGCGGCGAGGCCGAGCGGGTTCGGGAACTCGAGGCCGAACGCACGCACCCGCAGCCGGGGGTCGGCGACCCCGTACGCGCTGCGCAGCAGGCGCAGCGCCCCCGGGTGGCGCGCCGCGAAGCCCAGGAGCGCGAACACGCGCGCGTGCGCCTCCTCGGGTTCGAGGCGGAACAGGACCCGCTTGATGAGCGGGTACAGCGCGTCGGTCGCGCGGGCGATCACGCGATCACGACGGTCGGGTGCGTGCGGGCCGCACCTCGATGCGCGAGGGCAGGGTGCGCGCCGGGCTGCAGAGCACGTAGCGCACCGCCTCGGCGATGTCCTGCGGCTGGATCTTCCAGGTGTCGGCGGCGCTCGGCTCGCGCCCACCGAAGGCGGTGGCCACCGAGCCGGGCATGATCGTCGAGACGCGGATGCCGCGCTCGCGGAGGTCGAGCATGACGGCGTGGGTGAAGCCGACCAGGCCGAACTTGGCGGCGTTGTAGGCGGCGCCGCCCGCGAAGGCGTTCGTGCCGGCGAG
>JAABRX010000011.1 GCA_011390675.1 Trueperaceae bacterium | reverse complement strand
TCGTACTTCGGGGCGACGTCGGGCGCCAAAGCGCAGCTGATCACCCGCGACGCGCAGCGTCTCGAGTACATCGTCACGACGAACGAAGTCGAGGCGCTGATCCTCGAAGCGAACCTGATCAAGCGCTACAAGCCGCACTACAACGTGCTGCTCAAGGACGACAAGTCCTACCCGTTCCTCAAGCTCACCAACGAACCGTTCCCGATGCTCGAGTTCACCCGCCGGGTGCTCAAGGACGGCGCCCAGTACTTCGGGCCGTACCCCAACCCGGGCGTGGTGCGGCGCGTCCAGGAGCTGGTGGCGGCGGTCTTCCCGCTGCGCCAGAACAGCGGCTCGCCGATGGTCAAGCGCAAGAAGCCGTGCCTGCGCCACCACATGGGGCGCTGCCCGGCGCCGTGCATCGGCGCCGCGGACCCGGTCGCCTACGCCGCCACGGTCGCCCAGGTGCGCGCCTTCCTGGAGGGCCGGGTGGAGGAGACCGTCGGCCTACTCGAGACCGATATGAAGGCCGCCGCGCAACGGATGGACTTCGAGCTCGCCCGCACCTACCGCGACCGCCTCGAAGCGCTCAAGCGGATGACCGGCTACGAATCGGCGGTGCAGTCGTCGGCAGGCGAAGACCTGGACTTCCTGGGGGTCGCCCAAGCGGGCGACGCCGCCATGGTGCAGCTGTTCCAGATGCGCCGCGGCCGCGTGGTCGGCCGCGACAAGCGCTACCTCACCGGCGCCGCGAACGCGAGCGTCGCCGAGGTGCTCGAGCCCTTCATGGCCGAGTACTACGGGATGGCCACCCACGTGCCCCCGTTGGTGCTCGTGCCCGCGAGCGACCTGCACGCCCCCACCTGGGAGGCGTTCCTGGCGCAGCGCGCCCACCGCAAGGTGCAGGTGCGGGTGCCGCAGCGCGGCGACAAGGTCGCGCTGCTCGAGATGGCGGAGCGCAACGCCCGCACCGGCCTCGACGCGGAACTGGCGCTCCTGGAGAAGCGCGGGGAGGCGCCGGGGGTCAAGGAGCTCCAGACGGTGCTCGCGCTCGACGTCCCGCCGTGGCGGATCGAGGGCTTCGACATCTCGAACCTGATGGGCACCCACACGGTGGCCAGCCTGGTGGTGTTCGAGGGGGGCCGCGCCAAGAAGAGCGAGTACCGCCGGCTGCGCATCCACGGGCTCGACAAGCCCGACGACTTCGCCTCGATGCACCAGGCGGTGTACCGCCGCTTCACCGGTCGCCTCGCCGACCAGCTCGCGCCGCCCGACCTGTTGCTGATCGACGGCGGCAAGGGGCAGCTCTCCGCGGCCCAGCGCGCGCTGCGCGAGGCGGGGATCGACGTGCCGCTGGTGGGCCTGGCTAAGCGCGTCGAGACGATCGTCACCCAGGACGGCCGCGAGGTGCTGCTCCCCAACACGCATCCGGCGCTGAAGCTCCTGATCCACGCGCGCGACGAGGCGCACCGGACGGCGGTGGGCTACAACCGGCAGCGGCGCGGCCAGGCCATGACCCGCAGCCTCCTCGACGACGTGCCCGGCGTGGGGCCCAAACGCCGCGACGCGCTGCTGGCGCGGTTCTCGTCGATCGATCAGCTGCGCGAGTCGAGCGTGGCCGAACTCGCCGCGATCCCGGGCGTGGGTCCGGTGGCGGCGGCGGCGGTCAAGGCCTACTTCGAGCCGGAGGTCGACGTCGGCGACCTCATGGACGTCGGCGACGTCGCCGACCTCGGCGACGAGATGGCGGCCGAACGCTAATACTCCGCCTTCTGCCCCATCGGGTGGAAGTGCAGCTCGTCGAGGCGGACGCGCGCCGGGCGGGTGACCGCGAAGGCGATCGCCTCGGCGACGTCGTCGCTCTCGAGCGCGCCGTACTCGGCCGGGCGCTCGGTCCCGTCGCCGAAGGCGGTGGCGACGACGCCGGGGCGCACCTCGGTGACGCGCACGCCGTCCTCCTCGACCTCCATCTGGAGCGCCCGCGCGAAGGCGCGTTGGGCGTGCTTCGACGCGGTGTAGAGCGCGCCGCCCGCGAAGGTGCGGGCGCTGACGTCGCTCGTCACGAGCACCGCGTGGCCGCGGCGGGCGCGCAGGTCGGCGAGGAACGCCTGGACCACGAGGAAGGTGCCGCGCACGTTCACGTCGAAGACGCGGTCCCAGTCCTCGAGGGTCGTCGCCTCGATGGGGCCGAACACCCCGATCCCGGCGTTCGCGACCAGGACGTCGACGGGACCGTGGTCGCGATGGACGGCGTCCGCGAAGGTGCGCACCGAGTCGGCATCGGCGACGTCGAGCGGCAGTGCGTGCACGTTCGCGTGCTCGGCGGCCAGCGCCGCGAGCTCGTCCTCGGCGCGCGCGCCCGCGACGACGTGGGCGCCGAGCTCCGCGAGGGAGCGGACCGTCGCGCGGCCGATGCCCCGACTGGCGCCGGTGACGACCGCCAGGCGGCCGTCGAGCGGTCGGGCGGGTGGGGTGGGTCGGGTCACGGAGTACCTCCTCGAGGGTCGCGAGCGAACGGCGCGCGGGCTCGCGCCGCCCAGGCCGCGCGTTCGAGCGCCATCTGCACGTCCACGCGCCCCTGGCGCGCCGGGACGCGCCGGTGCTCCTCGAAGCCGACCTTCTTGAAGGCGGCCTGGGCGCGGGGGTTGTCGGCGAAGGTGTGCAAGCGCACCCGCTCCAACCCGAGGTCGGCGAACGCGTGGTCGAGAAGCGCTTCGATCGCTTCGGGGCCGTACCCGCGCCCCCAATGGCTGCGCTCTCCGATGATGATGCCGAGCGTCGCCTCGTGGCCGCGCAGGTCGTACAGCTCGATGGTGCCGACGTAGTCGCCGTGCTCGTCGTAGATGCCGTACGTGCGCCGGTCGGGGCGCCGGGCGTCGCTGCGCAGCACCCGCCGCAGCAACCACATGGGCATGCGGCTGGGTGGCGTGCCGTTCAGGAAGGCGATCTCGGGGTCGCGGAAGTGGGCGTGGATGCGGCGCCATGCCGCCGGCCCGGCGTCGGCGAGCGGGCGCAGCGTCACCCGCCCTTGCGCCAGCACGGGCTGCGGAGCGGCCGATGCGGCCGACGCGGCGTTCATGGAGCCCAGTGTACGCTGGCTCCGTCCACGGTTCGGGCGTCGCCGACGCGTCGCCGAGGCGCTTCGCGCGCGCGTGGACCCGAGGAGTCCCGATGTCCGACGATCCCGTCCGCCGCTTCGCCGAACCGTTCGCGCGCCTGCGCGACGCCATCGCGCAGGTGGTGCTCGGTCAGCGCGTGCTGGTCGAGGACCTGCTCGTGGCGGCCGTCGCCCGCGGGCACGTGCTCATCGAGGGCGCCCCCGGGTTGGGCAAGACGCGCCTGGTGCGCGCCTTCGCCGACGCCACCGAGCTCACCTTCGGTCGCGTGCAGTTCACGCCCGACCTGATGCCGGCCGACGTGACCGGCAGCACCGTCTTCGTCGAGGAGGCGCGCGAGCGCCGCTTCGAGTTCCAGCCCGGCCCCGTCTTCCACCACGTGCTGCTCGCCGACGAGATCAACCGCGCCACCCCCAAGACGCAGTCGGCGCTGCTCGAGGCCATGCAGGAGCGAGCGGTCACGGTCGGCGGGGTTCGCCACGAGCTCCCGGACCCGTTCGTGGTGCTCGCCACCCAGAACCCGATCGAGATGGAGGGGACGTACCCGCTGCCCGAGGCGCAGTTGGACCGGTTCCTGTTCAAGCTCGACGTGCCGCGCCCCGACGCCGCCACGCTGCGCCAGGTGCTGGTCGCCACCACCGGCGTCGAGGACGAGCCGCCGCGCGACGTGGTCGCGCGCAGCGAGTTCCTGGCGATGCAGGAGCTGTTGCGCAACGTGCCGGTGGCGTCGAGCGCGCTCGAGTGGGTGGTGGAGCTGGTCGAAGCGACCCACGTCCATCCGCTGGTGCGCTTGGGCGCCAGCCCGCGCGGTGCGCAGGCGATGGTGCTGGCCGCGAAGGGCTTCGCGCTGGCGGCGGGGCGGCCGCACGTGGAGCTCGACGACCTGCGGCGCGCGGCGCTCCCGGCGTTGCGCCACCGCTTGCTGCTCTCGTTCGAGGCCGAGGTCGAGGGCATGGACCCCGATCAGGTGGTCCAGGAAGCGCTGGCGACGGTCGACGGCCGCGGCCGCGGCCGCTAGGGCGCGAGGCCCGCGCCGTGATCAGCGCCGCTACGCGCCGCGCGCTCGACCGGTACGCCCTCGCCGCGCGCGAGCTGAGCTCGGCGAGCGGCGAGCGCAGCGCGCGGGAGGCGGGCAGCTCGGTCGAGTTCCACGACTTCCGGCCGTACCAGCCGGGCGACGAGCTGCGCGCGGTCGACTGGCGCGCGTACGCGCGTTCGAAGCGCCTCGTGACCCGGCTCTATCAGGCCGAGCGCACGATCGACGTCCACGTGGTGCTCGACGTGAGCGCGAGCATGGGGCTCGGCGACAAGGCGGCCCACGCCCGCACCATCGCGGAGATCGTCACCTACGCGGGGCATCGCGACGCCGTCACCCGCGTCCACACGACGGCCGGAGCCAGCAGCCCGACGGCCCAGGGCCGCGTCGGGCTGGCGCGCGCGTGGGGGTTGCTCGAGTCGTCCGCGCCCGAACCGGCGGCCACCGACCCGGGAACCGCCGCCGCGCCCGGACCGGTCGAGGGGGTCCGCCGCTTCGCGCTCGGGCTCCCGAGGGTGCGCGGCGCGGCGCTCGCGGTCGTCGTCTCCGACCTGTTCGACCCGGCGCCGTGGCGCGGCGCCCTCGTCGCGCTCCGTGCTCGCGGCCTCGACGCGGCGTTCCTGCAGGTGGTCGGCGACGACGAGATCGATCCTCCCGAGGGCCGGTTCGAGGTGCGCGACGTCGAGACCGGCGAGCGCCGCGCGGTCGACGAGGCCGAGGTGCGGGCCTACCGCGTCGCCGTCCAGGCGTTCGTGCGGCGCACGCGCGCCGCCCTGGCGCAAGCGGGGGTGGCCCACGTGCTGTTGCGGGTGCCACCCGAACCGGACGCGCTCGCGCGCGAGCGGTGGGCCCTGGCCGCGCTGCGTCGGGCGCGCGTGCTGGTGCCGCGCTGAGCGCCGGCCCCGCCGGTACGATGGGCAGGTGGACGTGATCGGGCGCGTGCTGGACACGGGCGAGATGGTGCTGCGCGAGGTGGGCCGCGGCGCGCTCGCGCGCGTGTACCTCGTGTCCGACGGCACCGCGGTGCGCGCCCTCAAGCTGTTGCCCGAGGGGCGCGACGACCGCGCCGATCACGAGTTCCGCGTGGCCCACGGGCTCGACCACGCGCGCGTCGGCCACGTCGACGCCCGCCTGGACGTCGACGGCCAGCCGGGCCTGCTGCTCCCGTTCGTCGCTGGGCGCCGGTTGATCGCCCGCGGTGCGAGCGTCGCGGATCGCCTCGCGTACCTCACCGCGTTCGGCGACCTGCTCGACGCTCTGGCCTACCTGCGGGTCCGCGGTGTGGTGCATCGCGACGTCAAGCCCGAGAACGTCCTCGTCGACCGCGGCGGCCGGGCGCGCTTGATCGACTTCGACCTGGCGCTGCGCGTCGACGAGCGCGAGCGCGCCCCGCGGGCGGCGGGCACGCTCGCGTACCTGAGCCCCGAGCAGGCACGGGGCGCGCCGGCGACCTTCGCCGCCGACCTGTACGCCGCGGGGGTGCTGTTGCACACGGCGCTCACCGGCGAGGCACCCGTCGGTCCCGATGCGCTGCCGCGCCCGTCCGTGCTCGATCGCACGCTCGCCCCCGCCGACGACCTGGTGTTGGACTTGCTCGCCGCGGACCCCGACCGCCGCGTGGCCGAGGCGCACCGCGCGCGCCCCCGCCTCGACGCGCTGATGGCCGAGTGGCGCGGCTTCGCAGCGTCGTAGGATGGCGCGATGAACGAACGCCTGGCCGTCGCGGCCCTCGCCGTGTTGGCGCTCGTCTCGCTGTGGGCCGCTCCGTGGGCGACCTTCAACCGCGAGACCGGCGCACGAGCCGCCGTCCTCCTGCTGCCCAACCGCGTCATCGACTTCACCGATCGCACCGATCCGGTGACCGTGCCCAATCAGGGCGCCGTCCTGGTCCTCACCGCGCTCGGGCTCGCGGGCATGGCGGCAGGGGCTGCGCTGCGCGGCCGGGCCCGCTCGGTCGTCTGGCTCGCCACCGGCGTGCTCGCGATCGGCGTCACCACGTGGGGTCTCGACGCCTTCGGCACCGCGGTCGAGGCGCGCCGCGCGGTCGCGTTCCAGGACGCCCTGGCCGGACCCATCGCGAACCCGAACGCCAACCAGGACTCGGTGCGCTTGCAGGAGCTGGCCGACGAGGCCTTCGAGCGTCCGGTCGACCGCAGCGTCGCGCTGGCCCGTGAGGCGGGCGTGGTGGTGCGGCGATTGCCGTACGGCGGTTCCTCGTTCTCGTTGGCGGCGTTCCTGACCTTCGTCGCTGGGGCGGTCGCGGTGTTCTTCGGAATGCGCGTCGTGCCGCGTGCGAGCGCGGCGATCGACCGGATCGTCCTCGGGGTGGCGATCCCGCTCGTCTCGATCCTGCTCGCCCTCGTGGTCGCCGCGGTCGTGATCCTGACGTTGCAGCCGACCCCGGTGGGGCGCGACTTCGCGATGACGGGGCCGATGATGGCGCTGGCCGGACGGCTCGACACCTTGTGGCACGCCTACTTCACCCTGTTCTCCGGTTCGCTCGGCACGCTCAAGGGCTTCTTGGACGCGCTCTCGTTCTCGACGCCGCTCATCTTCACCGGGCTGGCGGTCGGGTTCGGCTTCCGGGCGGGGCTGTTCAACATCGGCGCTCCCGGGCAGATGGTGCTCGGCTCGATCTTCACGATGTTCGTCGGTCTGTACGTTCCGGGTCCGCCGCTCGTGGTGCTCCCGCTCGCGGTGCTCGCCGCGGCGCTCGGCGGCGCGTTCTGGGGCGCCATCCCGGGGATCTTGAAGGCGCGGTTCGGGGCGAACGAGGTCATCAACACGATCCTCCTCAACTTCGTCGCCGCTTCGCTGCTGTTGTTCATGCTCTCGGCGTCCCCCACCTTCGCGGCCTCGGCGGTCCGGGTCATCCAGGTCGTCGGCATCGCGATCGCCGCCTCGGTGCTCGCGCTGCTGGTACCGCCCACGCGTCGGCTGCTCGGGCGGGCGCCGCGGCTCTCGCTGACCGTGATCGCGGTGGCGGTCCTGGCGGCCTCGGTCGTCGTCGCGCAGCCGCGACCGGGCGACGCGCCGGTGGTGTTGGAACTCCCGTTCAAGGTCCCCGGCTCCGAGCCCAAGTCGTACGAGCTCTCGGAGTCTGCCCGACTGCCGCGCCTGCCATCGCTGTTCGGTATCGACCTGCGCGCCACCCCGGGCGCCAACACGGTTCCGGTGGACGTCGCGCTGTTCGCGGGCCTCGGTCTGGCGCTCGCGGCGGTCTTCACCGGTGGGCTCGTCCCGCCCGTCCGCCGCCGCGGCCTCGCCGGTCGGCTGGCCTTCGCCGGCATCGTCGGCGGCGTCGGGTACGGACTGCTGGCGGCGCTCGGGGGGCGAGCGGTGCCGCTCGAGATCCCCGCGACCAACCTCAACCCCGCGTTCCTGATCGCGATCGGCGCGGCCGTGTTCGTCTGGCTGTTCTTGTTCCGCACCCGGTTCGGCTACGACCTGCGCGCTACCGGCCTGTCGCCCAAGGCGGCCGAGTACGGTGGAGCCAGCCTGGCGCGCAACACGGTGCTGGCGATGGCGATCTCCGGTGCCCTCGCCGGCCTCACGGCCACCCACTACGTGCTGGGCGGTGCGCTGGAGGACTACGCGCTGCGCCAGTCGATCCCCACGAGCGACGGCTTCGATGGCATCGCCGTGGCGCTCCTGGGCAACAACCACCCGGTGGGGATCGTCTTCGCGGCGTTCCTGTTCGGCGTCCTCAAGAACGGCGGTTCGGTCCTCAACATCACCTTCAGCGACCTCACCCGCGACGTCGTGTCGATGGTGCTCGCGTTGGTCGTGCTGTTCATCGCCGCCAAGGGGTTCCTGCCCGACCGCTGGACCAACCCGCTGCGCCGTGCCCAGGCGCTCGGGGCCCTTCCGCCCCCGCCCGAAGTGGACCTCGACGCCCGCGCCGAGGTGGTGGCGGACATACCCGCTGCGGACGTGCCCGCTGCGGGTGCGCCCGACGCAATAGCCCCCGACTCGGACGAAGGAGCCGCGCGCTGATGGAATCCGTCGTCCTGTTGACCCTGTTCGCCTCGGCGCTCCGCGCCACCACGCCGCTGCTGTTCGCGGCCCTGGGCGGGCTCTTCTCGGAGCGCGCCGGCATCGTGAACATCGCCCTCGAGGGGATCATGATCTTCGGCGCGCTCGCGGCCGCGCTCGTGACGTACTACGTCGAACTCCCCGTGCTGCGGGAGAACCCTGGCGCGGTCGTCTGGTACGCCCCCTGGGTCGGGCTGCTGGCGGCGATGGTCATGGGCGGCCTCGTCGGCCTCCTCCACGCGGTCATCTCGATCCGGTACAAGGCCGATCAGATCATCTCGGGCGTGGCGATCAACCTGATGGCGATCGGGCTCCCCGCCGTGCTCCTCACCGGTCTCTTCGGCAACTCGACGACGTCGGCCACGATCGCCAACCGGCTGCCCCGATGGGGCGACGGCGTGTTCACCTTCAGCCCGCTCGTGTTCATCGCGTTCGCGCTGGTGCCGGTCGTGTGGTTCGTGGTGTTCCGCACCCCGTTCGGGCTGCGGCTGCGCGCCGTCGGCGAGCACCCGCACGCCGCCGACAGCGTCGGCATCTCGGTCACGCGCATGCGCTACATGGGCGTGATGCTCTCCGGCGTGCTCGCAGCGGTGGGCGGCGCGTACCTCTCGATCGGCGGGTTCAACCAGTTCATCGCCGAGATGTCGGGCGGCCGCGGGTTCATCGCGCTCGCGGCGTTGATCTTCGGCAAATGGCACCCACTGGGCGTGCTGGGCGCGACGCTGCTGTTCGGTGCGTTCCAGGCGCTCGAGACCCAGCTCGGTGGCGGTCAGCTGCTGCCGCCCACCGTCGTGCAGAGCCTGCCCTTCATCCTGACCATGCTCGTCCTGGCCGGCTTCGTCGGCCGCTCGGTCGCCCCCAAGGCGATCGGCAAGCCCTTCGAGAAAGGTTGACGCCATGCCCTTCCCTCGCCGCTCCGGCGTCCTGCTCCACCCCACGTCGCTCCCCGGTCCGCACGGCATGGGCGAGCTCGGCGCGCATGCGCTGCGCTGGCTCGACGTGCTCTCCGAGGCGGGCCAACGCGTCTGGCAGGTGTTGCCGCTCGGCCCGACCGGGTACGGCGACAGCCCCTACCAGAGCTTCAGCTCGTTCGCGGGCAGCCCCTTCCTGATCAGCTTGGAGCGCCTGCGCGACGAGGGCTGGCTCACCTACGACGACCTCTCCGGCGGCGACTTCGAGCCCGGCCGGATCGACTTCGGACCGGTCATCTCGTTCCGGCTCGACGCGCTCGGTCGCGCCGCCCGCACCTGGTTCGATCGTGCGGACGACGAGGAGCGGGCCGCGCTCGACGCCTTCCGTGCTCATGCGGCGCCCTGGCTCGACGACTTCGCGCTGTTCATGGCGCTCAAGGAGGCGCAAGAGGGTCGGCCGTGGTCCGAGTGGCCCGCGCCGCTGCGCGATCGCGAGCCGGCGGCGATCAAGGAGGCGCGCGCCGAGCACCACGACGCGATCGCGCGGCATGCGCTGTGGCAGTACTGGTTCGACGCGCACTGGCGCACGGTGCGCGCCCGCGCCGCCGAGCTCGGCATCGCGGTGCTGGGCGACGTGCCGATCTTCGTCGCCTACGATTCGGCCGACACCTGGGCCGACCAGCAGCTCTTCCACCTCGACGACACCGGGCAGCCGACGGTGATCGCGGGGGTGCCACCGGACTACTTCTCCGCCACCGGCCAGCGTTGGGGGAACCCGCTCTACCGCTGGAAGCGGCATGCGGACACCGACTTCGCCTGGTGGATCCAGCGCGTCCGGCGCACGCTCGAGATGGTCGACGTGCTCCGCATCGACCACTTTCGCGGCTTCGAGGCCTTCTGGGAGATCCCGGCCAGCGAACCGACCGCCGTCAAGGGGCGCTGGGTGAAGGGGCCGGGGCAACCGCTCTTCGACGCCTTGCGCGCCGCGCTCGGCGAGCTGCCGATCGTCGCCGAGGACCTGGGCGTGATCACCACCGGGGTCGAGAAGCTGCGCGACGACAACGCCCTGCCCGGCATGAAGGTGTTGCAGTTCGCGTTCGCGGCCGACGCCAGCGATCCGTACCTGCCGCACAACTACGGGTCGAACGCGGTCGTCTACACCGGCACCCACGACAACGACACCACGGCCGGCTGGTACGCGCAAGCGCCCGAGGCGGAGCGCGACCTGGTGCGCCGGTACCTGGCGCGCGACGACACGAACGTGCCCTGGGAGCTGTGGCGGCTGGCGCAGGCGTCCGTCGCGGACACCGCGATCGCGCCCCTCCAGGACCTGATGGGCTTGGGCCCCGAGGCGCGCATGAACGTGCCTGGGGCCGCCTCGGGCAACTGGGGCTGGCGCTTCGCGTGGCACGACCTGCCGGACTGGCTGGCGCCCCAGCTGCGCGAGATGGCGGAGCTCTACGGCCGCGCCGGCGACGGCGCGGCGGTCGACACGCCGTACCGGCAGTCGACGACGGGGGCCGATCCGGAGGACTAAGCGTCGCGCAGACGCCGGGGGGCTACGCCCCCACGGCTGCGCGCCGTTGCGGTCGCTTCGCGACCGCGCTCCGGGTCACGTTCGGAAGAGCACGTCCTCACGCCGGAACGAGGCGTTCGCGAAGACGAGCAGGATCGCGATCAGCACCAGCATGACCAGCCACGTGACGCCGACCGCCGCGAGCGTCGCCGACCCCTTCACGACGTCGTCCATCAGCACCATGACGTTGTAGACGGGGATCCAGTAGACGGAGTCGCCCGCGCCGATCAGGTCGCGGAACTGCAGCGCGATCGCGGGGATGAGCAGCAGGAACGACATGGGCGCGACGTAGGTCTGCGCCTCCTTGAACGAACGCGCGAACAGCGTGACCGTCAGCAGCAGCGCCGCCACCACCGCGGCGAGCAGCAGCGCGGACACGAGCAGCAGGCCGATCGTGGCGGGCGTGATCGTCAGGCTGCCACCCATCATCGAGGCGATCTCGCCGCCGCCGTCGCCGATCATCGGCAGGAAGATGCGCCGGAGCACGGTGCCGCCGAGCACGAAGCCGAGGATCGCCATCACCGCCGCCGAGAGCCCGAAGGTCATCACCGCCAGGAACTTCCCGAACACCACCTCGGAGCGGCGCACCGGGGCCACGAGCAGCACCTCCAGCGTCCCGCGCTCCTTCTCGCCGGCGGTGGCGTCGATCGCCGTCATCTGCCCGCCGGTGAGCGTCCAGATGGCGATGAAGAAGGGGATGAGCCAGGCGAGCTGGCCGGAGCTGCGTTCCGCTTCGGTGGACGCGTCGGCGGTCGCGACCGAGATCGGGCGCAGCACCGCCGGATCGAGCCCTGCGTCGCGCAGCCGCTCGGCCACCAGCGACTGCGTGTAGGCGTCCACGGCACCGCGCAGCTTGCCGGAGTTGAGCTCGGCGCGCAGGTTGCCGGTCTTGGCGACGATCGTGACCTCGGCCGGACGCCCCGCCTCGATCGCCTCGGCGAAGCCCGGGGCGACGATCATGCCGGCCGAGTAGGCGTCGTTCCGCACCGCCTCGAGCGCGTCCGCGACCTCGACCAGCACGGCGTTCTGATCCTCGGCGAGGGCGACGAGTTCGATCGGGAGCGCGTCGAGCCCCTGGACCGCGAACTCGGTGACGGTGGTCGTCTCGCGCTGGAAGAGCCCGCCCATGAGCAGCGGCAACCCCAGCATCACGACCGGCAGCAGCACCAGCGGGATGACCAGGTTCGAGACGATCGCGCGCGTGTCGCGCAGCGTCGACAGGATCTCCTTGGCCGCGATCCGGCCGACGAACCGGGGCCGCATCACGCCGCCACCCCCTGCAGTTCGTCGGCAGCCAGGCCGGAGCGGCGGGCGAGCTCGAAGAAGGCGCGTTCCAGATCGGGCGCCTCCGCGTCCGCCAACAGGCCCGCGACGGTGTCGTCGGCGACCATCCGACCGTGGAACAGGATGCCGACGCGGTCGCACAACTCCTCCACCTCGCTCATGACGTGGGTGGAGTAGACGACGGCGCGCTCTTCGCCTGGATAGTCGCGGCAGAAGTCGAGCACCGCGCGGCGCG
>JAABRX010000010.1 GCA_011390675.1 Trueperaceae bacterium | reverse complement strand
GGAGCAGGGTCGCGAGCATGCGCAAGGTGGTGGTCTTGCCGGCGCCGTTGGGGCCCAGCAGCCCGTACACCTCGCCGGCCGCCACCTCGAACGACACGGCGTCGACCGCGACGACGTCGCCGAAGCGTTTCGTGAGTCCTTGAACGCTGATCATCCGGCCATCGTACGGGACGTCGAGGTGGGGGCGGCGGGGCGGGTGCCCCGCCACGCCCGGTACGATGCGCGGATGCCGACCCCTTCCGCCGCCCCACCGACCGCCACCGGCTGATGCCCGCGTACGTCGTCGACAAGCCGCTGGGACTGACGTCGCACGACGTGGTCGCTCGGGCGCGCCGTGCGCTCGGCACCCGGCGCGTGGGGCACGGCGGCACCCTCGATCCGCTCGCGACCGGGGTGCTCGTCGTCCTGGCGGAGGAGGCGACCAAACTGTCGCCGTTCCTGACGGGGTCCGACAAGAGCTACCTCGCGTGGATCGCCTTCGGCGTCGGCACCCCCACCTTGGACGCCGAGGGCCCGATCGACGCCCGCGCCGACGCCGCGCACGTGAGCGAGGCCACCGTCGCGACGGCGCTGCCGCCGTTCCTGGACGTCACCCTCCAGACGCCGCCGGCGTACTCCGCGGTCAAGCGCGGCGGGGTCAAGGGGTACGAGGCCGCCCGCCGCGGCGACGAGCTCGACCTGCCGCCGCGGCCGGCGGGCTACCGCGACGTGCGGCTGCTCGCCTTCGGCCGCCTCGCCGACCTGCCGTCCGGATGGCGTCCCGACGGGGCCGGGTGGCGCCCCGATCCGGCGGCCGCCGCGGCGATGCCGACGCCGCTCGATCCGGACGCGCCGGCCGCCGTCGTCGCCCTGCGGGTGCGCGGAGGCACCTACGTGCGCGCCTTCGCGCGCGACCTGGGGGCGGCGCTCGGAGCGCCGGCGCACCTCGCGGCGCTGCGCCGCACCGCGGCCGGCTCGGCCGAGCTCGCGGCCGCGGTCCCGTTGGACGGGTTGGCCGATGCGGCGCCGGTCGATCCGGTCGCCTTGCTCGGCCTCCCGGCGGTGGCGCTCGACGACGTGGCGGTGCGCCGCGTGCGCGACGGCCGGCGCGACCCGGCGACGTTCGACGGGCGCGTCGCGCTCGTCGACGGGGCCGGATCGCTGGTGGCGGTCGCGGACGCCGTGAACGGCCAACGCGTCCCGGTCCGCGTGTGGCGGGGGGCGATCTAGGGCGGTCGCTGGACCGTGCGCGGCGCTACACTTGGGGGAACCGAGACGACATTCGAGGTGGGCGCGCAAGCGGCCCACCGCGACGGGAGCGCGCGCATGCAGATCGGCATCCCCAAAGAGACCAAGACCCACGAGTACCGCGTGTCGGCGCCGCCGGCCGCCGTCCAGTCGCTGGTGGCGGCCGGGCATCAGGTGGTCGTCGAGCAGTCCGCCGGTGCCGGCAGCGGCTTCGACGACGACGCGTACCGGGCGGCCGGCGCCGCGATCGTCGACACCGCCGCGGAAGCCTGGGCGGCCGCGATGGTGATCAAGGTCAAGGAGCCCACCCCCAGCGAGTACGGGTACCTGCGCGACGACCTCGTGCTGTTCACGTTCCTCCACCTCGCGGCCGATCGACCGCTCACCGACGCGCTCTTGGCCGCCGGGACGACGGCGGTCGCGTACGAGACCGTGCAGCTCGACACCGGCGGTCTGCCGCTGCTGACCCCGATGAGCGAGGTGGCCGGGCGGATGGCGACGCAGGTGGGCGCGCACCACCTCAGCCGCTTCCTGGGTGGCCGCGGGTTGCTGTTGGGCGGTGTTCCGGGCGTCGATGCGGCCGACGTGGCGATCCTCGGCGGCGGCGTGGTCGGCACCAACGCGGCGCGCATGGCGGTCGGGCTCGGAGCGCGGGTGCGGGTGCTGGACGTGAGCCACCAGCGGCTGATCTACCTCGACGACGTCTTCGGCGGGCGCCTGCAGACGATCTCGAGCCACCCCGGTGCGATCGCCGAGGCGATCGCCCAGGCGGACTTGTTGATCGGAGCGGTGCTGGTCGCCGGCGCCCGCGCGCCCAACCTCGTCACCCGCGACATGCTCGGCACCATGAAGCCCGGCAGCGTGATCGTCGACGTCGCCGTCGACCAGGGGGGCTGCATCGAGACGATCCGCCCCACCACGCACGACCATCCGACCTACGTGGTCGACGGCGTGGTGCACTACGGCGTCGCCAACATGCCGGGCGCCGTGCCCAACACGAGCACGCGGGCGCTCTCGAACCAGACGCTGCGGTACGCGTTGGCGCTCGCCGCCGACCCGCTCGGCGCCATGCGCGCCGACCGCGTCCTGGCGCGAGGACTCAACACCTTCCGCGGCCAACTCACCCACGCTGGCGTCGCCGAAGCCTTCGACCTCCCGGCGATCGACCCGCTGGGCGCGCTGGCCGCGTAACCGCCGGCGCGCGCGGTTCGGCGTGTGCCGCGCGCGGTTCGGCGCCCTCTGCCGAACCGCAATGCGCTTGCGCGCTTCTCAGCGCAAGCGCGCGAGTGCTTTGCGGATCAACACCTCCGGCCCCACCTCCGGCGCCGCGCCGGCGAGCTCGGCCACGACGCCGCGCACCTGGCCCTCGCGGTACCCGAGCGCCACCAGCGCGGCGACCGCGTCCTCCGCGGCGCCCGACGGCACCGGCACGTTGCGGGCGCCGCCCCCTTCGAGGGCCTCGGGGAGCTTGCCCTTCAGCTCCACGACCAGGCGCTCGGCGGTGCGCTTGCCGACGCCTGGGGCGGTGGCCAGCAGCGCCGCGTCGCCGGTGGCCACGGCCAGCGCCACCTGGGCGGGGGTCAGCGCCGCGAGGATCCCGAGGGCGAGCTTGGGGCCCACGCCGCTCACGCTGAGCAGATGGCGGAAGAGCGCTCGGCCGTCGGCGTCGGCGAAGCCGTAGAGGGTCCAGCCGTCCTCGCGCACCACGAGGTGGGTGGCGAGGCGCACGACCGCGCCCACCCGGGTGGTGGCGAGGGTGCGCGGGGTCGCGAGCACCTCGACGCCGAAGGCGCCCGCGCGCACCACCAGGCGGTCGGCGCCGACCTCCTCGACGGTACCCTCGACGAAGGCGATCACGGCTCGCCGAACAGCGGTTCGAAGAGGGCGTCGTAGCCGACGTCGGCCAGGGTCGCGCAGCCGGTGAGGCGCAGCGCGTAGCGCAGCTCCTCGTCTAGGGCCGACGTGGGCCGGTCGCCGGCGACGACCACCGCGTCGGCGCCCAGCGCGAGCAGCCGGAACACGTCGAGGCCGCTGCCGACGTGCCCGCCGGCGAGCACGCGCAGCATTCCCGCCACCGCGTCGACGACCTCGGGGAGGACGTCGGCGGTGGCGGGACCGCCCAGGTGCCGCCCGATGGTCGCGTCGACGACGATCGCGTCGAGGCCCGCTTCGGCGGCGACCGCAGCGTCGTCCGCGGAGGCCACGCCGATCAGCCACACCGGGCGCCCGGCCGCCGCCGCGAGCTCGGCGAGGTCCTCGCGGGTGCGCGGCCGCCACGGTTGGGATCCGAACGGGACGACGTCGCCCGAGTGGGTGAGGTCGAGCGCGAGCGCCGGGACGTCGAGGGCGACGAGGCGTCGGACCTCGGGCATCAGCTCGCCCATCTTGCCGGACGCCAGCACGGGGATCCGTTCGGGGTGGGGCTCGGTGACGGCGGCCGCGTCGACGAGCGTCAGGGCGCCGTCCGGCGCCGTGCGCGCCGCGCCGTGGTAGCGGCGCACGATGGGGTGGGGGCGGGGGCGCTCGAGCAGCTCGACGCCGGGGTCGGGGTCGACCACGTCGTGGAGCACGCGCGGGACGAGTGCCCAGCGCGCGAGGGCGGCGAGGTCGGGGTTCGTTGGGACCACCATGGTCGCTGCCCACGGTACCAGGGCGCGCGGTCGCGCTTCGCGCCGAGGGCGTAGCCTCGGGGCGATGACCGCCTTCGGTTCCGTTCCGCTGTTCGTCGCGCTGCTGTTCGCCGCGGCTCTGTGGGTGGCGCTGCCGCTCACCTGGTGGCTGCGGTTGCGGACGGTGCCGGTGCTCCGGCCCGGCGATCACGCGGGCGATGCGCCGCCCGCGCTCGCGGTCGTGGTGGCGGCGCGGGACGAGGCCGGCAACGCGGTCGACGCGGCGTCGCTCGAGCGGGCCGCGCGCTCCTGGCTGGCGCTCGACCATCCGGCGCTCGAGGTCGTGGTCGTGGACGATCGTTCGAGCGACGCGACGGTCGCCGTGCTGGAGCGAGCCTTCGCCAGCGACGCGCGGGCGCGGGTCGTGCACGGTTCCGAGCCACCTTCGGACTGGCTCGGCAAGGTGCACGCCCAAGCGGCCGGCGTCGCGGCGACGACCGCGCCCTGGGTGCTCCTCACCGACGCCGACGTGCGCTTCGACCCGGCCGCTGCGCGCGCCGCCCTCGGCTGGGCCGAGCGCGAGCGCCTCGACCACGTCGCGTTGATCCCGCGCTTCGAGGCGCGTGGGCCGGCGCTGCGGGCCTTCTTGGCGGCGTTCTCGCTGCTGTTCACGGTGCTCGTCCGTCCGTGGGAGGCAGGCGATCCGCGCTCGCCGCGGACGCTCGGGATCGGCGCCTTCGGGCTGTACCGGCGCACCGCGCTGGAGCGGGCCGGCGGGCTCGCGGCGGTTCGGTCGCGTCCGGACGACGACCTCGCGCTGGCGCGCGCCGCGAAGGCCGTCGGCGGCCGCAGTGCGGTGGCGTTCGCTCCGGATCTGGTGGCGCTCGGCTGGTACCCGACGCTCGCCGCGGCGCTCACCGGGCTCGAGAAGAACGCGTTCGTCGGCGTCGGCTTCCGACCGTCGGTCGCGGTGCTCGCGGCCGTCGCGCTCGTGGCCACGCACGTGGCGCCGTTCGCGGCGTTGGCCGCGCCCGAGCCCTGGGCCCGGGCGATCGCGATGGGGATCTTCGCGAGCGTGCTCGCCGCGTACGCCGTCCACGGGCGGCGCGCCGGCCACCCGGCGTGGCTCGGCGCGCTGCATCCGGTGAGCACCCTATTGTTGGTGCTCGCGCTGCTGCGCTCGACCGTGCGCGTGCTCGGGCGCGGCTCCGTGGCCTGGCGCGGCCGGAGCTACCCGCTGGACGAACTGCGGGCGGCGCAACGGGCGGCCGCGGAGGCGGAGCAGGCCGCGGCCCGCGAACGCCGTGCGCGTGCGCGTTCGTCCGTCGCCGGACGCTAGGTCAGAAGCACGCGAGCCCGCGCTTGTGGCCGAGTACTTCGGCGAGCAGGGCGCTGGTCAGCTCGAAGGTGGCGGGCGTGGCCTCGACAGGGTCGAGATCGAAGGCGACGCGGGCCGCGCCGGCGTGCAAGACGGCCCGCAACCACTCCTCGCGGGCCCGCAGGTCGTCGGCGCCGAGCTCGACGAGCCGCACCTCCGGACGCCGCGTCGTCGCGCTCCGTGGCCGCGCGCCTCGAACTTGTGCGAGGTGCTTCTCGCTCGCCGTCCGGTCGGCGAAGAGCATCCCCGCCAAGCCTAGGTCGTCGCGCCACGTGATCGGCGCGAAGCCGCGCCCGCCCGCGTCCAAAGCCCACAGGGGGCGCTCGAGCCAATCGTCGGGAGCCGGCACGTCGACCTCAGAGGAAGAGGCTGCGGACGAAGGGCGACACCGCGACCGTCGCGGCGATCCCGAGCCAGGCCACCCACAGGGCGGTGGCGGCGGCGAGCCCGTTGGGGCGACGGCGGTCGATCTCGGCGAGCGCCAGCCCTGCCGGTACGAGCGCGAGCAGCGGCGTCGCGAAGGTCAGCGCCCACACGAGCCCGACGACGATCACCGTCAGGGGACCGCCGTAGCGGTAATCCGTGGCGGGGCGGAGCACGCCGCGGAAGAACGGTTCGGCGAGCGGGATCGCGGCGAGCGCCGCGACGCGCAGCGGCGTGAGCGAGGCCAGGTCGAGGAAGAAGGGGCCCGCGGCGCCGCCGCGCGGCACGTAGAGCAGGTACGCGAGGAAGCCGCCGTACAGGAGCGCGCCTACGAGCACGCCGCTCAGCACGCCGTCGCTGCGCCCGAGCAAGCGCTCGCCGGCGTCCCAACCGTTGCGCCGCACGCGCCACCAGGAGAGCCCGGCGATGGTCACGGCGAAGACGATCAGGTAGACGGAGCGCGCCTCGTGCTGCTGGAAGGGCGTGAGCAGGACGAGCAGATTGTCGTGCGCCAAGACGCCGTAGACGATGGAGGCCGAAACCCCGACGAACACGCTGGTGAGCAAGATCCCGTACGCCTGCCCGAGCGACCAGGGCTTGGGTCCCTCGGCCGCGGGTGCGACCAGGCCGCCGTGGCGCGCCTCACCCACCAGGTGGATCGCGAGGAGCACCGCCAACACCAGCAACCAGAGCATGGTGTTGCCGTCGAACTGCTCGATCAGGTTGCCGCGGCGCAACGCCTCACGCAGCGCGAGCCCGCCCCCCTCGACGTCGCCCTGGCCGAAGTACAGCACCGAGAGGGCCCGGAGGTCGGCGGCTTGGGACGACGAGTCGCGCAGCGTGCGCAACGCGAGGGCCGTCTCGATCTGTCCGGCGGCCGCCGTGGACTCGCCTTGCGCCCAGAGCGTGCGGCCGATCAGGGATTTGACGTCGGCGTTCAACGCACCGCCCGAGAGCGACTCGAAGGCGCGCAGCTCCGCGAGCGCGCCGTCCAGGTCGCCCAAGCGGTACCGGAGCTCCGCGCTCGCGAGGCGGTAGCGCACCTCGAGCCCGTCCGCCGCTACGGCCTCGGCGTAGGCGGCCAGCGCGGCGTCGATCTCGCCTCGTGCCTCGGCGATGCGGCCATCGAGGAACGCCACTCGCGCGCGCAGCCCGAGGTCGTCCTGACGCGCGAGGAGCGAGCGCGCGTCGCCCGTATGGCCCGCAGCCTCGTCGATGCGCTCCGACGCGAACGCGATCTCGGCGAGCAGCACCGCCGGTTCCGCACCCGGCACCCGACCGCGGATCCGTACGAGGCGGGATTCGGCGCTGGCCAGCTCGCCGAGGCCGAACTCGATCCGCGCCAACGCCAGCTGCGCGTCGACCAGGTCGGGCTCGATCTCCAGAGCGTTCAGGCAGCTCCCGCGCGCGGTGCCCAGATCGCCGCCGGCCTCGAAGCGCAGGCACTCCTCGAGGTAGCGGTCGGACGAGAACGCTTGCCCATGCGCGATCGCCGCCGACCACGCGATCGCCAACAGGGCGAGGGTCCGGAGAACGGGGAATCGATGGTTGCGTCGGCGCATGGTGCGCGTCATGGTACCGCCTTCGCGCCCCGCGTGCGCCACGGTGCGCGAGCCCAGGGTCCGAGCGTCCGAGGGGGGCGCCACCTTCGTGCGCCCGTGGCGCGTGAAGGAAGCCTGAAGGCCGGGCGGCGTGCGCCCCGAAGGACGAAGGGGGGCGCTGGTACCATGCCTGCATGGCTTCGGAGTTGCTGTTCGGGTTCTTGATCGCCCAGACCCTCGCGGGTCTGCCGGCGTTCCCGGTGGGGACCGAACTGCGGCTGGTGTCGCCCGACCTGCTGACGGTGTACTCGAGCGGGCGCGTGACCGAGGGGGGCCACCTGATCGTCGACCACGCGCTCGACGCCGGTACCGAGCTGCGCCTGCTGGTCTTCGCGCCCGATGCGACCGATGCCGAGAAGGCCGAGGTGCTCTCGGGTGCGCGCGCCATCTACGGGCGCGTCGCCGACGATCGGGCCGACATCCTGGTGCGCTTCCCCGAAGTGGACGAGCCGGTGTCGTTGCGCGACTGGTTGCGTCTCGAGCGCGGGATCGCGCTCGTCCTCGTCACCCGGAGGTGATCGCCGTGGCCCACCGCATCGTGATCGTGGAGGACGACCTCGACATCACCCGCCTGCTCACGCTCGAGCTCGAGGAGGCCGGGCACGAGGTCCATGCGTTCGACGGAGGGATGCGGGGCCTGGCCGGCATCCGCGAGCTCAAGCCCGACCTGATCGTCCTCGACCTCGGCCTTCCGGACGTCTCAGGGGCCGAGATCGCTCGCCGCGTCCGCCGCACCGACGCCACGCCCATCCTGATCCTCACGGCCGCCGACGACGTCGCCACCAAGGTCGAGATGCTCAACGCCGGCGCCGACGACTACCTCGCGAAGCCCTTCCACGTCGAGGAGCTGGTCGCTCGCGTGGGCGTGCAGTTGCGCAAGCACCACGGCGGCGCCCCGACGACGGTCGGCGACCTGACGCTGGACGCGATGCGCAAGCAGGTCTGGTGGGCGGGCACCGAGGTGAAGCTGTCGCCACGGGAGCTGGACCTGCTCGCCTTCCTCGCCGGCCAACCGGGCCGCGTCTACTCGCGGGTCGAGATCGAGCGCAACGTGTGGGGCGAAGACCTGCCGCCGACGTCGAACGTCGTCGACGTCCACGTGGCGAACATCCGCAGCAAGCTGCGCGATGCGGGCGGCTTCGGCGTCATTCGCACCGTGCGCGGCGTCGGCTACGCGATCAAGGGCTGACGTCGTGCCGGCGCGGCGCCGCGGCTGGCCGCTCACCTGGCGGGGTGCGGTGCTGGCGGCGATCGCGATGGCCGCCCTGATCGTCCTCGCGGCGATCACGACCTTCGTGGTCGTGCGCGCGAGCCTGAGGGAGAGCCTGGACGTGGCCTTGGCCGCGGACGCGACCCAGGTGGCGGCGCTCTACGCGACCGGCGCGACGGGCAGCGCGCGCGATCTGCTCCAGGGACCGACCGGCGTCGTCGTCGTGCAGCTCTACGACCCGCTCGGTGAGTTGCTCGTCGCCAGCCAGCCGCGCTTCACGGACGCGGACGCGGCGATCCCGCGCGACGCGGTGCTGTTGGCTCGCGAGGTACCCGCCCGGTGGCGGGGCGAACTGGTCGGTATGCCGGTCCAGGCGGCGTTGGCGCCGTTCGAGTTCGGCATCGTCGCGGTGATGGGCGACACGACCTTCATCGGCGAGGCGCTCGCGCGCCTGACGCGCGACCTGGCGCTCGCGGCGGTGGCGCTCGTCGCCGTGTCGGCCGTCGCCGGCTGGGCGGTCGCGGCCGCCATCGTCGGACCCGTGCGGCGCTTGGCGCGCGCGGCGCAGCGCCTCGACCCCGAGCGGCTCGAGCCCATCCCGGATCCCGGGACGCGCGACGAGGTGGGGCGCCTGACGGAGGTACTGAACGCGCTGCTCGAGCGGCTTCGGAGCGCGATGGGGGCGCAACGGACGTTCCTGGCCGAGACGTCCCACGAGCTGCGCACCCCGCTCACGTCGTTGCAGGGCTTCCTCGAGCGCGCTTCGCGGCGCGCCCAACCCGAGGTCCGGCGCGACCTGGACGACGCCCGCCGGGTCGCCGCCGGCATGTCGCGGCTGGTCACCGATCTGCTCCAGCTGTCGCGCGGCGAGGTGGTGCGCGAGGTCGACCCGTTCCTCGTCGACCCGGTCGTGGACGTGCTGATGCCCGTCGCCGAGGAGTGGCCCGGGGTCCGCGTCGACGGGGACGAGGGCGCGTCTACCGTGCTCGGCGACCCGGCGCGGCTGCGCCAACTGGTGCGCAACCTCACCGCGAACGCGGTGCGGGCGGCGGGGGAGGCGGGGGTGATCCTGCGCGCGCGCGCCGACGGCGAGGACGTGGTGCTCGAGGTCCACGACGAGGGGCCGGGCGTGCCCGCCGAGCTCCGCGCCAAGGTGTTCGAGAAGTTCTGGACGTCGGGGGGCGGCGGTGCCGGCCTCGGCCTGGCGATCGCGCGCCAGATCGCCGAGGCCCACGGCAGCGCGCTCACGCTCGAGAGCCGTCCGGGCGCCACCACGTTCGGCGTGCGGCTCCCGCGCATGGAGCTCGGCGACGACGACGCCTGACCCAGGTCAGGCGTCGTCGTCGCCGAGGCGCGGCAGGGTGATCCCGGTCTGCCCCTGGTACTTCCCCTTGCGATCGCCGTACGTGACCTCGGGGCGGTCGCCCTGGAAGAACAGCAACTGAACGATCCCCTCGTTGCCGTAGACCTTGGCGGGCAGGGGCGTGGTGTTCGAGAGCTCGAGGGTGACGTGGCCCTCCCAGCCGGGCTCCAAGGGAGTTACGTTCGCGACGATGCCGCAGTTGGAGACGAAGACGCCCGCTTCGAGGGCGAAGTTCCCAGCCTCGGGCACCGTCAGGCAGTAGACGTCCTCCTCCCCCTTGAGCGCGCGGACGCTGGCGACCTTGTGGTTGCGCTGCGTGGATGCGGAGCGGACTCCGCGGAACGCGTCCAGGACTTCGGGGAAGCGTCGGAACACGCTCCGGTCGCACTCGAGGAGGCGCGCGGCACCGCGGATCGACCCCGTCGCGTCCAGAGCCCGACGGACCTCGTTGGCGTCGATGTCGGGGCGCAGGCGGAGGCCGCGGGCGTGCTCTGCCTGACGATCGCGACGTTCCGCGCTCGCTTCCGACCACGCACGTCGAGACCGCTCGCCCTGGGCGGTGCGCGCCGCGTCGTTGTCCGCCCAGAACCGCGCCTGCCGTTGGCGTTGGACCTCGCGTTCGGACTCGTTCCACCGCTCTCGGAAGCGGCGGAGCACGTCCGCTCGCCGCGCGGCGTACTTCGGATCGGACCAGAAGGCCTTGGCGCGTTCGCGCTGCACGTCCGACAGGTTGGCGCGCCACGCCGGATCGCGGCGCAACGCCTCGAAGCGGGTCCGGATCGAATCTCCGTGCGCGACCGGATCGAAGTCGCCGCCGTACGTCCCGGCGTTGTGGTACGCGATGTGCTCCGATGCCGGCATGCGGACGAGGTTGGTGGGGTGGTTGTTGCGTCGGTCGTGATCGACGTGGTGCCGGTGCGTACCCGGCGCGTCGGCGTAGACACCGTTGCGTACGTTCCAGGCATCCGCGAGGCGATGCGTCGGCGTGTAGGTGCCGCTGAGCGGCTGGTGCGTCATCTCGTAGCCTCGGAAGACGTCCCGGTAGAGCGGCATGAGCGACGTTCCTGGCGTGAGCTCGCCGGCCGTCGTCCACGAGCCGTCGCGCAGCATGAAGCGGTGGTCCGGGGTCGCGTGGATGACCGCGCCATCGTCGAGGACGACCTCCAGAAGCGTGTCGCGCCCGACGAAGCGAGGCGCGTCGAGGAGCGCGGCGATCAGCTGACCGTTCGGGCCCAGCGCGTACCCGAAGTGCAGCGCACCGTCGCGGGCTTCGTCGGCCATGGCCTCCAACGTGCGCGACGTGCCATCGACGAGAGCGACACGGGTATCGCCGCGGAAGCAGCGGGCGTACGAGGACTTCCCGAGCGCGATCACCATCGTGTCGTCCGGGATCCGCAGGTACTCCACCGAGCGCGTGAGCACGAAGCTGTTCGGCGGGATGATGCACTCGTCGCCCTCGTGCTCGACGAGGCTGCGGGTGTCGAAGTGCTTGGGGTCGACCACCGCGTTGAAGGTGTTGACGAAGATGCGCCACTCCGGCGCGGCGCGCAGGTCGTACCCGAAGCTCGAGAGGCCGTAACTGATCACTCCGCGGCGCTCCAAGCGGTCGGTGAAGGGCTCGATCATGCCCTCCAGGGCGCGTTCACGGATCCACCAATCGGGCCGGATGCTCATGGGAGCGAGTCTATCAGCGGTCGCAGGGCGTCCGGAGGCCGCTCAGGCAGGTGCCGGCGGACTGCTGGCACCTGCCCCGCCCGGAGCCCGGCGCAGCTCCTCGACGACGATCGCTTCGAACCCCTCGCGGCGACCGCGCGCCCAGGCGGCCGCGAACCGGGGTTCGTCGATCTGCGCGCGCGCCTCGGCGGTATCCTCACGGTGGGCCATCTCGGCATCGGGAAGGCGCTCCAGACGCAGCGCCTCGCGCTCGCCCTCGACCGCCCCCCACAGGCGCGCGGCCCGCAGCGGCCGGCCGGCCACGCTCGCGATGCAGGCGAGCGCTTCGACCCCGTGGACGCACGCGAGTGGGTCGCGCAACCGTCGGTTCAGGTGGAGCGCTCGGTGCTGCAGCGTTCGCGCGACCTCGAGGTCGCCGCGTCGCTTCGCGATCAGGCCGAGGGTGTAGGTCCGCGACGCCATCCCCCAGAGGTTCCCGATCGCGGACTCCACCTCGAGGCTCGCGCGCCACCAGGTCTCGGCGGTCGGGTCGTCGCCGCGGCGGTAGAAGACGGTGCCGAGCTCCTTGAGCGCGGCGGCCTCGCCGCTCGCGTCGCCCAGTGCGCGGAAGCGCGCCAGTGCGTCGTTGATGGAACGCTCCGCCTCCTCGGTGCGCATCAGTCGCTGCGCCAGCGTGCCCCAGAACAGCGTGATGGGCGCGGTGAGGTGCGGGTCGTCGAGCGCCTGGGCGATCGCGAGCGCCTCGGCGGCCGGTGCCTCGGCCGCGGGCTCGTCGTGCTCGGCGGCTGCGATGAGGTAGAGCGCTTGCGCGCGCTCCGTGCAGGGCTCGGCGAGGCTTGGGTGCGTCAGGACGCGCCGCATCGCGTCGGCGATCTCGCGACGGCGCCGACGTACCGTCCAGAAGCGGTCGAGCCGGAACGCGAGCTGGGCGGCGGAGGCTGCATCGTGGTTCGTGGCGTACGCGAGGGCAGCGCGGAGGTTCTCGAGGTCCGCCTCGAGCCGGTCCAACCACACCGCCTGATCGGGGTCCGCGAGGTGCGGTGCCGCACGCTCGGCGAGGTGCATCATCGCCGCCACGTGGGCGCGCTCGGCGTCCGCCCGCTGCATCGGATCGCGCGCGAGCCGCTCGCGGGCGAACTGCAGCGGAAGGGCGTGGGCGTGGAAGCGACCGGAGGGCGCGACGCCGAGGAGAGCGGCGTCGACGAGCGCCGCCAGCGCCGGCACGTCGGCTTGAGCGACGATCCGTGCGGCCTCGGCCTCGAAGCCGTCGGCGAAGACCGACAAGCGCTCGAGGACGCGCTGCGCGCGGTCGTCGAGGAGCGCCCACGAACGCTCCAGGACCGCGCGCATGGTGCGGTGGTGGGGCGGGACGTCGCGGGCCGGCGTGGCGAGGGCGTCGAGCGAGGTCGCGATCGCCGTTCCGATCGCCGCCACGGGCATCGCGCGCACCCACACCGCCGCCAGCTCGATCGCGAGCGGCAAGCCCTCGACGGCGTGGCAGATGCGCCAGGCAGCCTGGACGTCCTCCGGGGGCCAGGTCAGGTCGGCGCGGACCTGGCGCGCGCGTTGCAGGAACAGGCGCACGGCGTCGCCGTCGGCCAGGGCGGTCGCGTCGCCGGTCGCGCGCGCGAGCTCGGCGACCGACGCGTCGGGAACGGCCAGACCGTCGAGGCGCCACACGTGTTCGCGCTGCAGGTGCAGACGTCGGCGCGACGTCACCAGGAGCCTCAGCTCCGTGCAGGCGTCCAGCAGAGCGTCGAGCACGGGGGCGGCAACGTCGACGACGTGCTCGGCCTCGTCCAACACGAGCCACGCGGGTCGGCCGCGCAGGGCGCCGACCACGACCTGGAACGGGTCGTTTCCTGGCGAACGGATCGCGCCCAGGGTATCGGCGAGCGCCGGCAGCAGGTCGGCCCCGCCGCGGACCGGCAAGAGGGACGCCACGTGGACGGCGTCGGTCCCGACGGAACGGGCGCGGTCGCGCGCCACCTCGAGCGCCAGGCGCGTCTTGCCGACGCCGCCGGGCCCGTGGATCGTGACCAGGCGGGCGCCGAACCGGTCGAACAGGTCGGCGATGCCGCTCAGCTCGCGGCCGCGGCCGACGAACGAGGTCCGCCGCTCGGCGAGATGCCCGGATGGCGGCGGGATCGTCGACCGCGGGCGCGCGACCGCCGCCGCGGTCCCGGCGTCTTCATCGGTCACCGATCGCCGCAGCACCAAGCTGCGGTCGAGCTCGCCGCCTCGTAGGAGGACGGCGAGCCGCGCCGCGGCGACCGGGTCCAACGGCGTCGCTCCGGGCAGCGTCGCGGCCGCCTCGGCGAGGGTCGCGGCGCGCTCCCCGTCGCCGTGGTCGGCCAGCGTCGACGCGCGCGCGATCAAGGCGTCGCGCACGCCATCGGCGAGCGCTTCTCGGGTCGCGTAGAGCCACTCCTCGAGGTCCAGCCCGACCTCGAGGTCGAGCCCGTCCAGGAACGCACCGCGGTACGCCGCGCGCGCGGCGTCCACGTCGCTGCGCGCCAGCGCGTCGCGCAGCGCGACGGCGTCGCACGCAACGCGGGAAGCGACGTAGGCGCCGTCGGTCTCGACGCACCCGGGTGCCTCCGCTCTGAGCCGCCGGAGCGTGACCGACAGCCGGTTGCGCCCGTCGGTGGCCGCGGGCCAGAACACGTCCGCGAGGTGCCGGCGGTCCCGGCGCCCCTCGATCGCCAGGTAGGCGAGCAAGAGCAGCGGCTTGGGTCGGCGCAGCGACGACCCCTCCAGCTCGAGGACGCCAAGGGTGCTCAGGCGCATGCGTCAGTCTATGGGAGCGTCCGGACAGGGGTCGGACAGGGGCTGCGGCGCATGCTGCCCACAGCGGTCGCCGTCCGGCGGGGTCCACCCCGGGCGGCGCCCCGCTGAGAGGAGCCGCGATGACCTCCGAGGCCTTTCCCCCGACCGGCGAGCGCCACCGCCGCCTCCCCCGCGTCCTTCCCATCGTCTGGGTCCCGCTGGTGCCGTGCGCGGCGATCGCCGCCGCGACTTCTGCGACGCCGGCCGGCTTCGTCGCACGCTTCGTCGGGCTCGCCTTGCTCGTCGGCTTCGGGGTTTGGTCCGTCGCCGTCTGGTCTTCGGCGCTCGACGTCGTACTGGACGACTGACCGAACGCCTCGCTCGACCGCTGGACAACGCGTGCCGCGCCGAACGTCAGAAGTCCCAGTTGAACCCGACGGCCGCCCCGAACGTCGGGATGCGCGCCGTGCCCCCCGAGAGGCTGATCGCCGCCCCGAGGTTCGCTTCGAGGAAGACGGACAACGGCGCCAGACCGAGGTCGGTGAAGCGGAACGCGCCACCGATCAGGCCGTGCACGTCGAGGTCCACGCGGCCGCCACCGGCTTCGAGCGACGGGCCGCCGCCGACGTAGGCGCCGATCGGGCCGTCGGCGAACACGTCGACCAAGGCGTCGACGCCGACGCCGAAGGAGGCGCTGCCGCTCGGACCGACGACCACGCGCGCCGATACGCGCAGGTCGGCGCCGTTGGCGAGGGCGTTGCCGGCGCCGTAGTGGACGGTGACGCCGAGCGGGTAGCCGCTGCGGACGCCGAACCAGTTCTGGGCCGAGGCGGCGCTCGCGAGGAGCAGGACGGTGAGCAGGACGATGAGGCGACGGGGCATGGGACCTCCTACGAGGGAAGGGGGGGCGAGGCGAGCGTCAGACCAGCCGGCGGCGCAGCCTCGAACTCACCAGGTCGACGACGACGACGAACGTGACGATCACGATCAGGAACATCGAGACCTCGTCCCAGCGGCGGAACTGCAGCCGCTGGATGAGGGGCAGGCCGATCCCGCCGGCGCCGACGAGGCCGAGGACGGCGGCGGCCCGCAGGTTGATCTCGAAGCGGTAGAGCAGGTTCGACAGGAACTCCGGCAACACCTGCGGCACGACCGCGAACAGGAAGACGTGGACCGGGGTCCCACCCGCCGCGCGGATCGCCTCCATCGGCCCCTGGTCGATGCCTTCGATCACGTCCGAGAAGATCTTGCCCAGGAAGCCGATCGAGTGCAGCCCCATCGCCATGATGCCGGCGGTCGGGCCCGGTCCAGCGGCAGCGACGAAGATGACCGCAAGGAGGATCTCGGGGAACGTGCGCACGCCGACCAGCAAGGCCTTGCCGGGGAGCGCGGCGGTGGGGCGCCCGAGCAGGTTGCCGGCGGCGAGGAAGGAGAGCGGGAAGGCGAGGACGCCGCCGAGGGTGGTCCCGAGGATCGCCATGAAGAAGGTCTCGAGCATCGACGTCCACGCGAGCGGCAAGACCTCGAGTTCGGGGCGGACGAGGCCGCGCAGCAGCGGCATCATGTTGCGTGCGAGCCCGCTCTGGACGCGGTTCCAGGTGGGCAGGTTCATGGTGGCCAGCGCGACGAAGAACAGCGCGACGAGGGCGATGGCGCCGAGCGTGAGCAGGACCTTGGTGCGGCGCACGTGGGCCGGAGGGCGCGGGATGGGGGAGGAACGGGTCACGGCATGCGCCTCAGATCAGCTTCGAGCGGGCCCAGACCGAGAGCCCGTCGATGGCGAGGACGACCACGAAGATCACGACGATCAATGCCGCCATCCCGGACCAGTCGAAGAAGTTGAGGTAGCGCAGCAGCAGCTGGCCGATGCCTCCCGCGCCGACGAAGCCGATGATCACCGACGCGCGGACGTTGATCTCGAACGCGTAGAGGATGAACGAGGTCATGGTGGCCGACACTTGGGGCCACACCGCGTAGGCGATCGTCCGGTTGCGGCCGGCGCCCGCCGCGCGCAGCGCCTCGAGCGGCCCGGGGTCGGCGGCCTCGACGGTCTCGGAGCCGAGCTTGGCGAGCACGCCCACGGTGAAGAGCGTCAGCGCGACGATCCCCGGCAACGGTCCGGGCGCCAGGATCGGCACGAACAGCGCCGCCCACAGCAGGTCGGGGATGCTGCGCAAGACCGTCAGGATGGTGCGCGCGATCCACATCGAGACGGGGTCGACCGCCGTGTTCGCCGACCCCAAGAAGATCAGCGGCAGGGCGATGGAGGTGCCCAGGATCGTGGCCACGTACGCGATCTGCATCGTCTCGAGCAAGGGGCGCCAGATCTGCGGCAGCGCGGTCCAGTCGGGCACGAGGCGGCCGAAGAAGCGGAAGAAGTCGTTCGAGCCGGTGAACAGCGCCCAGAGGTCGAAGTCGGTTTGCACGTACGCGACCACGAACAGCGCTGCGACGATCCCGAGGGTCGCCAGCGTCCGCAGCCGCGCCGCGGCGGGGGGTCGGACGGCGAGCGCGTCAGGCACCGCGCAGGTCCTTGTCGGCGTCGATCGGTCGACCGTAGATGTCCTCGAAGACGGCGTCGCTCGCCTCGTCCGGGGTCCCGTCGAACACCACGACCCCGTCGCGCATGCCGACGATGCGGTCGGCGTACTCCCGCGCCATGTCGATGAAGTGCAGGTTGACGATCGTCGTGATGCCGTCCTCGCGGGCGATGCGCTTGAGGTCGCCCAGGACGGCATGCGACGTCGGCGGATCGAGGCTCGCTACCGGCTCGTCGGCCAGCATGATCGACGGTTTCTGCGCGAGCGCGCGGGCGATGCCGACGCGCTGCTGTTGCCCGCCGGAGAGCGCGTCGGCGCGCACGTACGCCTTCTCGGGGATGCCGACGCGGCGCAGGCAGTCGTGGGCGTAGGCGACGTCCGCACGCGGGAAGGCGCCCAGGATGCCGCGCCACGCCGGAACGGCGCCGAGGCGACCGGCCAGCACGTTGCGCAGGACGCTCGAACGCTTGACCAGGTTGAAGGTCTGGAAGATCATCCCGATGCCGCCGCGCATCTGCCGCAGCGCGCGGCCGCGCGCCGCCGTGACGCTCTCGCCGTCGACGCGTACGTCGCCGGCCGATGGGACGACGAGGCTGTTGACGGTGCGGATGAGCGTCGACTTGCCGGCGCCGGAGAGCCCGACGATGACGACGAACTGGCCCCGGGGGATCTCGAGGGTCACGCCTTTGAGGGCCTTCAGCCCCCCTGGGTACGTGACCTCGACGTCGTGGAACGAGATATGGGACACGCGCGAGCGTACACCGTGGGCGCGGCGCCGGGGGAGGGCCCCCGGCGCCGCGCACGTGCGTCAGTTCGGTCGGGTCAGCGCTGGAAGGTGGCCGACACGTCGCGGACGATGTCGTACGCGGCGGGGTCGATCGGCGCGAAGGCGGTGACGTTGAACAGCGCCTCGGTGAGGGCCTGACCGTCTTCCGTCTCGGCGATCTCGATCATCGCCTGGGCGATCTGCGCCTTGAGCGTGGCGTCGATGCCGGCGCGGACGACGGCGCCGTCGTTCGGGATCGGCACCGTGTAGCCGAGCACGCACAGGACGTCCATGACGTCGGGGTACTCGTTCTCGATGGCGGTGCGGGCGTCGTTGAAGCTGACGGCCACGTCGACGTCGCCGTTGTAGACCGCGAGGACCGAGGCGTCGTGCGAGCCGGCGAAGATGTACGACATGTCCTCTTCGGGGTTGATGCCGAAGTTGGTGTCGAGGTGGACGTACGGGAACTGGAAGCCCGAGGCCGAGCCGGCGTCGACGAAGGAGATCGTCAGGCCGCGCAGCTGCTCGAACTCGGTGATGCCGCTGTCGCAGCGGACGGTGAACTGCGAGAGGTAGGTGTTCGAACCGCGGCGGACCGACGCCAGGATGACCTCGGCGCCGTAGAGGTCCATCGCCTGCACGAGCGCGGCGGGACCGAACAGGCCGATGTCGACGCGGCCGGTGCCGATCGCCTCGACGAGGCCGACGTAGTTGGTGCTGACGAAGGTCTCGACCGGGATCAGGAGCTTCTCGGCGAGCAGGTCGGCGAAGGGGTCGAGGCTGTCGACGATGACGTCCGCCTCGCGGCTGGGCACCATGCCGATGACCAGGCGGTCGGGGATCTCGCCGTCCTGGGCGAAGCCGACGTAGAGGGTGGCCGCGAGCAGGGCGGCAGCGGCGTTCGTGAGGAATCGCTTCACGTGGGTCCTCCAACAGGGGGGTGGTGCGGGGGGCGGCGCGTTCTGCGTCGGCCCGAGCAACGGCAGATTAGCACGGGGTCTCGCGACCGGTCCGGAGCGTTGCATGAAGACCCTTCATCGTCGTCAGGCACGCGTTGTACTGGTGGCTCGAAGGTGGTTTGGCGCAGCTTCGGAAGGGCTGCGGTAGAGTCGAGACGGTTTCACGACCAAAATCCAAGAACGAGGTGGACCCTGATGAGACGCCGCGAGTTCCTCCAGAAGGCCGGTGTGGTGGCCGCCAGCGCGACGCTGTCGCCGCTGATGTTCGCCAAAGCGCAGAACACGCTCCGCTGGGAGCTGGTGTCCTCGTTCCCGCAGGGGCTCGACACCATCTTCGGCGGTGGCGAGGACTTCGCTCGTTACTGCAACGAGATGTCGGGCGGCGAGATCGAGGTGACGGTCTACCCGGCCGGCGCCCAGGTGGGCGGCTTCGAGGTCTTCGACGCGGTGGCGTCGGGGGCGTTCCAGCTCGCGCACAGCGCCTCGTACTACTTCGTGGGTCGCCGTGCGGCGCACGGCATGTTCACGTCGCTCCCGTTCGGCATGAACGCGCAGCAGCAGATCGCCTGGATCGAGGTCGGCGGCGGTCAGGAGCTGTGGAACGAGCTCAACGAGCCAGAGAACTTGATCGCCTTCAACTCCGGCAACACCGGCGTGCAGATGGGCGGCTGGTTCAAGCGCGAGATCAACACGCCGGCCGACCTCCAGGGCCTGTCGATCCGCACCGCCGGCCTGGTCGGCGAGGTCTACGCCAAGGCTGGCGCGAACGTGCAGTCGCTGCCGGGCGGCGAGATCTTCCTCGCCCTCGACCGCGGCGCGATCGACGCCGCCGACTGGGTGGGGCCGTACGACGACGAGAAGCTCGGCCTCAACAACGCCGCGCCGTACTACTACACCCCCGGCTGGCAGGAGCCGAGCGCCACGCTCTGCCTCTACGTCAACCTCGACCTGTGGAACGGGCTCGACGTCCGCCACCAGAGCATCATCCAGAACGCCGCGCGCTCCGCGAACACGCGCATGCTCGCGAACTACGACTCCAAGAACGGAGCCGCGTTGCAGCGCCTGGTCGAGAGCGGCACCGAGGTGCGCACCTTCCCGACCGAGGTGCTCGACACCTTCCGGCAGAACTGGAACGAGGTCAACGCCGAGAAGGCGGCCGCCGACCCCTTCTACGCCCGCGCGGTGGCTTCCTACGAGGAGTTCATGGCGTCGGTGCGCGGTTGGCACGACACCTCCGAGGCGGCCTGGCACCGCTACGTCTACGGCGGCTGAGCGGGCCCGACGTCCACGAACCTTCGCCCGTGGGGCCCGGTGCGCGCGCACCGGGCCCCACTGCGTGGTCGCAGGCTCCCGGCCCGCGCTCCAGCCGCTACCGCGCCAGGTTGGGCAACCAGGTGACGATCCCCGGGAACGTCGCCAGGATCAACACCATCAACAACTGGATGAGCACGAACGGCACGATGCCGCGGTAGATGTGGCCGGTCTTGATCGAGGGGGGCGACACCCCCTTGAGGTAGAAGAGCGCGAACCCGAACGGCGGCGTCAGGAACGACGCCTGCAGGTTCATCGCCACCAGCACC